>JAYUUO010000041.1:0-54442 GCA_043754515.1 Armatimonadota bacterium
GGGTTCCGGGAACCCGACGCCCCCGCCATGCTACCCGATGCCCTCCCCCACCCGCCTACCCGATGTTGCCCCGACGCGCCCGTCCGCCATCATTCCTTCCCCATGCCACTTTCGCCGACGCGCCGCGCGAGGAATCGCTCAAACCAGGCGGGCGCGATCCGGCCCAGCCAGCCCCAGCGCGACAGCAGGTAGACGCGCCGCGTCGCGGGCGATAGCCGGAACCACTTCCGGTGCCTGCACCAGTAATAGTAGGCGCAGACGCCGTTGAGGAGGAGCGCGATCCCGGCGAAGACCCAGAACGAACCCCAGCCGCCCGGCGAGTGTAGAGCGTCGAGCAAGAGGAGCACGGCGATCAGCAGAAACGCCGGTGCCCAGACCAGAAACCCGAGCGGCGATACGGTCGCGATCCCCACCGATATTCTCCCGTCCAGATATTGCCCGGCGGATCGAGCGGCGAGTATCCGAACTTCGGCCTGTGCCGGGTCGAGTTCGAGCGAGCGGGTCGCCGCGTCCGCCGCCTTTTCGTACTGGCCGGAGTTGAACAGGGCGGCGGCGAGGTTATGGAGCGGGAGGGGGCGGGCGGCGTCACGCTTGAGTGCCTCGCGCGAGAGCCGCTCCGCGTCGCGCCACCATTGGTGTGCGAAGGCGACCGAGGCGAGCATCTCGTACGTCTCGGCATCGTCGGGGTACAGCGTGTGTAGCCGTTCCGAGACGGCGCGCGCCTCATGTAGTGCCCCGTTCTTGAGCAGGGCGTTGGTCAGCGTGATGAGTGCCTGTCGGCCTTCCGGCATCAGTGTGGCGGCCTCGCGCGCCGCCAGCAGTGCCGCCCGCTTATCGTACTTGAGGAGCGCGATGGAGCGCAAACGGTGGGGCCACTCGTTCTCGGGGGCGTGCGCGATGGCCTGGTCCGCGAGCGCGATGGTCTGCCCCGGCTCGCCCAGGTTCAGGTACGTCGCGGCGAGTTGGCAGAGTACGTTCGCGTCATCCGGTTGCCGCGCCAGCAAGCCGTGGAGCAGTGCCGCCGCCTCCCGGTGCCGATCCAGCTCGGACAGGAGTTGCGCCTTACGCAGGATACGCCAGCGTTCCATCGTCGCCTCGGAGGGGTCGGGATTGTTCATCGTCCTATGCTCTATGCCGTCTGCCGCGCGATCAGCGCGTCGAACTCGCGCGGCGCGACGTTCCGGAGCGAACTCCAGCGTGTGATGAGATAAAGGCGGCGCACGGCCGGGGAGAGCGCCCGCCACCTCTGGTACCGCCGGAAGAGCAGGAACACGCTGAACAGACTCGCGAGCGCGGCGATTCCTATGACCGGTTCGGCCCCCGCCGTAGCGCCGTCGAACACCGAAAACAACAGTATCAGCCAGAGGAATAACGGGAACAGTATCATTCCTGCCGTGAGTTTGTACGGGACGCCTGGCCCGAGCGTGCTGTCCAGATGCGCCCCGGCGGCGCACGCCGCCATGTTCCGCGTCGCGGCGCGGGTCGGATCCAGTTCCGTGGCGCGGGCGAACGATTCCGCCGACTCGCCGTACTGCTTCCGGTTGAAGAGCACCGCGCCCAGGTTGTAATGCGCCGACGGGCTCGCGGCGAATCGCTTGAGCGACTCGCGGGACAGCCGCTCCGCGTCGCCCCACCATTCGTGTGCGAAGGCGACCGAGGCGAGCGTGTCCTGCGTCGCGGCGTCGTCGGGATACAGCGCGTGCAGTCTCTCCGCTGTCTGCCATGCCTCCCGCCAGAAGCCGTTGGCGAGTAGCGCGTGTGCCAGATTTTGTAGCGTCTGCCGCGACTCCGGCATCCGGGCGACCGCCTCCCGCGCCGAGATCAGTGCCGCCTCATGATCCGACTGGATCAGGGCTATCGAGCGCAGGCGGTGCCCCCACTCCTCGTCCGGGGCGCAAGCGACGGCGCGATCCGCCCACGCCAACGCCTCGGCGGGCTGATCCAGTTCGAGATGCTCGCCCGCCAGGAGGCAGAGGACGTGGTCGTCGTCGGGTGCCCGCGCGACGAGTTTCTGCAAAACGGCGATTGCTTCCCGGTGTCGGTTCAACTCGGAGAGTAGCCGCGCCCGTTCCAGTGCCTGCCAGCGTTCCCCGCCATGATACGTCGTGTTTTGCATGAAACCGTGTTGCCCCCCATCTTATTCAATCGGATGAAATCGGTAATCCGAGTGACCCGTTTCGCGGGTTCGTCGCGAAGAAACTGCCCTCGGTCTGTGGGTAACTCCGTTACCGGACGGCCCCGGACGGGCAGAGGCGGGCGTCGGAGAGCCAAACCGCTTAAGTCCTCGGAGAAACATGAACCCCGGAGTACCGTTGCCTCGCGAGGAGAATATTACCCTGATTTGTCCTTCCGCGACTACGAAGAAAGCCGCGCCCGTCTCACCCGCCGCATTTGATGTGGGCGCGGGCTACCCCGCCTGCCCGCGCGGTCAAGGGGCATTACGAGCGCAGGACGCGCACACGTAGTCAAGCGCGCCGAGTAGGTCGGGGAGCGCACTGACCGTGTACAGCCCGCTCTCGTGTACCGTCCCCGCCACTTCGCGCCGGTAGAACTGCCAGACCTGACCGTTGCTAACGATGCCGTATACGTCCGGGTCTACACCATCCGCCCGGTTTTGCGACACACACGCCGCGATCTCAACCAGGCACTGCGCCCGCCCCTGTACGAAATCATCCCTCTTTGCCTCCGCGACGCAAAGCAGTGGCGTGGCGAGGTACGCCCGCTTCGGCGCGATCACGTAGTCCGCGACGCCGGTGAGGGTGTCGGTTTCGAGTGGTGCCGACTTCCATACTTTCAGGTTCGGGTAGCGCGGCACGATCTCGGCGAACAGCGCGTCGAGAAGCAGTAGTTTCGCGGCCTCGGAGTTCTCGAGGTCGAACGCATCGAACCGGCGCATGTCCTCGGCCAGATGGTCGCTGGCGGGGAGAGAGTTGCCCGGCATTACCCACGGCACGAACGACTGCACCCGCAAGAGTTGCAGGGCGTCCTTCAAAGTGAAACCGGAGTGCTTGCGCCGCATGAGGCATTGTACCGGAACGCGCCGGTGCGCGGCGTTGTTCACGGTAAAAGCGGCAGCGAGCCGCAATTATGGAGAGAGCGTGTTAATGCTCAAACCTAAGGTAAGTCTACGATCCACAGACGCAGGTGAATGGGTTGGGGAAAGTTCGACGGCAGGTGCGGTGGTGAAAACGGGAGGGGCGACACCTCGGCAAGCGACGTCTCCAGCAGGTCATGCTGTATGCCGTACTCGATTGCCAACTTGAGGTATCGGCGCAGTAAGAGAAGCGGCGGGAACTGCCCTTTTCTTTGTAGCCACGCCAGTAGATCGGTCGCTCCTTTGGAGCTATTGCAGGAGCGGCATGCCCAGACCATGTTCTCCCCCACGTTTTCGCCGCCCTTACTTCGCGGCAGAAGATGGTCAACCGTCAAGTCTGTTGTGCTACCGCAGTAACAGCAACTCTGTGGCAGAACAAGTTTTAGCCGCTCGTCTTCAGCAAGTGCGCCGATATTGAGCGTGCTTTTGCGGAACCCGCTGTACAAACGACTACGGATCATATAGTGTCCTTGATTGTACACGGTGTCGCCGCGTCCCAAGGCGGCGTGAGCCATCCCTAAGTTTGCATACGACCAGTGTAATGACTCGCCGACCGTCTGTATTTTCATATCGTTCGCATTGCGTCGGGGCTATCGTGCGCCATCTCGGTGAGAGCGTGGGGCGGCAATGATGTCGCGAAGCATAAGGCGGTTGTGTATGCGCACTGGTATCCGTCCCTTACCTACAGCAACTGTCCTTCCAGCACTCACCGCGCTCGTAGATTTTCCAGCACAGCTCAGCCCATCATCTGCGCGTCGGTGAACGCACGGCTCGCGTCCACGGAAACCACGATCACATGACCGGCGAAAACATCGCCGTCGTTGTACCAGAGGCTCGCCTCGCCGCTCGAATCGAACGTGATCTCGGACAGCGTGATGCGCCCCGCGAACGACGCGGCGGTGATCGCCTCCGGTTCCTCGTCCTCGTCGCGCCAATCCTCGGCAAGTTCAAACATCTGGCTTGCGGCGTAGGCGCGGGCGTTCGGCTCGTTCTCGCGCACCCAGGTCACGAAGTCCGCGCCGGTTTCAATCGCCGCGTCGTCGCCCGCGTCGTTCGGCGTTATCGAAATGCTGACCGTATCCTCCGGCGCGAAATCAATCGCGGCGTTCCACTGCGCGAAGTTGTCGTCCCATGTCAGGGTGCCGAGAACCGGGTTTGTCCGCGACCCTTTGCCTGACGCTTGTTTTGTCGCCGGACGTTCTCCGGCAAACCGCGACAGCGTTTTCACCGGGGCGTAACTCTCGTCAATGCGCTCCGGTTGCTCCCCGAAGATCCGCGCCCCGCCGATCCGTAGCATGTCACTGGCCAGTTCGTAGCACTCAGGGAAGGTGCGCTGGAACGGCACCCCCTTTTTGTCCGCGTAGGCATACATTGTGTCGAATCGCTTCGGCGTCGTGGTCTCGTCAAGAACGAATGTCACCCAGGTGCCACCGTCCACGCGGGCCGGATCAATCTCTTGCATTTCGTCGCCGCGAAACTCGATGTGCGTCGCGCCGTAGCCGACCATGTTCCCGCCGTGCCGCATGGATTCTATTTTCCACAAACCCTGTAAATCGTCGAAATCGCTCATGGTTTTGCTCTCGAGGTAGCTCCACCCTACCTACCGCATCCGCCCTTACAACATCCTTCGCGCCCGCAGATACTCCAGCAGGTCGTCGTACACCCCGCCCTCGTTCGAGAACTGCGCGTAGTTCTTCGCCGTGTCGAACCAGGCCCGCACCGACGTCTTGACCTCTTTCAGGGCGCGGGCGTAGTCGGCGTTCCCGATCGGGCGTGCCTTACCGGACCGGATCGAATCTTCCAGGGCGTTCTCCGCCGCGCTGTCGCACAGGTGGACTATATCCGCGCCGCTGTAATCCTCGGTGCTTTTCGCGAGCTGGTTGAAGTCAATGTCGCTCCCCAGGGGGCGGCCCTCGGAGCCGGAGCGCAGGATAGCGGCGCGGGCGGGCAGGTCGGGCGGTAGCACGAGCAGGGTGCGGTCGAAGCGTCCGGGGCGGCGCAGGGCGGAGTCAACATCCCATGGGTGGTTCGTCGCGGAGAGCACGAAAACGCCCTCGTTGTCCGCGCCGATGCCGTCGAGTTCGTGCAGGAACTGGTTCACCACGTCGCGGGTCGCCGAATCGCGGCGCAGACTGCGCTTGCGCCCCAGCGCGTCTATCTCGTCGAAGAAGAGCACGCAGGGGCGGTTCCGGCGTGCCTCCTGGAACAGCTCGTGCAGGTTGCGCTCGCTCTGCCCGATGTACATGTCTAGCACGTCGGCAAGCCCCACCGAGATGAAATGCGCCGACAACTCCCCGGCGATGGCACGCGCCACGAACGTCTTGCCGCAGCCGGGCGGGCCGTAGAGGAGTAGCCCGCCACGCAGAGACTTGTTGTACATGGCGCGTAATTCCGGGTTCTGTAGCGGCCCCAGAAAGGCGACCTGTAGCCGCCGCTTCACCGTTTCCATCCCAGCCACATCCGACAGCTTGATGCGCGGCACCTCGTTTTCGGCGGGCAGGTCACTACCGGACAGCGGGTCGCCGTCCCCGCCGCCCCCGAATAACGGCATCGGGATCATCTCGCTGTCGGGGATCCACTCTTCGGGCGGCATGCCGGGCGGTGGGCCTTGCGGCTTGCGGACCACGACGGGTGGGGCGGGCGGCGGCGTGGTGCCTGACAGGGCGTTGTGCAGAGCGCGGTAGCCGGGGGCGCGAGGATCACCCGTCGCCTCGGCGGCGCGGGCGGCGACCGCTAGCGCGGCGACATTGGCCGGGTCGCCCCCGAGTAGCGTCACGCTCTGTTCGAGCGCGTCCGCGAACCGCTCCGATTGGAGGAGCAGTTCGGCGTAGTGCAGGCGGAGCGCGGCGTTCGCGGGGTCGGCGTCGAGCGCGGCGCGTAAAACGGTGAGAATAGTCGGGTCTGTGGTCACTCCCGTATTTTCACCACGCCGCGCGAAAAACCTCCCGCTTGACTACCGCGCCCACTTTTCGTATAATCGTCCCGTATGGCAAGGCTGATAAGGGCGGCGGGCACGGTGGCCGAAAGGGACGCGGCTGGCGCGGACGAGACGCGGGAGCGGGAGCGCAAAGCCGAATGGGTGTGCGAGCGGCTCGACGGTGAGTACGGAACGCTGGAGTGGCGGTCGCACGGCGAGCCGCTTGGTGCCCTCGTGATGACGATCCTGTCCCAGCATACGTCCGACAAGAACAGCGAGCGGGCGTACGACAATCTGCGCGACGCCTACCCGACGTGGGACGGCGTGCGCGAGGCACCGGTGGGCGACATAGCGGACACGATCCGTTCGGGAGGGCTTGCCGACGCGAAGGCACCGCGCATCAAGAACGTGCTCGGCGCGATCCACGCGGATACCGGCGCGACGCACCTGGAGTTTCTGCGCGAGATGCCGACCGATGAGGCGCGGGCGTACTTGCTCGGGTTCCACGGGGTCGGGCCGAAGACGATGGCGTGCGTGCTGATGTTCTCGCTGGGCCGTCCGGTGCTACCGGTAGACACGCATGTTTTTCGCGTCTCGCACCGGCTGGGGCTGATCCCGAAGCGCATCGGAGAGGCGAAGGCGCACGACGCGCTGGAGAAGTTGCTGAAGCCGGAGCGCGTGTACCCGTTCCACGTCCACATGATCCGGCACGGTCGGCGGGTCTGTGTCGCGCGGGGGCCGCGCTGTTCGCTGTGCGTACTCGCGGATCAATGCGACTACTACCGGAGCGGCGGCGTGGCGGGCGCGGGCCAGGTCGGGGGCGCGGCGGAGGTCGAAACGCGGCACGGAATGAAGGCCGAAACGACCGCCTTGCTGGATGTCGTATAATAAGCATGATGAACGAATCCTGGGTGCTGATCGAGACGGCGGGCGAGAGCGTCGGGGCGGAACTCGCGCGTGGCTCGCTCGAGGCGGACGGTATCGCGGTGGTGGTGCGCGAGCGCGATAGTCTCGGCGCGGCCATGTCGGTGTACTCGTTCCATCAGAACCGGGTTTATGATCTGTATGTCGCGCCGGAAGACGCCGAGGATGCCCGCGCCCTGATCGCGGCGTATGGAAACGGGCGCACGGAGTTGTCGGACGCGGAACTGGACGCGGCGGCGAGTGCCGCCTACGACGAGCGCGTTTAGACGTATCAATCCGACGGGGTTCGTGAAACCGGGTTCGCGAAATGAAGGGGATTTGTTGTAGCGTGACGAAAATTAAACGAAATGGTTGGTGGCTTTCGCTGGTTACAGGGCTGACATTGCTCGCCCCTATCATGGCGATGGCGCAGAAACCGGTGCCGTCGCGGAGCGCGGTGCCCCCGCAAGTGAGCCGGGCGAATCTGGCGAAGTCGGCGGCGTTCACAGTGACCAGTGTGCTGTCGCCGAACGGCGGCTCGAAGGTGACGCAGACGTTCCGGGTCGAAGTCAAAGGGAACAAGGCGCGGCTGGACTATTCGGACCCGGCGACCGGCGAGGTGCGCTACCTGGCGAACGACGGCGGGGTCTTCTTCGTGATCCCGGCGAATAAGACCGCCGTGAAGCAGAATGTCAAAGGCGGGGTCGAACAAGCGTTGCAAGTCGCGTTCTCGCAGGCGAACGAGGAACTGCGCGGCGCGAAGAAGATCGGCGAGGTGTCGGTGAACGGGATGCCGACCGATATATACAAGGATGTCAAAACCGGCACCACGATCTATGTGGGCAAGAGGCCGGGGTTCCGGCTTCCGGTAAAGACGCTGATCGCTAACGAAGGCGGGACGCGCACGGTGCTCGTGACGAATATCAGGATTAACCCCGTACTCGCGGACGCGCGTTTCGCGCTTCCTGCCGGGATGCGGATCGTTGACGGTGGGAACAGTCCGGTGGGCGCGTCGGGCCCCCATTAGAACAACGGGCGGACGGGCGCGAGGACCTGGGGGACAGGCGCGAAAGGAATGCGAGACGTTTTATGCGGCACTTTAGCAGATTGATAACGGCGGCGATGGTAGCGACGGCGGGGGCGGCGAGTGCCGTGTCCGCGGGGGCGCAGGTGCCGTTCCGGGTAACCAGCCCCGCGAGCGGCGCGTCGGTACGCGAGACGGTGCGCTTCCAGATGTCGCGCAGGGCACTCGGCGACGCGCAGTACCTGACGCTGACCATTGACGGCGATTTCCGCGCCGGGATTGACATCCCCAAAGTCTCGGCGAAGGGCGAACCGATTCAAACCCCCAACGTCGAGTCGAACGGGAGCGTCGTCTCCGTACTCTGGGACACGAAGGCGATCAGCAAGGACCCGAAAGTGGTCGAGGATCGCCGCGTGGTGAAGGACGGGCCGCACACGGTCGAGATCGCCGCGTATAACGCGGGCGGTCAGCGCGTCGGCGCGCAGACGTTGACGATCAATGTGAACAACAAGGGGCAACTCGCGTCCCGCTCCGGCGGCATCCTGCTCTCGTACGCCCTGCGCGTCGGGGATCGCACGAAGTACCACCAGCAGACCTCGGTGGAGTACATCACCGACCCGCAGACCACGGCACCAGGGCAGTACGGCGGCGGGCGCGCCCCGGCGAACGGCGGGCAGGGGTTCGGCGGCGGGCAAGGGTTTTCAGGCGGCCAGGGCGGTTATTCGGGCGGCCAGGGCGGCTTCCAGGGTGGCCCGCCTCCTGGGTTTCAGGGCGGCGGGTTTCAAGGCGGGCGCGGCGGCGGACGCGGGCGCGGGGGAGGTGGTCCCAACATCGGCGGCTACACGCCCCAACAACGCCCGACCGGGCCGGTCATATTACCCGTGCAAACCGTCACCGCGAACTACGAGCGCACCGTGGAAGATAATAACGGCGGCGGGTCGTACCTGATCCGCGACAAGACGTTAGATGGCGTGATCATCTCCGGGAACGGCGCGGCGTCACGTCTGGAGAACGTGTACACGTTCAAGTCGCGCTACCGCGCCGTGCGTCCGTCGGGCTACGTGCAGGAGTTCGTGCCCGCGTCGGCGGCGCAACCGGGTGCCTACGTCGCCCTGCCGATCATTGATTTGACCGGGACGCGGCGACGCATCGGCGAGCAGTGGACGGTGAACGCTCCGGTACTTCTTGAATGGGCGACGCTGAACCGGCCGCCGATGGTGGAAACGCAGAACAAGCTCGAAGGGCTTGAGTGGCAGAGCGGCTACCAGACGGCGCGCATCGCGCAGACCTTCACCGGCAAAGTGGATGTGCCCATTTTCGGCGGCGCGGGCACGATCAAGGGTGCCGACGTTAAGATGGCCCGCACGATCTGGTTCGCCTACAAGACACAGCGCGTGATCCGCACGGAAACCCAGACCGAGGTTTCCGGCAACGCCCCGGCGAACGTGCTCCAGCAGATGGTGCCGGGCGCGGGTGTCGGTGGCGGCACGGGGTTTGGCGGCGGCGGGTTTGGTGGCGGCTTCGGCGGCGGTGATGAAGGGGGCGGGGGCGGGTTCCCCGGTTTCGGCAGCGGGGGAGGCGGCGCGATCTCCGGGGGCGGGGGTATCGGCAGACCCGGAGCCGGGTTCGGCGGCGCGCAGGGCGCGGCGGACGTGGTGCTCGTCCCGGCGAAGTTCCGGTCCAACACCGTGGTCAGTCTCGACACGTCGAAGGGTAGCGGAAAGAGGACGGTGGTCGTGGTCCGGTCGCGGCGGCGGGTCGTGGTTCGGTCGGGCAAGAAGGGCGTCGTGAAGTCAAGCGGCGTCAAGGCAAAGAACACGAGCGGGGTCAAGATGCGCCAGAACTGACGGTAGCCGTCAAACAGAGGGTAGCCGTGAATACGAAAAGCCCCCGTCGCCGGTGTCGGCGACGGGGGCTTGTTCTTTGTCTTCGCGATGCACCCGGCGGGATTCGAACCTGCGGCCTCTTCCTTCGGAGGGAAGCGATCTATCCGCTGATCTACGAGTGCGTGATGATAGTTATATTACCCCGTCGCGCGGGGGATTGCCAGGGAAGAGTATAGGACGATTGCCTCATAGTTTGGCCGCTCGTCGGACAAGAAATCAGGTCACCGACATATCACCCGGGGCGTACATCACTCGGGGCGCGGTAGAGCATTGCGCATGCGGAGCATCGAGAAGTGGAGCGACGAGTCGAGTAGCGTGTCGTGGAGCGGCCATAGGGACGGTGTGACGCGCAGTTCGGCATTACCCGCCGTGATCGCCTCCAGCAGATCGCCGACGGGCACCACGCTCTGCGGCTCGACCGCGATCCGGGAGGTATGGTAGCCGTCCATCCCGGTCGGCAGGAACAGATCGGGCGGGAGCCGGTACGCGAACAACTTGCACGCGCACAGCCGGGTCACCCACGCGCTTTCTACGACCAACACGCGCTCCGCCGCCGTCTGCGACAGGAACCGGTAGCGGTCGCTCGCGGACGTCTTCGGCGTCGCCCAATAGCCGATGCGCGGGCAGTCACGCGGGAACAGGTACAGCGCGGCCCGATCCGGCGTGATCGCCCATACCATCGCCTCCCCCTTCGGCTGGCCGGGCGGGGGACTCGGCTCGAAGCGCGTGATAGTCGCGTCCTCGGAAAAGTGGAGCAGATAAGGGGTGGCATCCGACATGGCGTTATTTTACCCCACCGTGACCGAATCGCCCACGCGAACGACGCGCGAAACACTGGCGCGATCCGGCGTCAGATTGACGCCGAAAAGCACTTTGCCGGTGCGCGGGTCGCGGCGGAACGTCGCCAGGGTCGCCAGCGGCTCGGTGCCAGTGCTGACGCCCGTTTCCTGGTCAATCGTCGGCACCGCGCACCGGTCACACGGCTTGACGGCATGAAATGTCACCCCCGACCCGACCCGCAAAACGCCCCAATCGTCCTCGGCCCAGGGCGCGAAATCGCCCTCAATCGTCATGTTCGGGCGGAAGCGATTCATCGGGAGTGGGGCCGCGAGGCGGCGGTTCAAATCGGCGAGCGACGGCTCGGCGCAGAGCAGGAGCGGGAACGCGTCCGCGAACCCGGCACCGTCCTCCGGCGTCACGGCATACTCCGGCTTGACTCGCCGGGGGAAATCATCGGGGACACGGACGAGGCGCACATCGGCTCCTAGTAGCCTGCCGAAGAACGCCGCGCTCGGATCGCCGCAATCCAGGGCGTCCCCGGCAAACGACCAGACACGCACGGGGCGGCGGCTCAGTTGGGCGTCGGCCTGGAACGGCAAGGAAAGCACCCGCTCCGCGCCCGTGTCCGCGTCGGGACAGGCAACGGTCAACGCGCCGTCATCCGCCACGGCCACCGCGAAGGTCGCCATGCGCGGGTGGGTGCGCTGCGAAAGAAACGTGCCCGTCTCGGCGTCCGCGAGCATCCAGCGGCGGTCGTGTTCGAGTCCGCGCGCCCCGACCACCGCCGCGCGTAGCGAAATACCCCGGCACCCCTTAATCGGATAAACATGTAGCGCGGAGACGGTGGCGTTCATAGGGAGCTGATTCGTTATCGGGGCATGGTCCTCCTTCACCGGGTCATTCTCAGTCGCCACACGCCCCGCTCCCGCCGGTCAGAAGATCCGCTATATCGGCGCGCGACGCCCTGCGCTTGACGTGCCCGTCCGTGAACAGCACGACCGAACTGCCCTGGTGGCGCGCCGATAGCTGGTTACCCATAGGCAGGTTCATGAACCCGTCGTCCGTGGAGGCGTTGTAAACATCCCCCGACTCGTCACTCACGGACGCTTCCTCGCTGAGCAAAAGTTGTCGGGCAGGCTCCTTAATGGCGGAAAGGGCGCGACCGGGGTTCATCCCGCCGCTCCCGTCGTTCGCGCCGTTCGGGAACGCGGTCAGGCAACTGTTCATCGCGTACGTATTTCCCGCGTCCCCGCCCCGCGCGTCCGAGGGGCAGACGAAAACCCGCTTATCTTTCGCATACGGGAACAGCGTGCCGCGCTCGGGGTGGAACGCGCCGGGTTGCTGGTTCGCCGGGAACTGCGTATAGAACATCCACCCGCCGCCCCGGTTCGTGCCGGGGATGCCGTCGGTGGCTCCGGGCAATGTCTCGTCCGCGTCCTGCTCATACATCGCGAACGCCGCACTAAGCTGCCTCAAGTTCGAGACGCAAACGGTCTGCCGCCCCTTCTCCCGCGCGCCCGCGAACGCGGGAAATAGAATCGCGGCGAGCAGGGCAATGACGGCGATCACGACGAGCAGTTCGATCAGGGTGAAACCGCCTCGCGCGGGTGATGGCGGGATTAAATCGCGCGGCGCACCGCGCGTGACGCGGGCGCGTCTTGAGGAAAAGGACGGGTTGTTCATGGGGATCGGCTTACCTAGCGAAGTTCAGACCCGCCGGCTTTGGGACGGTTGCGGGGGGCGCTTGCGGTAGATTGCGGCGAGGGGTACCGACAACAAACAAGCCCGCTCCCGCCTCCCACTAACCGCCCCGCCCTACCGATCCGCCGTGACCAGAACCCCCGCCGGCGACCGCGACACGCGCAACCCCAGCGGCTCCAGGGCGCGCCGCAACGCGACCGATGTGTTCTCCTTGCCGTCCATCGCGATTCGGGCGCGTAGTGCCTCTGGGTTCGGGACATCTTCCAGCGTGATCGGGACGCGGGTTGCGGTCGCCACCTGCTGTAGTGCGTCTAAGAGCGGCATGTCGGCGAGCGTGAACGCAGGCGAGGGCCCCGAAACCGCGCCCTCCGCCGTCGCCGCGACACTGGTCGGGACGAACAGATACCGCTCGTGCTCGGTACCGGTCGCCTTCCAACGCACCTGAATGGCGAGAGCAGTCGGCTTCCCCGCGTCGAGCGGCACGCGTAGCGTCCGTGCCGCGCTCCCCGACAAGCCCGCGTAGTCGAACGTCTTGCCCGGCTCGGTCGCTAGCCCAGGCACCGTCTTATCGCCGACGACCGTGAAACGCGCCGACCCTTGCGTAGCGTTCTCCAACCAGAAAGTAAAATCGCAAACGGCGTGCGCGTCCGGCGTCAGAGTGTGGCTGGTCGAGATCACCAGGCGCGGCGCGGCGTCCGCCTTATCGTTCTCCGCGACCTGCCCCGCGTACGGCAACACCAGACCGCTCGCCATTCGCGCTAGCGGCATCGTGACGTTCGCCACGCGAACCGGGCCACTCACGGTCAGCGCGCTGTTCGCGGCCAGGAAGCCCACGACGATAACGACCCCGCCTACCAGCCCCGACGCGAACACGAGCCGCCCCGTGCTCGGAAAAATCCGCTCCCAGACCGACAGTTTCGCCTGCCCGCCGCTCCAGTACCCTTTGCGCGTCCCGGTCCGCTCCACCGCCGACAGGACGTTGTCGCGGAAAAACATCGGTGGGTCCGACGGCGGCGTTTTCGCCCATTCATCTAGCCCCGTCCAGACCTCTCTCAGCGCGGCGAGTTCCGCCCGCGCGTCGGGCGACGCGGCGAGGTGCGC
Source organism: Armatimonadota bacterium (assembly GCA_043754515.1). Lineage (GTDB taxonomy): Bacteria > Armatimonadota > Armatimonadia > Armatimonadales > Armatimonadaceae > JACMIU01. The sequence continues at coordinate 13,407 of JAYUUO010000041.1, forward strand.
CTCCACCGCGTCCTGCTCCCCGGCGGGTAGGCGGCTTTCCAAGTAGTCTGACAGGTGATCCCGAAATCGGCTGGTTTCCATAATTCTATTCCCGCTCTTTGGGACGAGTCGCCCCATCGAAAAGTTCCGCCACGGGTGCCAGACGGTCCCGGAGGGCGAGCCGCGCCCGGTTCAGGCGGGATTTCACGGTGCCCATCGGTTGCCCCGTGATCTCGGCGATCTCCTCATAGGACAAGCCCTGTGAATGATACAACACCACCATCGCGCGTTGCGCCTCGGGGAGCGTGCTGATCGCGCGGGCGAGCAGTTTCTTCCGTTCATCGCCCTCGGCGATCTCCACGGGACCGGGCGCGGGGTCGGCATACTGCCGCTCCACAGACGATTCGTCGAGCGCGATCTCGTCGTCGAGCGATCGGTGCGGGCGGGCGCGTTTCTTTTTGCGGTCATCGAGGAAGACGTTAGTGACGATCCGGTACAGCCAGGTCGAGAACTGCGCGTCGCCCCGGAACGAGCGCAGGTTGTTCCAGGTACGGACGAACGCTTCCTGGGAGATGTCGGAGGCGTCGTCGTAGGAGCCGGACAGGCGCAGGGCGGTGTTGAACACGCTCTTCTCATACTGGCGTACCAGTTTATCGAACGCGTCCAGATCCCCGCGCCGACTCCGCTCGATCAGGATCCGCTCCTCGCTGGTGCCGAAGTTGCCTACGCTAGTGGGGCGCGCGGGGGGCGGTTCGGGGGTGCCGTCGGCGCGGGTGGGCGATCCCGGCGGCGGGATCGCCGCCGCGCCGCCGTCACTCGCGGGGGGTGTCGCTCGCTTCCAAAACATCGCTTGTTCTCAGTTCCCGTTGCGCAACGCCGCGCTGAACCGGTCATTGGAGTGGAGCGGCACCGGGCGCGGGGGCATCACGCCCGCCGAGACCGCCGCCTGCGTTAGCTTATCGCGGAGCGTGCCGGGGAGCGGCTCGCCAGAGTTCGCCGCGACCACCGCGTCCGTGCCAGGCCCGCCCGCCCGCGCCGCGTCCACCGCCGCCTCTTCCTCGGGCGTGAGCGGCATGGCGGCGATACTGGCTCCGCCCTCCACCGGCTTGGCGTACATGCGCGTCTCGTGCCGCGCGGAAAGCCCGGTCAGCACCACGCCGTTCTCGTCCGCGTCGAGGATAGCGACCGAGAACGACTGCCGACCCCCTAGATCCGCGAACGCGTCGAAGCGCACGACGCCAATCTTCTGGAGGCACTGTTGCAGACTCGCGGCGTTCCGCTCGCCGTAGTTCGCCGCCCGCTCCACTCGGTGCGTGAGTTGCTCCATAGTGCCGACGTGATCCATAAGCATTCGCTGGACGTCCTTGCCATCCGTGCCGCGCAGGAGTCGCGCCTGCCGCCCGGTCAGCGACATCACCCGCGCCGCGAGGAACAGCGTGGAGAGGAGAAGCGCGGCGGTCGCGCCGACCAGCGTAAGAAGCACGGCGTCCAGGTCACGGTGCAGAAAGGCGAGCGCGGATTCCGCGAGGGCATGTAGAAAAAAGGGGAATTGGGCTAGGTACATGAGCGCGGGAGGGGCGTATCGAAAGGAAAATTGGTATACTTCCCATTGTACCGCGTTTTATCGGGGCGGGTATATGCGCTATTGCTAGAAGCAGGACAAGCGCATCCAAAACTGTTGGGTCGGGTGGGTGGTTCTGGTCGGGCGGTCGGGGTGACTACCCATGTTTGGTGGGTAGCCGACAATTTAGATGCGCTCGCCCTAGTGCTAGAAATCAACGATAAAGCCATGTTCGACAAGGGAAACGACGGCCCCGAGTGGGCGAACGAAACCGAACAACTGCTACGGGCGCAGGCCGACTCCGTGCCACAGATTCTATGGACGTCGGATGCCACCGGTGGCATCCTCTTCGCCAACCAGCGGTTCCGCGAGTACACCGGGCTTTCCCAGCGGGACCTGCAAACCGAACTGATTTTGACCATCATCCACCCGAACGACCGCGAGGGATATTCACGCTCGCGCGCCGACGCCATCGCGAGCGGCGCGGAGTGGGAGCGCGGTTTCCGCATCAAGCGCAACGACGGCGCGTACCGCTGGCACCCGGCGCGGTGCGCCCCCAACCGCGCCGCCGCCGGTGACGTCACGCACTGGTTCGGCTCCGCGACCGACATACACGACATACACGAGGCGCGCGAGTCCCTGCGCCAGAGTCAGGAACGCCTCCAAATCGTCCTCGGCGCGAGCAAGATCGGCGCGGCGGTGTACGATCTTTCGGAACAGGTAGTCCGCGCCGACCCGCAAGCGCACGCGGTATTCGGCGTCCCACACGCGCCGGAAACCCCGCTCCCGACGTGGACGGCGCGCATCCATCCCGACGATCTTCCCGCCTTCTACGACGCGCTCGGGCGGTTCGGGCGCAACGAGATCCATGACTACCGCCTACGATACCGCGTCCGGGGGGAAGACGGCAACTGGCGTGACGTGGCCAGCCACGCCGTGGTGACGAAACGCGGCGCGGACGGCACCCCCGTGGAACTGACGGCGGTCGCTCAGGAGATATCGGACCGCGAGGTGGAAAAACGCAACGCGCTCGAATCCCAGCAACGGCTGATGCTAGCGGTCGAGATGGCGCGGATGGGGTTCGCCGAATACGACATCAAGGCGCACACCTTGAAAGTGTCGCCCACGGGTCTCGCGATGGCGGGCCTGGTCCCGACCGAGCCGCCGCTCACGCCCGATCAATGGTTCGCCCTGGTAGACCCCCCGGACCAGGCCCGCGTCACCGCCGCCTGGGCGTCGCTCCTCGACGGCACTGCCGACGGCGTCGCCGTGGAATACCGCCTGCGCCGCGCGGATAACGACCAGGTGATCTGGATATCGTCCCGCACCACGCTGATCCGCGACGCGGACGGGTCACCCGCATGGACGCTCGGCGTCTGGTTCGACCGCACCGAGGAGAACCGGGCGCAGGATCTGCTACAAACCCAGGCGCGGGAACCGCGGGAGATCACTGACCAGCGAACCATAGCGTTCCAGGCCGCGCGTATCTGGGACTGGGACATCGCCACGATCGCGGGCAGTGGTCCGCCGAGCAGAAACGTCTGTTCGGGGTACCGGAGGACGAAGACACGGGCGACGTCCGGTTCCTGGAGTTCCTGCACCCCGACGACCGCGAGACGGTTCGCAACTCCATGGACGCGGTGGTCGCTGACCCGGAGCGGCTCGACTACGAGGACGAATTCCGCATCGTGCGCCGCGACGGCGAAACGCGCTGGTTGCACGGGCGAGGCTACATCTACCGCGACCGGGACGGCAAGCCGCTCCGCGTGACCGGGGTGGACATGGACATCACGGAGCGTAAGGCCGCTGAAGACGCGCTGGCATCCGCCCTGGAGCGGGTCTCCTCACACGTCTCCAACTCCCCGCTTGCCGTGATCGAATGGGATGCCGACTGGCGTATCTGTCAGTGGAGTAAGCAAGCCGAGCGCGTCTTCGGTTGCACCCGCGAGGAGATGATGGGCGTTTCCGGCAACGACTGGAACTACATCCACGAGGGCGACCGCGCCCGCGTCGAAGAGGAGATGAAACGGATCGCGGAGGTCGGCTTCGGCGTTTGCGGTTGCCGCAATCTCACCCGGTCGGGCGATGTCATCCATTGCGAATGGTACAACACGTTCCTGAAAGATGATAGCGGCAGGTTGACTTCCGTTCTGTCCTAGATCATGGACGTTTCGGAACGCGTCCGCGCGGAAGCCGCGCTGGCCGCCTCGAACGCCAAGCAGTCGCGGATCGCGCAAAGCCTTCAGGAATCTTTCACTATTCGCGCCGCCCGAGGACGCATTTTCCGGGCTGGAACTGGGTACGTTATACGAGGCGGCGCGGGACGAGGCGCAGGTGGGCGGCGACTTCTTCGACGCGTTCGCATTTCAGGACGACAAGATCTGTTTCGTGGTCGGAGACGTAACAGGCAAAGGCTTGCACGCCGCCACGTTCACCGCCGAGGTGAAGTTCGCGATCCGGGCATATGTCCACGAGACCGGCGAGGCCGCGCGCTCCCTGACGCTATTGAACCGCTTCCTATGCGACTGGCGCGGCCTCGTCGTGGACACGTTCGTCGCCGTCGCTGTCGTCGTGTTCGACGCCGCCACCGGGCTGGGCGCGGCGACTATAGGCGGCATGGAACCACCGCTCATCTGCCGCGCGGGCACGGGCGTTGTCGAGGAGATGTTCACGCGGGGGATGGTGCTGGGCGCGGATAGGAACGCGAGAGTATGACGACGCGCCGTTCGCGCTCGCGCCGGGCGACCTGCTCGCGCTGACCACGAACGGGACGACCGAGGCGCGGAACGCGGAGCGGGAGTTCTGGGGATTGGACGACATGGCATGGTGCGTCCAGGAGACGCTACGCGCGTCGCCGGGGGCTCGGCCCGAGCCGCGTGGCGCACGCGTGCTTAAACGAAGCGAAGGCATGGTGCGGCGGCACGCTGACCGACGACGCGTGTATACTCATAACGCGATTCACGGGCAATTAACGAACAGACACATATATTCAGTTGAAACAGGAGAGAGCATGAGCACCGCGATCCGCGAAGGCGGCCGCGTCGCGCAATGATTGTTTACCTATGACGGAAAGACATAACAATACCGGCGACTTCGTCGCTTACGACCCCGGTGATGAGGGTACGTCTCCCGCCCCCTCGCCCGAATGCCAGGTATTTGCCGACGCCCTGCCCGACATCGTCTGGATCGCTGACGCGGAAGGGCGTAGCGTTTACTATAGCCGGCACTGGTACGACTACACCGGCATCGAGCCGGGTCCCGGCATCCTCGCGCGGGCGTGGGAGGCGGTTCATCCCGACGAACGCGATGTCATGGGCGAGCACTGGCGTCTGACACTCGAGAGCAAGGCGACGGAGTTCGAACACGAGTTCCGCCTGCGCCGAGCGGACGGCGCATACGGCTGGTTCTACCTGCGCGGGTCCGCGCGGCCCGACCGCCGAGCCGGGGGCATAGAAAGATGGCTGGGTACCTGTGCGAATATTGACGCCGTGAAGTCCGCGCGGGCGAGTAGTAGCGGGTTCGAGCAACGGTACCGCCTCGCCATGGACGTCGCCAACCTCGGGTTGTGGGAGAGCGATCTCGTTCTGGGGACCGAGGAATGGTCCGAGGAGATCGCCACTATGTTCGGGCGTCCCGAGAAGGCGGGCATGAACGCGCAGTCGGTCTGGCGGGAGATACTCCACCCCGATGACCGCGAGGCGGGGATGCGCCGGTTCCGCGAGGGTATCGAATCTCCGAACCCTTCTTTCGAGAACCGCTACCGCGTGATGCTCCCCGACGGCAAGAGCGTGCGGCACATCGCCGCTCACGGCACGCTGATCCGCGACGGCGCGGGCAACGCGGTGCGCGTGATCGGCGTCTGCCGCGACATGACGGAGGAGAGCGAAACCCTCGCTTCCCTCCAACACTCCGAGGAGCGGTACCGCGCCCTCGTTGACGCGTCCTCACAGGTCACGTGGACGAACTCGGCGGACGGTGAGATGCGCGGGCCGCAACCCGGCTGGGCCGCGCTCACCGGGCAGACGGAGGCCGAATACGCGGGCTTCGGTTGGGCGGAGGCGGTCCACCCGGACGACGCGCAACCCACGATTGACGGCTGGAACGAGTCACTGCGCACCCGCTCCGTCTTCCTGTTCGAACACCGGGTACGCCGCCACGACGGGTGCTGGCGGCTGTTCGCGATACGCGCCGTGCCGGTGCTGGACGCGAAACAGAACATCCGCGAGTGGGTCGGCATGCACACCGACATTTCCGAAAAGCGCGAGGCCGAGCAGACACAGGCGCGCACCCTGGCGCAACTGATGGCGGTGCTGGAGTCCGCGACCGACGGCATCATTGTCGCGAACACGGCGGGCGAGGTGCTGATGATGAACCCCGTCGCCCTCGCCTTGCACGACTTCAAGTCCGGCGACGAGGCGCGCAAACACTTCCGCGAGTACGCCGACACGTTCACGCTACGAACACCGGGGGGGAGCGTGATCCCGCCCGACGACTGGCCGATGGCGCGGGTCTTGCGCGGCGAGACGTTCACCGAGTACGAATGTCTCGTGCGGCACGGCGACGAGGGGACGGAATGGTGGGCGTCGTACGGCGGCAGCCCCGCCCGCGACGAGCATGGGAATATCAGCCTCGTCGTGCTGATCGCGCGCGACGTGTCCGAGCGCAAGCGGATGGAGGTGCAACGCGACGCGCTGATGCGGCGCATCGAGGAGTCGGCCGAGCGGCAACGCAAGTTCCTGCGCGAGATGCTCTCCTCCATGAGCGAAGGGCGATTGCGCCTCTGCGACTCGGCGAACGAACTGCCATACACAGCGACGCCGACGCCCGCGTACGAACCGGTCACGCTCGACCGAAAAACTATCCGGACGCTACGCCAGCAGACCATCGCGGCGTGTCAGGCGGCGGGCATGTCGCCGGAGCGGGAGAGTGACCTCGTCACGGCGGTCGGCGAGGCTTCCATGAACGCGGTTGTCCACGCGGGGGGCGGCCTGGGCACTATTTACGTGAACAAGGAGACGGGTATCGTCCAGATCTGGGTCCGCGACTACGGCAAAGGCATTAACGAGGAGTCGCTACACCGGGCGACGCTGGAGAAGGGGTTCACCACCGCCGGGACACTCGGGCACGGCTTTTGGATGATGCTGAAAACGGCGGACCGGGTACATCTTCTGACTGGCGCGGGCGGCACCACGGTCGTGATCGAGCAGGAGCGCCGACCGGCGGTTCCCGCCTGGATGCAGTCGTTCGTGGAAGCGAGCCAGAGGCAGGGTTAGCCACCGCCCGCTTATCTAAAGAGCGACACAATAATGTGAGCACGAGAGAAGACGCCCGCGAGAAGCCGCTGGACCCGCCCATGCTCCCCCACGAGACGCGCAAAGACAGCGTCGAGGGGCAGATACTCAAGGAGCATCTGGCGGGGAAGAAGTTGCTGGGTACGGATGACGGGGAGATTGATAAGAGCGCGGAACACGCGCCGCCGACGGATGGGTCGGGAACGCGGCGGGTGAACCCGGACGAGCCGTCTGTTTAGGTGAGCGCGGCGGGGGATACGCTCGCGCTAGAGGGGGCGGCGGGTCGCCCGCTCCCCGCTCCTCATGGCCACCGGTACAATTCACCGCCCACACGGCGCACCGCGCGTTTCCCGCGCCCGCCCACGTGCGGGAAACGCGCGGCGGCACCAGCCACGCCACAAAATTCGCCAAGCGCGGTTGATTCCCGCGTATCGGGATATAATGGGTGCCGGTAGGAAAACCACACCCATGCCCCTGACTCTCGACTTGTCCGCCGATCTACTCGCCGAAGCCGCGTCGCGGGGCACGTCCGCCGACGCCGTTGCCGCCATTGTGTTGCGCGAGCATCTCGCGCTACCTTGTAATCCCGACCCAACGCGCGAGAAGGTTTTCGCCGAACGCGTGGCGCACTTCGCGGCGGATGCGCACGCGTATCAGGAGTGGTGGGATTCGCTGACGGCGGAGGAACAACTGTCGCACGCCGATAAATGGGAGCGTGGTTCCCGAGCGGCGGACACCGGGGGACACAATCCACCCGAAGTCGTGTTCGCGCGGATCCACGCCAAATATAGGTGGCTCCAGCCCAACGCGACGCGAGAACAGAAGTGACGATGATATGCCCGACACGCTCCTTGTCGTCGCCGTATTTCATGGAGCGAGCCTGAGGGCACAAGAGGAATTATGAACGACCTTACGAACACGACGCTCGCCCCGGACGCCGGAACCGCGCTCCCGAAAACCATCCCTGTGCCGCCCTCCGAAAGCGAGGCGCGGCCACACGCGGGCAGACCGAAGTCCTCCCCCGACACGCCGGAAGTCCCGCCCCCGCCCGGCTCGTTCGCGGCGGGGAACGCGCCGATTAATATCCCGCTCCTCGCGGTGATCGGGGTGCTATTCGTCGCGCTCTACGCAACGACATTCGCCTACTTTCTGATCCCGCGCTGGATGAAGGACCCCGCCGCGCAACACAGCTGGCTGATTATCCCTATCGCGCTCGGCATCACCTACATGATCCGCGCGCGACTGGCCCGGATCCCCGTCAGCTCGCACCCCGGCGGCCTCGCGGTCATGGGAATCGCGCTCGTTCTACACCTGTTCGAGAAGGCGATGGACCTGAACGGCCCGTCACCGCTCTCGATCCCGATCTTCGTCGCGGGCGCGGTCTGGTACTTCCTGGGCACGAAGTTCCTGCGCGAACTGGCGTTCCCCATCGCCTACCTGCTGTTCATGATTCCGATTCCGGGCGGCTTCACAGAAGTCGTGTCGTTCCCGCTCCGGCTGCTGGCGACAGGCGGCTCCAAGCACATCGCGCAATTCTTCGGCGTGGACGTCTACGGCTCGGGCATGAACCTGGAGTTTAATCAGCCGCGCGGCTTCGAGCATATCAACCTGGAAGTGGCCGACCCGTGCTCCGGTCTGCACTCGCTGGTGGCGATCAAGGCACTGCATGCGATCACGGCGTACCTGACGCGCCTCAAGCTCGGCTGGAAGTGGGTGCTGTTCATGTGCGCCATTCCGATAGCATTGGCGGCGAACCTGACCCGAATCAGCCTGATTATCCTGATCGGCGCGTACGGCGACAAGAAGTTCGCCGAGACGGTATTCCACGAGTATTCGTCGCCGGTACTGTTCGTGATCGCGTTCGCGATTCTGATCTCCATCGGGCGGTTCATGGAATGGGCGACCGGTGCCGACCGCAAGGAAGCAACCGACAAGACACGGGAGATGATGGCATGAGCACAACCATATTGAACAAGTCAACCGGCTCCACGTACGCGCCGAAATACTGGCTGGTGATCGCGGCGATAATGGTGGCGTTCTCCCTGGGCACGTTCTGGGAGTTGCGCCCCGAGCCGACGGGCCAGATCGCCGACGTGAAAAAGATCCCGCTCGCGGTCGGGAACTGGAAGTCGCAAGGCGACGTAGAGATTGATCCGGTGACGATGGCGCAGATCAAGGCCGACACCTACATCCAGCGTCGCTACGCGAACCCGGAAGGCAAGTTCGTGGACATCCTGCTCGTGTACCGCCGCTACGGCCGCCGCGAGTTCGCGCACCGCCCGGAACTGTGTTTCCCGGCGGCGGGCTACAACATCACGAAAAAGGACCGCACTACGCTCCCGTACGCGGGGCATGACGCCCCGGCGATTCACCTGAACGCGGACGGATCGCGCGTCCCCGCCCCGAACACGACGATCACCTACTTCTTCGCGTCCGGGAGCCGCACAGAGTGCGACTTCATCCGCCAGCAGACGCTGATGGCACTGGAGCGCGTCATCCCGAACAAGAACGGCTGGACGTTCGTCCGGCTGACGTCCGCGCAGGTGCCGGGTGCCGACGACGCGGCGATGGTCACGGCGCAACAGGATTTCATGCGGGCGATGGGTCCCGAACTGGAAAAGGTGATCACGACCGACGCGGGCGCGAAGTGAGCGGGAGAGCGAACACGGCGAACACACGCCTGGTCGGGGGTGACAATCCCTCCGGCAATGCGATGGTACAATAACCCGATGTGACAGAAGCTCACACTGCCTGATGGCGACGCGCCGACGACGACCATGCCGCTCCAAACCGGCGCGCCAACGGAGACCGTGGACGCGATCCTCGCGCGCGTCCATGGCGACGAATACGTCGCCGGTTATCTCGCCCGCTATCCCCGGATAGCCGCGCTGGTCGCCGACGCGTTGAGTGTGCTGACCGCGCGGTACGGCGCGGACAGGCGCATCATGGCCGAGGTCAACCGGCGAGACAACGCCGACGGGATTGACGATCTGTTCGTCGGGGGCGAGGTCCCGGTGGACTACTTCGCGAGCATTGACGCGTTGTTGGACAGTTTGTCACTATTCGATCGGGAATAGTACGCTAAGTAGCCCGTCTCGTTCCGTAAACACCGCATCATTGATCTGCGCCGGGTATAAAGTATGCCGTTCGACAGCGATTCGTTTTTAACCGCCGCGCGGGTCCTGCTCGCCGCCGCCCCGGACGATGCGCGGGAGGCGGCGTATCGGAGTGCTATCAGCCGTGCTTATTATGCGAGTTTTCTGCGGGCGCGTGCCCTGATCGAAACGGACGGGGTCGCATCGCAAACTCTGCGCCGCGATGCGGAACATTCGCATAGCGAGGTATAGGACTACTTCGAGAACGAGTACAACGCGCAGGGCAGGTCTATCGGCAGGCAGGGTCAGCGGTTAAAATCTTCGCGCCGCCGCGCGGACTACGACACGAGCGGTAGCGTTACGTCCTACGACGCGGAGCAAGCACTACAACGCGCTGACGGACTATTGCGGGCCTTGAATATCTTATAGAACCGGCAGGTGAGGTGGCAAGATAACACTCAAAGCCGAATGGCTGAAAATACCGCGAGGGGGTAGACAGATGCGACCGTTGATGTCAACTGAAGCCGTAGCATATCGCCCCGATATGGGCATAGCCAGCGGCACATCTGGTACAGTGAGAAAACTTGTCTAGCCATCCCATAGCCCCTCTGCGCCTCGCCGTGTTCGTTGGGTCGCAGGGGCGCGGCTCGAACCTGATGGCGATCCACGCGGCGATAGCGGACGGCCGACTGCCCGCCGAAATCGTCTGCGTGATCGGCTCCCGCGCCGACGCCCCCGCCGTCGCCCGCGCGAAGAACGCGGGCCTCCCGACCAGGATAGTCAGCCCCAAAGACCGCTCCGACGACGAGTATGCTGGCGTGCTACTGCGCGTTTTGCGCGGCGCGGACGCCGACACCATCGCGCTCGCGGGCTACCTGCGCCGGATGCCGTCCCCCGTCATTGAGGCGTTCCCGCTCCGCATCGTCAACATCCACCCCTCGCTACTCCCGGCGTTCGGCGGGCACGGCATGTACGGCGAACGCGTCCACCAGGCCGCCATCGAATCCGGCGTCAAGTTCTCCGGTTGCACGGTACATTTCGTGGACGATGGATTCGACACGGGGCCCATCATCTCGCAAACGGTGGTGCCGGTCAATGACGATGACACGGCGGGAACGCTCGCCGCCCACATCCTGCCCCTCGAACACGCGGCATTCCCGGAAGCACTGGCACTGCTCGCGCGGGGGCGGCTAATTGTCGCTGGGCGGCGGGTGCGGCGGCTGGCGGAGGAGTCCGCGCCATGAACGAGCCAGTCCGCTGGGGCGTGCTCGGGTGCGCCCGCGTATTCGAGCGGCGCATGGTGCCCGGCTTCCGCGCGGCGTCCGGGGATGCCACATTGCTCGCCGTCGCGTCGCGCTTCGGGGAGAAGGCTCGCGAAGTGGCGGGGCGACACGGCGTTCCCCGCGCTTACGATTCGTATGCGTCGCTCCTGTGCGACCCCGACATTGAGGCGGTCTACATCCCGCTCCCGAACGATCTGCACTGTGAATGGACGCTGGCCGCGCTGGCCGCCGGGAAGCACGTCCTATGCGACAAGCCGGTCGCGCTCACCTACACCGACGCGTACGCGATGGCGATCGCCGCGAAGAGCAAGGGGTTGCGGCTTGCGGAGGGCTTCATGTACCGTTATCACCCGCAACACGAACGGGTTCGCGCGATCCTGGGTAGCGGCGGGATAGGGGAGCCGGTGCATTTCAGCGGCACGTTCGCCTATTCCGCGAGCTTTGAGCCGTCTAATATCCGCATGAACGCGGCGCAGGGCGGCGGGGCATTCCTGGATGTCGGCGTGTACCCGCTCAACGCCGCCCGCTGGTTCTTCGGTGAGCCGGTCGCGGTGACCGCCGCCCAGCGTCCCGACCGCGAACACGGCGTGGACGCGCACACCACGGTGCTGATGGAGTGGGCGGACGGCAAGACCGCGACGATATACGGCGGCTTCGACCGGCCGTTCGTGACGCGGTACGAGATCACCGGCACGACAGGGCGTGTTACGGCGGAGCGGGCGTTCCAGGTCGGCGAAGGCGGGGTGACGGTGACGGTACGCGCGGGCGAGAGCGAGGTCGTGGAACCGTGGGCACATTTAGACCAGTATGGGTTAGAGTTGGCGCACTTCTCGCGGTGCGTGCGCGACGAGCGAAAGCCGCTCGCGCCGGGCGAGGACGGCCTGGATCAGGCCCGCGTCGTCGAGGCGGTACGCGTTTCGGCGCACGAGCAGAGGCGGGTCGCGATCCGCGAGATCGGGGAGTAGTGAACCATTATGATTGACCCGACAGTGTCTCTTTTCATCCTCTTGACGGTTACGGTATGTTGCGCGATGTGGGCCAGGTTCCTGCCGAAGACACTGCGCGGGCATGCGGTGGCCGCGATCATATGGACAGCGATCACCGGCTGTCAAACTTTCATGCTCATCATCTATCGTGAGAGGCCGAACCCGATCGGGCACCTCGCGCTCCTCGTCAGTGGGTGGGTGATGGTCTCCGCATGGCGGCAACTCGCCGAGCGACGGCGCGGCGAACACGACCGCCAGAGCCGCCGATCCCTGGCGGCAAGGCTGTTTGTACAAACGCTGTGGGGTCCGCTCGCGCTCGGTATCGCTCTTTGGGGGATTGCGACGGGGGCGGACCGGCTTCTGGATCACGCGCTTGCCTGGCGTAATAAGGCGACGGTTTCGCTACTTCGCGCGGGCGGCTTCCGCGCGGATAACTACTGGTACAGTGACCGCCTCGCCCAACTCGTAGAGAGACAGGATGTCGCTGGTGTCCGCTTCTACCTTGACACCGGGGTTGTTCCACAGGATTATGTTTTCCGACTCGCCGTACACCATGGTAACGTTGAAATAACCGAGATGCTGTTACAAAATCGAGTGCTGTTGCAAAATGGAGTCACAAACGGGGAACCGTGGGAAATAACATTTGTCGTTCCCGGCCTGCTGCGGACGGCTGTCGAAGCGCACCAAAGGGGGCAGGTACGGTTCTTATTGAATAACGGCGCGGAGCCGAACGAGAAAGCGGAGAGCGGGAGCAAGTCACTGTTGCGACTCGCGGAGCGGGACGGCGACACGGCTATGATCGCGCTCCTCAAGGGCGCGGGTGCCAAACGCTGACCGTATCCCCGCCCGCCACAGACCGATCTAGCAAAAGTGAGGCGTTATGTTGATAATTGGTAGGCTAGTTTTGTACGGGGCATCCTTCGCGACGTCGCTCACATTCCACGTGCGGGCGGCTCTCCCGCCGAGAGTGCGCGGACACGCCGTTACGGCCCTGGCGTGGACGACGATCACCGCTTGCCAGACCGTTGTTCTATTCGAGTGGCGCGACACGCCGAATCTCATCGGGCACCTGGTACTACTCGTCGCCGGGTGGGTCATGGTCTCCTCGTGGAAGCAGTTCGTTGCGCAGCGGCACTGCGGCGAACCGTTCCGGGCAAGTCGCCGCCCACTCGCCGTCCGGCTGATCACACAAACAACAGCGGGGCCGCTCGCGTTGTGGCTAGGCGCGGTGGGGCTGTGCCACCTCGGGCAACTCGCCATTGATCGTGCCTCCCGGATGGGCGACCGCAAGGCCGAGGCCGTTCTGCGGGCGAGCGGGTTTGAATGCTCCGAGCAACGGGCGCGGGAAATGTCGTGGGATGCGGCACGCTGAACCCACCCGAGGAAGTGAACGATTATGCTGTACGTGCTGGGTATACCTCTTATAATAATCGGCGGGGTATTCGTCGCCGGGGTAGTCTACTCGGTGACCCGGTTGATTAAAATGCGCGGGCACATCGTCGCGGCGATGGTATGGGCGGCAATCACGGCCTATCAGACCGCGATGCTCCTGACCTATCGCGAAAAGCCGGACTTGATCGGGCACCTAACGCTTTTCGTCGCGGGGTGGGTGATGGCCGCTTCCTGGAAACAACTCGCCGAGAAGTGGCGCGGCGAAATGGAACGCCAGAGCCGACACCCGCTCGTGTCCCGGCTCTTCGTGCAAAGCATCTACGGTCCCGTTCTGCTTTTCGTGGTTGTCTGCTTCATTGTTGCGGGGATGCAAAGGGCATTCGAGGGCGCCGCGCAACAGTGCGATCTTGACACGGTACGCCTCCTGCGCCGCTCCGGTAACGTCAGCGCGGGGACAAGAGCGATGGAACAGGGATTGATGAGAGCGATCGCGGCGCAGGATGAGGCTATGACTTCCGCCTACCTCGCGGCGGGGGGGGCACAGCTGACATGGAATGATGACGAGCAGGTGAGTGCTCTGCAGTTCGCCGCATGGCGCGCGAACACGAGTATCACCGCCCTGTTGCTGAGTCATTGCCCGCCGACGCATGAAACGAGAGCGAGCCTGAATGACGCGCTACGGTCGGCGGTTTCCCACAACCAGCCCGAACAGGTACGATTTCTTCTTGAGAATGGTGCCAACAGTGAGTCGCGGAACCCGAGCGGTGAATCTGCCTGGGACATCGCCGCCCAACAGAAAGAACGCGAGGTCAAACTGATATTGACGACGTATTCGAGTGTTCCGCGTGTCGCGAATCCGTAGATGGGTGGGCGTCGTCGCTCCCCACGCGCGCCCGAACACACAAGCAAGGTGATACTATACAAACTAACGCTATCCCGATCCTGCCCCCATGCAAACCTACCCAATCGCCATCATCGGCGGCACCGGCGTCGGCGACTTCCCGCTCGACAGTGCGCCGGACTCCGTCACGATCCCGACCCCCTACGGAGACGCCTTCGCGACCCTCGGAACCCTGCGCGGCAAACCCGTCGCCTTCCTGGCGCGGCACGGCGCGGGTCACAACCTGCCGCCACACCGGATTAATTACCGCGCCAATATCGCCGCGCTCGTGACACTCGGTGTCCGCGCCGCCCTCGCCACCACCGCCGTCGGTGCCATGCGTCTCGACTTGATGCCGGGCGAGTTCGTCCTCCTAAACGATCTGATTGATTTCACCCGCGACCGCGACCACAAGACGTTCTTCGACGGCGAGAGCGGCATCGTAGTACACACCGACTTCAGTAGCCCCTACTCCGAAGTGTTGCGCGAGACGATACTGCGCGTGGCGGGCGACCTGAGCATCCCGATCCGCCCGACCGGGACCTACCTCGCGACGGACGGGCCGCGCTACGAGACCCCCGCCGAAGTGCGCCTGTTCGCGCGGTGGGGTGCCGACGTGGTCGGCATGACGGGGGTGCCCGAAACTACGCTCGCCCGCGAGGCAGGTCTGCACTATGCCAGCATCTCGCTCGTCACCAACCACGGCGCGGGGCTTTCCACAACCCCGCTGAGCCATAAAGAGGTCGAAATCGCGATGCGTGACGCCGCCCCACGCCTGCGAAGTCTGCTGATCGAGGTGGTCGGGCGGCTAGATGTCGCGGCTCTCCCGCCCATCGGACCCGGCGTCGCGCTCCCGGCACAAATGTCCTCCCCGCTGTAGGCAACGATACAGGCACTATCGGGTACAATTGAACTCGACCACGGCGAGTTTCCGCCGCATAACTAGCCTCATAGGAGAATTGACATCATGCCTTATATCATCCGGGGGAGCGATTACACCTTCCCGTCCGAACCGTTCCTGCGCAACGACAAGAACTACATCCCGCTCCGCGACACCGTGGAAGTGCTCGGGGGGCAAGTCTCATTCGACCACGCCTCGAAAACGTCTACCGTGACTATCGCAAACTTCGTCGCCACCGTGGTCGAGGGCGATACCGCGGTGGATGTTTCCGGCACACCCGTGACTCTCACCGCCGCCCCGCTGATCGAGAGCGGCGAGATGTTCGTGCCCTTCGACTTCTTCCGGGACGCGTTCGGCTACACGACGTCGTTCGACAACGGCACCGTGAGCATCACCAACCCGAACGAGTAGCCGCGAGGCGACCCGACGACAGCCTGCCGCCGCCCCCGACAGTGTGTTCAAGAAACGCGCCGCCGGGGGCGACGGTTTTTTGTCCGTTGTTTACTTTTATTTTCAAAGTAGTTTGGAACTGTTGCTGGGGCATCCGCGTAACTAAACCATCCGCCCCACATTCGCAAAGCGGAACGGATTACGCCTCGTACTCTTTTTTGCAAACTACTTTGAAAGACACCCGCAATGACCGACGATTTTCTCGCGCCTCCGCACGTGCTTCTCGCGCCCCCGCCCGTGCCGGATGTGCCGCTACACCCGCGTCACGCCGTGCTAAACATGTCGCCTTTCACCCCTCTAGCCGCCTCGCTGGTGGTCCCGGACGCCACCCGTCGGCCACTGCGCGAGCCGCTCCGACTCGTTCTGGTCGCGCTCGGACTTGGACTCGGCGCGGACGCCCTGTTTCGCGGCGGCGAGATCGCGTTCGGGCTAAACTTCCCGATAGCCGTGGTCGTGGTTCTGCTATCACTCGCCCTCTGCGCGGAGCGCGAGGGGATATTCCCGAAAAGGCGCGCCGTCGCGCTGTTCGCCACCCCGCTCCTGTTCTTCGCGGCGATGGTGGCTGTTCGGGCAAGCACCTCGCTGACGTTTTACAATGTTTCGGCCTGCGCGATCCTGCTCCTGCTTCTCCTGCACTACTGGGTGGAGGGCGACCCGGCAAGCGGGACATTTTCCGCGTGGCCACTACTGCCGTTCAAAGTGTTAGGGGGGATATTAGCCGCCGCGCCCGGCACTCTGTCGGCGGCGGGGCGGGTCTCCCTGAGTGGGGCACGGCATGCGCGTTTCGCCGCGATCGGGCGCGGCGTGCTATTCGCGTTGCCGGTCCTGTTCGTCTTCACGGCTCTGTTTATCAATGCCGACGCCGTGTTCGCGCAACGGGCGCGGGACGCGTTCGCCTTGCTCATCCCGGCGCACGTGGAAGAGTCATCGGCACGTCTCGCATGGGTCGCTGGTGCCGCCTTCGCATTCGCGGGCGGCTTCGCCTACGCGCTGACGCGTCGGGAGCGGGAGGCGGTTCAACGCCCGGTAGCAATACCTATACGCCCACTCGGCATCACAGAAGCGGGCATTGTTATCGGCACGCTGATCGCCCTGTTCGGCGCGTTCCTGCTCTCCCAAACCGCCTATCTGTTCGGGGGCGACGCGCTGGTGCGGGTCGTACCGGGGCTGACATACGCCGGATACGCCCGACACGGGTTCGCGGAACTGAACATCGCCGTGTTGCTCACGCTCGTTCTCATCGGCGGCTTGAAGGCGATAACGGGGCGGACGACACCCCGCCAAATGCTTCTATTTTCCGCGCTCGCGACGTGCCTGATCCTGCTCACGCTACCGCTACTCGCCTCAGCGTTCGCGCGCATGTTCGCTTACGAAGCTGCGTACGGCGCGACCGAAACGCGCCTGTTCGTGGACGTATTTATGGGCTGGGTCGCGGTCGGTCTGCTCTGGTGTGCCGCGACGCTCTGGGGCACGCGCCCGCGCGGCGATCTGGGCGTTTACGTCTGCGCCGTCGGCTTTCTGGTCTCGCTCAACGTGATCAACCCCGACGCGAACATCGCCCGTCGCAACACCGAACGCTTCGAGCGGACCGGGCGAATGGATGACGACTACCTCGCGTCCCTTTCCGAAGATGCCGTGCCGGAATTGACCCGGCTCGCTCCGGCACCAGGGCGCGCGGCGCGGATCGAGACACTCCGCGCGGGCATCCTGCGCCGCATGGACGACACGCGCTACCGCGATTGGGGCGCGTGGAACCTGTCTCGCGCCGTCGCCCGGCGCGATATAATGGCGTGTGAATCACACAACAACTAGCACCGTGTTCCGCGAGCCGTACGCCGAGCGCAACCGCCCCGAGCGCATCGTGACGTTCGGGGCGTACCTGCGGGTCTCCGAGTCGCTGGAGGCGCACGGCAAACTGCGCTACGTGCGGGAGGCGCGGGCGGCGTACGGGGCGAGTCCGGTTCCGGTCGCGGGCGACGCGGCGAAACTGGAGCATTCGCGCCTGATCGAGGCGTTGAACCGGGGGCGCAAATGGGCGCGCGAGCGGTTCACGCGCTGGCTCGACCCGCTACTCGCTAGCGACATCGCCGTCGCCGTAGTGCCGTCACACGACCCGTACCAGATCGACACGCCCATATGCTCCCTCGCCAGAGAACTAGCCGCCATCGGTGAGCGCGCGGACGCGACTGGCGTTCTCGTCCGGCAGACCAGGATCGCCCGCATCGTGTTCGGCGGCCCGTCGACACCGGCACTGCACCGCGAAACGATCCGCGTCGAATTGCCCCATCTTGTCGCGGGGAAGGCCGTCCTGCTCCTCGACGACATCGTGAAATCGGGCAACTCGCTTCGCGCCTGCCGCGATCTGCTCTACGAATCGGGCGCGGGCGTGGTACAGGCCGTCGCGCTGGGCCGGATCGGTTAACCGCCACGCGCCTTTTCATTAAACCGTTTTGCTAAGAGTTAAACCGTTTTGCCCTCTTGACAGACCAGCCGAACACTGGTAGATTGGTGCAGGTAAAAGGGTTTACCAGGGTGAAAAGTTTCACCGGGAACGAGGCGGTTCCAATCCAAACAGGCACGTGGATCGCCCCGTGGCGTCACGCCGGAAGTCACACACAACACACTTGTCCCGCGCAGGGTGGTTTGCCCGGTCCCGTGCCGACACCCGCCGTAGCAATGGACTGGGCTATGGTACTCATTGGAACTATCGCTAATCAAACGGACTGCGCCACTCCGGGCGGAGGGCGCGGAGCGGCGACAGTTATCACACCGGGCGTTTCTCGAAAGGAATCGAACTCTTATGTTACGTCGTACTCACGCGGGAATGGCCCCCGCGCTCTTCTCGGCCTTAGCGGCCGTTACCGGGGCGGTAATCACCCCCGCCCTTCTTATCATCGCGCTCACCGTGTCGGCGTCGAACGCCGCGCATGCGCAAAGCTTTCCCTACAACGCCTCCTACAACGGAGAGACCAGTGTTCTTAACTCTGGTGAGCAGGGCGATGCCAATGCCGCGACGCTCGACTTCTGGCACAAATGGCGCGATCGGTGGATCGTTCAGTTCGGTAGCAACAGCAAGCGCGTCATGTTCCAGGAGCCGGGGACGTCTATCCAGGACGAGACCGTTTCCGAAGGCATCGGCTACGGGATGCTCCTATGTGTGTACATGAACGACACCGACGATCATGGCCGCTTCGACGATCTGTTCCAGTATTACAAGGACCATCTGAACAGCAACGGCTTGATGAACTATAAGCTCAATGCCGATGGCACGCCGACGGCCGACGGCGTAGGCGACGCGACCGATGGGGACGAGGATGTCGCCGCCGCTCTGATATTTGCCAACAAGAAGTGGGGCGATGGGGGGCGGTGGAACTACACGTACGAGGTACAAAAGGTACTCAAACAGATAAAGCAGTGGGACGTCGAGGACAACTACACCGTGAACGGCGGCTCGCCATTCAGTCAGCGACGTCCGTTCCCATCGCCGACTGTCATTCAGTTCAACGCCTCGTACTTCGCCCCGGCGTGGTACCGCATATACGGCGACTTCACCGGCGATTCCGGTTTCTGGAATAACGTCATAGCCAAAGGCTATCAGATCCTCTACGCGTCGCGTTACGGCGGCAATGATCCGAACGGAACTGGCCTGCTCCCTCACTTCAGCGATGACAACGGCGGCGTCTATAACGGTAACACCTATGCTTACGGAGACTACCAGTACGACGCCGTGCGTGTTCCCTTCCGTGTCAATCTCGACTACGCGTGGTACGGCAATGGTGATGGGCAGAATATCGCCGCTAAAATCGGCAAGTTCTATGCGACCAAAGTGAACACCGCGATCCCGAGGCAGGTCTACACGACAAACATCTTCGCCAGGCGTTCCACGGACGGCTACTCCTATGTGGATCAGTATCCCAGTCGCCTGTTCGACGGGAATGCCGGGATCGCGTTCCTCGCGAACGGCGACCGCGACAACGCCCGTTATATGTACGATTCTCTGCGGGCGAACGGCGACTATGACAGCACTCTCTATTTTGACGGGGCGTGGAGTTTGCAGTGTCGCCTGTTTTTGACCGGCAACTTCCCGAACCTGTACACCAGCGGGCAGACCAACCCGTCGTTCGCCGTTACCGGCTACGTCTACCCCGGCACGACAACCGTCGGCACGCCGGTTGACATAAACGCCACGATCAAGAACAACGGCGGCTCGCTGAACAACTCGATCCAGGGCCTCCGCGTCTTCGATAGTGCTAACAACGTGCTACTCAATTACAACGTCACCGGCGTGAACGCGCCAGCGGGCGGCACGAACTACCTTTATAACCATTACACCGCGCCGAACACCGCCGGGACGTACTCCATTTACGCGGGCGTGTGGGACGGCAACTGGGGCAACTACGCGTGGGTGTCGCTCGGCACGCTCACGGTGACCGACGGCTCCGTGCTCAACAACTTCGAGACGACGGGGGCGCAGCCCGCGGCCGTCCGGCGCGGCATGGCGGCACCCGCCGCGCCGACGGGGAGCACGCAGGGTTGGAAGGCGGTGTGGGGCGGCATATCCAACGTAACGACCTCGTCGTCGCAGAAGAAGAGTGGTTCCTACTCGCTCGCCTTCACGGTCACGGGCGGTAACGGCAACGGTTACCAGGCGGTCGGCGTGAGCAATCCGGCGGTCACCAAGAACTCGAAGGTATCGGCGTGGGTTTGGGTTCCCGCCTCGCTGAAACTGAACGCGCTGAACGCCCGCGTCCTGAACAGCGCGTCGCAGATCGTCGGCTCGGTCAGCAAACCCGGCTCCTCCCTGACGCGCGGTGCCTGGAATCAGTTGACATTCACCGTGAATAGCAATCCGGGGGCGATCAACTTGCTGTACGTCCAGTTCGACACGAACGGCGCGGGCTCGGGCACCGCCTACATTGACTACGTGACCAAGCAGTAATCGCGGTCGGTATCCTACCTGCCCTGCGCGGTTTTTTACCGCGCCGGGCTTTTTTTCGTCCCGTCAGTGTGGCCCGATGCGGCGGAACTTGCGGTCCATCTCGTGGTGCGACAGTGCCAGCAGTATCGGTCGTCCGTGGGGGCACGTGAACGGGTTTTGCATCCGGGCGAGGTCGGTTAGTAGCCGATTCATCTCGTCCATCGTCAGCGGGTCGCCCTTTTTCACCGCCATCTTGCACGACGCCATGATCACCGCCGACTCGTGCGGAACGAGCAGGCGGCGCGAGATGCTCGCCGTTGTCAGGTCGTCAATGATCTCACGCAGATGGCCGAGATAGTCTTTATTCGCGATGCGGGCGGGCACGGCGCGCACCAGAAACGTCCCGCCGCCGAACGGCTCCAGCACGAACCCAGCGCGTTCCAGCGCGGGCAGCCGCTCGCCCGCGACCCGCGCCTCGGCGGGCGCGAGTTCCAGCGTCTGCGGCAACACCAAGTGTTGCGCGATGACGCCCCACTCGCTCGCCTCGCTCGTCGCGCCGCCCATCATCTGCTCGTATAAGACCCGCTCGTGCGCGATATGCTGGTCAATCAAGAGCAGGGCATCGTCCGTCTCGGCGATAATATACGTGTTGCGCGACTGCCCGAGCACACGGAGCCGCCCGATACGATGCCCGTCGAAGCCGATGTAGGCGTGCGTTGGGTAGCCCGCCGTGCCCTCTCCCCCCCAGTCCCTCTCTCCCTCCGAAGGGAGAGGGGGGAGCAGATTCGCTGAGGCGCCTGGTGGGATAGGTTGCCCCAGGAAGGACTGCCCAGGATCGTCCGCGCTATCCGTAGGCGTGACGCCTCCGAGAATCCGCTCCCCCCTCTCCCTTCGGAGGGAGAGAGGGACTGGGGGGGACAAGTCAACGAAGCTCGACAAGGCCGTCTTCGGCGGGAGCGCGTGGCCCGGCTCGGGGCGGTACGCGGGGAGCGACGCTTCGACCCGCACTTCGGGGACCAGACCGCCGGAGAGGAGTGCCGCTTGGACCGCCTGATGCACCGCGCCATACACGTCGCCGTCGCGCGTGAAGCGCACCTCGATCTTGGTCGGGTGGACGTTTACGTCAACGAGTTCCGGGGCGATCTCCACGAACAGCGCGAGCACCGGGTGGCGGTCCGTGGTCATTAGATGCTTAAACGCGGCGTCGAAGGCGTGTTGCACGGTACGCGAGCGGACGAAGCGGCCGTTCACGAACGTCGCTTGCGAGGAGCGCGTCGCCTTCGACAGGCTGGGCTTGGAGACGAAGCCGTGGACGCGGATCGCCGGGGAATCGTAGCGGAACGGCACCATTTCCCGCGCGGCGTCCCGCCCCCAGACCGCCGCGAGCGCGTGTTTCGGGTCCGACGCGCCCGGATAGGCGTACACCTCGTAGTCATCGTGGACGAGACGGAACCCGGTGCCGTGGTAGCACAGGGTCAGGCGGTGGAGCAGTTCCACGGCGTGATTCAGTTCGGTCTGGGTCGTCTTCAGAAACTTGAGCCGCGCGGGGGTGTTGAAGAACAGGTTCTCGACCGTGATCCGGGTGCCGTCCACCGCCCCCGCATCGCGCACCGACACCAGCTCGCCGCCGCGCACGACCAGTTCCACGGCGGACTCATCGCCGGGGCGTTTCGTGACGAGATTAAAGTCGGACACGGACGCGATGGACGGCAACGCTTCCCCCCGAAAGCCCAGCGTGGTGATGGCGAAAAGGTCGTCCGCCGAGCGGATCTTGCTGGTCGCGTGGCGTTGAAGGCAGAGTACGGCGTCCTCGCGCCCCATCCCGGAGCCGTTGTCGCGCACCACGATACGGCGTTTGCCGCCGTCAGTCAGTTCGACCTCGATGCGCGTCGCCCCGGCGTCCAGCGCGTTCTCGACCAACTCCTTGACCACGGACGAAGGACGCTCGATCACCTCGCCGGCGGCGATCTGATTCGCGGTGGTGTCGTCGAGGAGCCGCACGAGCGCGGGGACGGATTCTATGGTGGTATCGGGCACGGCGTATTGTAACCGGCAGGTGCCCCGCCGTCAAACAGCGGTTCGCCGCGCCGCCACCCGAAGAGCCGGTCAAGTCTTTTCGGGCAGTGGCATGATAATTGCTGTAACGATTTTATATTCCGTTTATAGCGGTCCTAAGGCGCGATGACGCGCGAACTGATGTCGTTAAATTAGACAAACCACACACTGGTTTCGTCAAGTCAATGTAGGACAGATACAATGCGTGTCATAATCAAACCCTTCGGGGTGCTCATCCTAGTCGCGGTCCTCGCCGCGCTGTCGTTGCTGGCGTTCTTCAGACTACCATGGGGTGGGAAGCCCCCCGCCACGTTGCCAAGCACGGCGGTGTCTTCGACCCCGTCGCCGCCGGTGCGACCCACCCGGCGCGGCGCGAATCTGCTGGAAGGGCAGGAGTGGGAATTGGTACATGCCGGGGAAGAGCCTACTTCCATGATAGATTTATCCCGGCACCCGGAGTTGCTCCCCGGCGGGGCGACCCCCGCCACCGTGTACCGGGTGACCGTCCGGAATCCCCCCCCCTTCCCGTGGGCGGTCGGCTTGCACGCGCCACTGAAATATTCCATCGCCCAGGGCGAATCGTTGCGGCTGGTGTTCCACGCCCGCTCACCGGAGGCGGCGACCGTGGCCGCCGTTTTCGAGGAGACTACCCTCCCCTTTAATAAGTCAGTCTCCCGTGAAGTGCGACTCAAGCGGGAATGGGCCGAGTATAGCGTCCCGTTCGTGACTGTGACGGCTTACAAGTCGGGGGAGTCGGAGGTGACGTTTCACTGCGGCTATCAGCAAGGAACCGTCGAGATAGCCGACGTCCGCCTTCTGGCAACGACTCCCTGACGCGGCCAGATCGTCATGAACCCGCCCTCCTACCCGTATCAGGGCCGCCCGGTCAAGCCCCGTCGGTGTTAGTGCCGCGTCACCGCCGTCCGCGAGTACCCGCGCCGCCTGGTCATCCTGACCAGACGACGATATAATTCTTGGTGTCAGTGATAGTACAGGACGGAAGTGGGTTCGGTCGCCCCGCATCGGCCGGACTCGGATACAGATAGCGGGCTGGCATGGTACTCGCAAAGATTGTCTCATACTTGTATTCACGAAGAAATACAGGAGGGCATTCCTTGCTCGCCTCGCAAGGCCAACGGGAGATAGACACGATGCGTTTTATAATCAAGCCGTTCGGGGTGGTCATCCTGATCACCGTGCTTATGGCACTATCATTGCTGGCGTTCTTCGGGCCGCCGCGCGGCGGGCATTCGTCCCCCGCGCCGGCGGCCACGGATAAATTTGTCATGCAAGCGATGAATCTGCTTGCGAAACAGAGGTGGGAGTTCATCCATAACACACTCAATCCCGCCACAATGACCGCGCGTCAGGACTCCCTGCCGGGTAACACGTCGCCGATGAGCGTGTATCGCATCGTGTCCGGTGGGCAACTCAAAAATCCGTGGGACATCGGGATGCACATGGTTTGCGCGGATGCTTTCGTTCGCGACACAAGACTGCGAATCGCGTTCCACGCCCGCTCACCGGAGGCGGCAAAGATCGCCGTCATGTTCGAGCAGAGCAGTCTGCCATACACCAAATCTGTCTCGGCGGGGCGGACCCTGTCGCCGGAGTGGGCCGAATACAGCGTGTCATTCGTCACCGCCGACGATTACAAACCGGGCGGGGCGCAGGTGACGTTCCACTGTGGCTACCAACCCGGCACCGTCGAGATAGCCGACGTCCGCCTATGCCTCGCCCCATGAGCCGCGTTTCAGTCGTAGAGCGTTTTCCAGACGTCCGCGAAATCCTGCGGCCGTAGCAGACAGCGCAGGTATTCTGGGTTCTGGTGGAACGCGGCGAGGAGCGGCTCGGCGCGGGTCAGGCCGAACGCGGGCAACTCCTTCGGGACCAGGGGGCGCGGCTCCGGCACCGAGCGGTAGCGCGGGTTCGGCGCATAGACCGGCTCGCCCCCCTGCCCTTCCAGAACGAAATACGCCATGCCACCGTGCCGCTCGATCTCCTGATGCGCCGTCAGGCAGTCGGCCATACGCCACGTCCCGACCACCAGCGGCTCGGTGCCGACGTTGGCGAGGAGCGACGCCCAGCCCGGCGCGACAACCGCCTTGTCCCCGGCATAGAGCGGCATCACGGCGATGGCGTTCGGATGATCCGTAACCCCCTCCTGGAGATACAGCCGCGCCTCCCCCTGCAAGACCTCGTGGATCTCGGGGTACCCGACCGGGGTGCCCGGCGCGGCGGGATTCGTATGCCCCCGCGTCCGCGCCCATTCTGGGGAGCCGGGGATCGTGCCGCTTTTCACCACCAGCAACGTGTAGCAAAGCCCACGTTGCTCGATGGCGTCGCTCAACCCGTCCGGTCGCACGTCGCGATAGATCGCGTACAACGCGGCGTCCCCGGTCGCGGGGTCGCCGCCAGCGGGATCGCTCCGGTAGAGTACGCCGCCTAGTTCGGAGACGCGGCGCGTTTCTACCGCCCCGGTTCGCACGTCGCGCCCGAAAGACAGAGTTGGGACGTCGCCGTGCGTGACGCCGAGCGGCGACGGCAACCCGGTCACGTCCGGTGGAAGTGTTAGAACGATTATCATTACCTCTTATTCCCTTTTAGGCGACGGATCATACCAGTCATATATCCGCTCCTCGTCGCCGTCGCCGGGGTTCCCACTCCCGCGGGTCAGCCAGCGGCGCGGGCAGGTCGTGTTGCGCCAGTCCATCGGCTCGGCGGGGGGGCGCGGCACAGACGCCAGCGCGAACGCCTCGGTCAGCGCGGCGCGTATGTTCCCGGTGACAGCGTCCGGGTCAACAGACACGAACAGCGGGGTGCCGGAGCGGGCGAGAAGGTCGAGCCACTGCCGGTTGAGCGACCAAGGCACCGGCTCGCCGCGCATGACCCCGACGCAGTCGGCGTCCGCCGCGAAGAACGCGCCGTGTTGCGCGATCCGGAACGCCAGCGTGTTGATCCCCATCTTGCGCGTGCGCTCCCACTCTCGCCCGGACGTGTCGTCGCCGACGCGCTGTACCTCGAAAATCCCCGCGCCTAGATGCCCGATAGTGTTGCATCCCAGGAGCAGCGCGTCGCCCGCCGCGCCCCGGATCGTCTGGTACAGGTCGGCGACGATCTCCGCCGTGGTGCGCGAAGCGTCGGCGAAATGCCAGCCGGGGTCGGTGTAGGCGTCGCCCATCGCGAGGCCCCACCGCCCGAGCAGGTCGAACGTCGTGAAATCATGCTTCACCAGCTCGTAGCCCCAGTCGGCGGTCAGCCGCCGGATATCGCCCGCGATCAGCGACAGGTTCTCGGGCAGGGACGGGTCGAGCGTCGGGACCAGCCCGCCCTCGCTTCCCGCGCGGCCCCGAGGGAGCAGGCGGCTTTCCGGCGTGCCGGGCGCGGCGCCGAGCGGGCGTATCCAGATGCCGGGGCGTGTGCCGCGCTCGCGCATCGCGTCCGCGAGGCCCCGCATGTCGCCGAACCGGTCGTTGCCCGCCGCGTGCGGGCCGCCGACCACGCCGCCCCCGTCCCCACTCCGCTTCTGCCAGCCGTCGTCAATCACCATGTAGGGTGCGTTCGTCGTGCCGGTCGGTGCCAGCGACGCCATCAGTTCGGCGTCGCGCAGGATCTGTTCGCGCGACGATTTGCCGTATGCGTAGTACCAGTTGTTGCCGCCGTAGACGGGATGATCGGGCAAGCGCGGTGCGGGGCAGAGCAGGGCGCACAGGGCGCGCGTCAGTTTGAGCGAGGTGCCGTTCGCGGCGGCGGGGGATTCCGCCCCGCGCACGGTCGCCGCGAGCAGTTCGCGCCCGCCGAGCCGGACGCCGGAGCCGCCGCACCGTGTGTCGAGCGTCAGCGCGTAGCCGGATTGGTCCACGGTGAAATGGGCGAGCGACGCCGCGCCGGTTTCGACGCCCAGTCCGAACCCGGAGCCACTCGGCAGGTGCCACGAGACGAAATACCAGAACAAACGCCGCTCGGGGACGATACCGCGCCACTCCAGATCGCCGTAGCCGCGCTCGAACGCGTCGCCGAGTAGGGTGACGCCTTCGGGGAGGCGCACCGCGAACTGCAAGCGGATACGGAGCAGGGGGCTGTCCGGGCAGGAGACGCGGACGCTCAAGCCGCCGTCCTCGGCGTGCGCGAGACGCACGGTAACGCCGCCGCCCGACCACGTCTCGCCGTCCGCCGCCGCGACCAGCGCGAACGCGCTGGCACCCCCGCCTGTCCCAACCGCCGCTTCGACGCGGTCGGGCAACGCGACGTACCCCGAATGGATGCGCGTGGTCGCGAGGGCCGACGCCGTTTCCGCCGCGATCAGTGCCGATACGATAGCCGCTCCGTCTGTGTTCATAGTAATGCGTAGTGTACCTTTTTCCGGGGGCTTCCCCGCCGACGCGGGCGTGGGGAGGCACGTCCCGCCGTGGCCACGCGGGTTCCGCCCCGCGCGTCGGCGCGTCCCGACCCGCGCCGACGCGCGGGGGTGCGGAGCCAACCGAACTACAATGCAATCGCCCTACCCCCCTTTTCGCGTCGTCCGTTTCGTGGTAGAAACGGGGAGTGATTCCGACCACGCCGCCCCCCAATCCATCCCCCGCCCGGCCCGCGACGCCGTGGTGGATGTACGCCCTCGCGGGTCTACTTGCGGTGCTGTTCGGCGTCGCCGCCGCGTACCCGAAAGCCTTCATCGCGGTGGTCGTCCTGTCGGCGGTCGGCTACCTTTTCTGGAAGGCGTTGCAGAACCCCTGGGTCGCCCTTTCCATCGTGGTCGCGCAGTACCCGATCATGAACACCCTGCGCACCATCTACAGCGCGCATCATATCCCGGTGTTCGCGGGCGGCGTTCGCTTCTTCCCCGACTTCTTGCAGTACGTGATTATCGGGCAACTCCTGCTCCGGGCGGTCAGAGATCCCCGGTACCAGCTTAAAATTTATGGCGATGATCTGCCGGTGGTCACATACCTCATCGTCGGCGTCTACTCCGTGGTGGTCGCGCTCCAGTACACGCACCCGTACGGGCCGATCAACGGCTGGTATCTCTCGATGACGCCGCCGCTGTTCTATCTGGTCATCCGCTGGTTGCGACCGACCCGCGAGCAGGGGAACCGCTTCCTGCGCTGGATGATGCTCTGTTTCTGGGCGGTGCTGATCCCGTCATTCGCGGTGTACCTCACCCGCCCCGAGTGGTACATGCAGCTCCAGGACGCGGAGCACGGCTTTTTCGTGCCCGCGACCATGAGCCACATGACGTTCTGGCGGATCTACCCGCGTATGGAAGGCTTCCTGTTCGAGGAGAACCATTGGGGGACGCTGTGTGAACTGGTCGCGGTGCTCACCATCGCCCAACTGAGCAAACCCGGCAAGCAGGTCGGCCGTTACGTTCTGATCCTTCTGTGTATCGCGGGGATAGTCTGCTCGCTCTCGCGCGGCGCGGTACTCGGGCTAGGGGTGTCCGCGGCGGTGATGTTCCTGTGGCCCGGCTGGCACCGGAAGCGGATGCTACTCATCCTCGCCGTGCTGGTTACGCTGGGTGGCGCGGGGCTGGTGGTGATCCGCGACAGCCCGCTCGCTGTCTCCCTGTTCCAGCGCCTGGATACGATCGGGACCAAGGCCGCGAGTAAGGGCGAACTCGGGAGCGACCGGTTCCACCAGTGGCGCGCTGGCTGGAAGATCTTCCTCGAAACGCCTTCTGGTAAAGGGCTGGGCACGGTCGGGAACGGCGCGTCGCTGAGCAAAGTCACGCCGTTTCTCGTCGGGGACGGCGAGTATTTCCGGGTGCTAGCGGAGCAAGGAGTGCCGGGTATTATCGCCTTCCTGTACCTGATCATCAGCATCCCTTGGATGCTCTGGCGGTACCGCGACTCCTGCGAGCGCGAGCAACGACCGATGGCGATGGGGCTGTTCGCGTTCCACATCGGCTACTGCATCCACGGGATCGGTGCGAACACGTTCGACTATTACTGCATCTGCCCGGTCTATTTCATGCTACTCGGTTTGCACATGAGCGCGGTTCACCGGTATCTGCGCGAACAGCGCGAGCACGCCGCTATTCATTACGCCGGGTGTCCGCCCGCCGCGCCATCGCTACCGCCCGTGGTGCCGACCGCGCCGTCGCTCCCGTCAGCGGGCGGGGGCTGAGCGATGCGCGTCCTGTTCGTGACCTCGGAGCTGCCGGGCACTGCCACCTACCGATATCGGAGCGAGAACCTGGCCCGGTGTCTACGCGGCCACGGGCACGACGCGGAAATCTCCTACGTCGGTCAGTCCCGCGTGCGCGTAGACGCCGACGTGGTGGTATTACACCGCGTCTGCGCCGTACCGGAGGGACTCGCGTTCGCCCGCGCCGCCCGCGAAGTCGGCGCGGTGCTCGTGTATAGCACGGACGACACCGTGTACGACGCCGAATCGTTCCCCGACTACGGCGAGCCGTGGGGAGCGATACGCGCCTTCGCACCGCTCCACGCGCGGATGATCGCGGACGCCGACGCGGTGCTCGTCTCCACCGAGTATCTAGGGAGCGACATCACGCGCGTTTTTGGGCCAGACAAACCCGTCTTCACCGTGCGCAACTTCCTGAGCACCGAACTGCTCGAACTCTCGGAAGCGGCGCAACGGCGTCGGGCGGGGCGGGACGACGGGATGGTTACGTTCGGCTATATGTCCGGTTCGGCGACCCACAACGTGGACATATCCGTCGCCACCCCAGCACTGTATGAGTTATTGCTGACGCGGGAGAAGGCGCGGCTGCTGATCGTTGGGCCGCTGATCGTGGACAGCGAGATCGCGGGCTTCGAGCGGTACGGCAAGGTCGTCCGCGTCCCGTTCGTCCCGTGGCGGGATCTGCCGGAGATCATCGCGTCCACCGACGTCAATCTGTCGCCGCTCAATGTCCGCCACCGGTTCACGCGCGCGAAATCGGAGATCAAGTTTCTAGAAGCGGCGGCGGCGGGAGTGCCTACGGTCGCCACCATGACCGAAGGGTTCGGCGAGGCGGTACCGGGCACCGCGATAGCCTACTGCCGCGACATTGTCTCGCTCGGCGGCGGGAACGACAACTCCGGTTGGTACGACAATCTGGAAGCGTTGCTAGAACCGGACGCACGCCGCGCTCTGGCGGATCGCGCCTACGAGCAGATGCTTGCTAGCGGCACGCAGGAGGCGCAATCGCCCCACGTGGTCGCGACGTTCGAGCGGATCGCCGCGCTCCAGAGCGGCGGCGCGGGGGATGAACGAGGCGCGGCCCTGGAACGTGGCGCGGGCGGAGTACGTGTCAACTACCCATTCGCGCCGCCTAAATACCTGGCGAAAGCGATTCTACGACAGCTCGGGAAGTGACGGGCCCGCCCTAACGTCCGCGACGCGAGTCCATCCAGCAGACCAGCAGAACGTGCGGGAACGTCAGGCAAGCGATCAGCGCGAGGTAGACGTACAGCGCGGTCGCCGCGCCGCCGCTCCCGCCTCCCGCGTAAACCGCCCAGCGGTAGACCCCGGCCAGCATCGCGAGCGACGCGGCCAATATCGGGGCGCACTGCCAGCCGAACCGCGCGAACGCGGCGGGCACCCGCCTCCCGGCGCAGAGGGTTCGGGTCGCTCCGTCCAGTAGTAATAGCCGCCCGATGTGGCGCAACCCGTGCCAGAAACAGAAGTATACTCCGACCGCGAAGATCGGGTTCGCGATCGCAAACACCCCGTATAGAAACACCACCTCGGCGGCGTCCTCGCGCGCGGCGGCGCGGCTGGCGGAATCGCCCCGCGCGTAGGCACGCAGGAGATAGATCAAATACGCCGCCACTATCGCCGCGAGGAATAGGCACCCCGCTACGCGCGTCTGTGGCGACGGGAGCCATTCCGCCGCGGTTTGCCCCCTCCCGAACAGAGCCGTGACCCCGGACGCGATCCGCGCGAACGCATTCGGGAATCGGAACACGGGGAGCAGGATCGGCGCGCCGCCGCGTACCAGCCACGTCAGCCAGGGCGGCGGTGCCGTCCGCGACGGCGTGCGCGTGTCAGGCGACAGCCACAGGCGCAGGTAGGCCGCGTCACCCTGCCCCCAGTGGAGCCACGAAATCGCGATGAACAGCAAAAAGCATGGCCCCGGCGCGAGTAGCCAGCCGACTCCGTAAAAGGCGACCAGCGCGGAATATCCGGCGCAGACGACCGCCAGATGCCGCCACGTCAGGTGGGTGTCGTGAGCGGCGGCGATAACCCGGTGGTCCCACGCGCCGTGTGGCAACCCCAGAAATATCAGGCTGAGAAGAAATGTATACGGCGCGATCCGCTCCACCGTCGGGGCGGGAAGCAGAACCGTGGCGAGCAGTACCAGCCCCATCGCGGCCCAGGCGGGGTAGGTCATCCAGGGGCGCAAGGCGGAGCGCGCGGCGTCTCTGTCGGGCGCGGCATTCCGGGCTAACCCGGCGTCTGTGATCAACCGCCGGACCAGGGGCGCGGGACACACGAGACGGCGGCGCGGACGAAGTCGGCGAGTGGGAGCGACCCGATCACCGCGAGGCAATCGAGTGGCGAGGCGGTGTCAGACAGCAACCGCACTAGCTTCTCCGGCGGCACGCGCCCGAACATCCGCGCGAAGTAGTCCGGAACCGCGTTCGGGTTCCGTTGCATCGCCTGTAGAAACACCCGGTCGAGGAGCGCGGTTCGCAAGGACGAGGGCTGGCTTGTGACGGTGCCCGCCCCACCCCGCACGACGGCGCGGGCGAGGTTACGGCACTGCTTCTGGATCCGCAAAAACGCGTAGCCGCTCGAGGGCCGCGCCGCGCCGCCCGCAAGCCCGATGGGGAACGAGCGGCTTCCGCCGCGTGTCGGGAAGTCGCGGGTCGTCATCGGGATTAGCCCCCGCTCCTCGCTAACCACCTCGAATGAGGATAGATTGTAGCGGCTCCGCAGGTAAGCGGCTATGTTGAGTCGGTCCGCGTCGGCGTCCGCCGCATGCGCGAGCCGGTCTTTCGCGCCGCCCGCGCCCGGCATCAGCACCGTGTTCTCGACCAACGCCTCACGCGGCGAGAACGGTAAAATATACATGAACCGGACCGCGTCCGGCGCGGCATGCCCGCCGTCCGGTCGCGGCGTGACGCCGAAGTCCATCAGGGTGACCGTGTCCGGGTCGAAAACGTCGGCGTCGGCGCGGACGGTCTGTCCGAAGAACCGTTGCAAAAAGGTCACGTCGCCGGGGCGGGCGGCGGGGAAGCGGGGGCTACCGAGCGCGAGAGCATCGAAAAGCATCTCGCCGTGGAACGTTCCCGCGCCGGTCACGACGCGCACGCCCGCCGCGCCGTGATCGCGGTAGCCGTCCGTGATCGGGACGCCGAGCCGCAGGGTCACATTCGGATGCGCCTGGATCCGGCCTAGCACCTCGCGGTAGAAGTCGCCGCCCTGGAGCCGCACGTAAGGCGTCGCCGGTGCCGACGCGCGTATCTCCGGCGTCGTTGCGTCGCGGCGCACGCTCCAGGCGTCCCACCGGTGCGTCACCAGGTGCGTGAACGGCGTCGGCTCTGTGTCCCAGAAGCACCATGTCCGGTCGTCCCCG
Organism: Armatimonadota bacterium; assembly: GCA_043754515.1. Taxonomy (GTDB): domain Bacteria; phylum Armatimonadota; class Armatimonadia; order Armatimonadales; family Armatimonadaceae; genus JACMIU01. The sequence continues at coordinate 45,724 of JAYUUO010000041.1, forward strand.
AACGCGGCTTTGCGGTCGAGAATTAAAATCGGGTCGCGGATGCCTTCCTCCAGCAGGTACCAACATAGGGAGAGCCCGGCGCACCCCGCGCCCAGGATGATGTACTTGTAGCACGTGTCCGTGCCGCCGCCCTGATTGCCTAGCGGGGAGCGCGGAACGGTCACCACGAGTGGGGATCGGTTCGTTTGGGGCGGCGTACTGTCATCGTACATGGTTTCCATACCTTCCCTCGGGTCGGGCGCGTGGCAACGTGATGGGATACGTCGTTTTATCAAACGCCGTGTCCGGGCGGGATGTTCCCTCTTAAATTGGGTAAAGCAATCTCGTCATAGACGGGCTGCTAGCCGGATGTGTGCCCGCGCCGCCCTATTTAAGTAGCAGACCTCCCGCGCCCCGTTCAGCCAGCCGCGCCGTTGTGCGCCTGCCACGCCGCGAGTCTCGCCTCGCAGTAGGCGTAAAAGTCCGAGATGGGCGTTCGCTCGTGTGACAGACCGAGCGGCGCGTACGGGCGACCGAGCAGGTATGCGATATGCGCTTCGGCGGCGCACTGGTCGTAGCGGCGATCCACCGAAATCAGATGGCGGAGCGACGAGTCGGGCACGTGGTGCGTCTCATCCGCCGAAAGATACGCGATCTCGCCGGCGTCGTCGGGCAGCAGGTTCAGATCCTTCATGCCGCCCGCGATCACCTCCGCGAGCGCGTGGTCCGACCCGCCGAACACGGGCACGTACTTTTCCAGCGTGTCCAGCGCGTCCGCCAGAAACGCCCCGACGCCCGCGCTCCACCCGTGGACCCGTCCGGTCAACACGATGCACGCGTCGTCCGATGTCCCGCAACCCCGGCGGTGGCGTATATATAGGTACGAGGTTTCGTCGGTGTCAGGGCCTTCGTCGGCGATGATCACGCCAGTGTCCCAGAGCCGCGCTATCGCCTCCGGGTCGTGGTCGTCGTGCGCGAGCCGGTCGGCGTTCAGCCCCACCCGCTCCATCCCCGCGAGGTTCACGAGATACGACTTCCCGCCGCCGATGACCAGCCCGTACTTCTTCTCGGCGTTGATGCGAACATCGGCGTCGTCGCGCAACGCACCGAGATACAGGCCGCGTAGCACGCCTTTGGGGTCAACTTCAGGCAGGAACAAGAGCGTGCCCATCCCGAGGAGCGGCGCGCCCTGATTATCAATCAGCAGCGAGCCGTCGCCGCCGTCCAGCACCCGCCGGACATACTCGGAGACGCCATCCATCAACATCTGGCGGTTCTCGCGCACTGCTCGCGGGTCGAGGCGTAGCGCACGCGCGATGTCGTCCATCGTCGTGTTGACGTAACGGGTGCCACGAAACGCGCCGTGCCCCTCCTGCGCGTGTCCGGCGACACTCTGGATCAGAATATCGCGCTCGTTATCGCGCGACGTGCGGAGCGTTTCGCGCGTGTCGAGGAGCATGTAATCCTGTTCGAGAAGGTCGTAGGGCGCGACGTGCGAAAGGGGGCGACGGGTTAGTACGTCGGGGAGGATGCGCTCGCGCTGGCGTGGCGAAACAAAATCGGACATGAGTGAAGTATACCTGTTTCTCTGGTGCTTCTTTCGCGCGAATCGCGATTGCGGTGTGGGAGAGGGGGACGCGAGCGCGTCGCCCGCGCGACCGACAAGCCCCCCATCCCCGCCCTTTCGGGGAACCTTGCGTGACCGCGCTCGTTGGTAGTAGGAACGACACGCCTTGCACGAACATCACGCTAACAGTCGGCGGGCTTGACAGACGGCACCGCGTGAGGCATAATAGATGATACGCTTTGTAAAAAGAAGTGAATATGTTCATTAATTCGGTGTCTAAAGAATGGCTGCCCAAATTAGGCGGAGCAACATCGGCGGGCGGGTTCGTGTCGCGGTGGGTTCCACGGGGAATATTCACGAAAGACACGATCGGGGTCGGGTGAGAGAAGGGCGTACTTACACAAACATCATGAGCGATTACAGTGACGAGGAGATGGGGCACGGGGCGGATAATTTCCCGCTACTGGATCAACTGGCGGGGCCAGAAGACCTCAAAGGGATGAACGGCGACGCGTTGCGCACCCTTTCGGCGGAGATACGGCAGGGTCTCATCCAGACGATCTCGCGGGTCGGCGGGCACTTTGCGCCGAATCTAGGGGTGGTCGAGCTGACCGTCGCGCTGTACAAGGCGTTCGACATCCCCCGCGACAAGGTGATCTGGGACGTCGGGCACCAATCCTACCCGCACAAGATGCTCACCGGTCGCTGGAAGCGGCTCGCTACCATCAAGCAGTACGGCGGCATTTCCGGCTTCCTGCGGCGCGACGAGTCGCCGTACGACACGTGGGGCGCGGGCCACGCCTCGACCTCCATCTCCGCCGCGCTCGGGTTCGCCAAAGCGCGCGACATACGCGGCGAGAAGAATCACGTGGTCGCGGTGATCGGCGACGGCTCGATGACGGGCGGCATGGCCCTCGAAGCGATGCTGAACGCGGGCATCGGCAAGACTAATTTTATCGTGGTTCTGAACGACAACAAGATGAGTATCGCCGAGAACGTCGGCGCGATGGCGACATACCTGGCGAAACTGCGACTAATGCCGCTCTACCAGCGTGCCGAGGCGCGAGTCAAGCGCACCTTTGAGAAAGACAGCCTCCTTTACAAAACGGCGGCGGGCCTGAAGCACGCGGCGACGCACTTCGCGGCCCCGGCGAACACCGGGCTGTTCTTCGAGGAACTGGGTTTTCAGTACATCGGCCCGCTCGACGGGCACGACGCCGAGAACCTCGCCGCGATTTTCGAGGACGTCAAGCGGATCAAGGGTCCCGTCCTCCTGCACGTTCTGACCACGAAGGGCAAAGGGTACGAGCCGGCGGAAGGCGACCAGCGTTCGTTCCACGCCGTGACGCCGTTCACGGTCGAGGACGGCAAGATGGAGAAGAAATCGTCCGGCACGACGTTCACGCAGGCGTTCGTGGAAGCGTTAAACGCCGAGGCGGAGACGGACAAAACTATCGTCGGGATCACCGCCGCGATGCCGGATGGCACGGGCCTCGCGAAGTTCCAGCAGAAGTTCCCCGACCGGTATTTCGACGTCGGGATCGCCGAGCAACACGGCGTGACGTTCGCGGCGGGCCTCGCGGCGGACGGCATGACGCCGGTCTGCGCCATCTACTCGACGTTCCTGCAACGCGCCTACGATCAGATCGTGCATGATGTCGCGCTCCAGAATCTGCCGGTCGTGTTCGCGATTGACCGGGGCGGCCTGGTCGGTGACGACGGCGCGACGCACCACGGGGTGTTCGACATCGCCTACCTGCGCTCGATTCCCGGCATGACGCTCCTGTCGCCTAAGGACACGGCGGAAATGGGCGAGATGACGCGCTGGTCGCTCCGGCACAAGATGGGGCCAGTCGCGCTCCGCTACCCGCGCGGCGGTAGCGAGTTGCTCGATCCGCTAACCGCGCCGATTGAGTGGGGTAAGGCGGAAGTTCTGCGTGAGGGGGACGACGTGCTACTCCTGGCGTACGGGCCGCTCGTTTCGGTCGCGCTGGACGCGGCACGGCAGATGGAGGCGGAACACGGAGTACGCGCCACGGTCGTCAACGCCCGCTTCTGCAAGCCATTAGACGCCGAGACGATCCTGCCGCTGGTTCGGCGCATCGGGAACGTGGTGACGCTGGAGGACGGCGTGGTCACGGGCGGTTTCGGATCGGCGGTGCTGGAGTTGCTGGACGAGAACGGCGTCACGGACGCGTCCGTCAAGCGTATAGGGTTACCGGATCACTTCGTAGAGCACGGGCCGATCCCGATCCTGCGCGGACTATGCGGGATGGACACGCTCGGCGTTTTGAACGCGGTCAGCGAGCTACTAGGGCGGTCGCTCGCGCCAACGACGCCGGGCGAGACCGCGCTTGCGGGCCGCGTTGCCTCGCGGATGTAGATGTGAAAGTACGCACAACGTCATGCTTGCAATGCTTATGCAAAATGTTGAACATAATCCGCTTTCGTAACAGAATAAAAAAATAGTTGCTACCGGTGGGCAGGAGAAGAACAATGCCATTGACATCTTTGGATGTCAGTGAAATAAAAACAGTGCCTCATAGCAACAGTTTCGAGACATTGAAACATGCACTTGGAGCATATCGAACGGAAGGAGTCCGCGATCACCTCGATATTATCATCAGTGGCTTACCGACAGACGATAAGTAGATACCGCGCGGGATCGTATAAAACTGGGAACGGGCGAGTCCACGGGGGCGGTTGCCGCGCGCTGATTCCCGCTCCACTAGCACATCGAGCGGACAGTATACGTCGACCATGAGCGGTCTCAGCGGCTCCCAGACGGGACGGCAAGCGCGGAGTCCGTCGGCCGTGAACCCGGTTTCGACTATCACATTATGCCCCAGCCTAACTAAAGCGGCGGTCGCGTGGCACATCCCGGTGATGAAGCCGGTCACCACGCTCCCGAATGCGATCGCCTCGATCTCCCCGGTTGGCGAGAAAGCGAACCGCACCCCGTCCTCGCGTCCCCAGTAGCGGAGCGGCAACATCGCGAAGAAGTGATCGAACCCGGTCAGAAGGTAGGTCGCGCCCGTATCCTCGCGCAGTGCCTCGCCGAGCGACGTCTTGCCGGAACTGGACGGGCCGTTCAGCCAGATCAGATCGCCCCCGGTCGTCGCCCCGCCAGGCGCCACCCCGCGCGATCCGTCCCTGGAGTTAAAATCGGTGTCGGCTAAAAAACATCGAAGCACCTCTGCCCTCGCGCCTACTGCGCCAGCAGATCCGCCCACGACGTCGCTGACAGGATGCGTTCGGCCAGCATCTCCAGCCGGTCGAGGCTCGCTGTTGCGCTCAGCACCGCGATCACCATGTCATCCGGCGGCCCGAATCGGACCGTGCCCATCTTGACGATGATTTTCCTGGCCTCCTCCGCGCGCCCGGCGATCACACCCTCGTTGCGGCCGGTGACCAGGCCCTCCGCGCGCCCCTTGCTTACGATGTACTGATAGTAGGTTGATTCCTCCATGATGTCTGATTCCTTCAAAACGTTTTCGATGAACGCGACGTCGAACCGCAGCTCCATCAGTACCCCGGTGACGACCCACAGTACCGCCGCTGTCCGCGCGTCCGGTTGCGCCCGTAGCTCTCCCTCAATGCGGTTTAACACGCCGGGAATATCGCTCTTCGCGACGTCCGCGAGCGACGCGAGCGGTAGCGCGCCCAGTCCCGCGCCGAGGAACGTTTCGGGCGCCTGCTCCCACACCCGCAAGACTCGGTAGCGGAACGCGATTGACTGCTTGCCTTCCGAGTCGGGTAGCGTGCAGTCGCCGGTAAGCACGCCGTGCCGGTCAGCGTCCCGCCGTAGCAACACGATCACGCTCTCGACCGGCAGACCGTGCTTGCCGCATGGTAGCACATTGTAGCGTAGAAGTCGGTCAACGAGCGTCACGTCCCACGACGTCTGTAGCTCGATCTGTGCCAGATAAGGTTGCGCGGCGTCCACGCGTAGCACCCGGTCGGATTCCGCCGTGACCGTGGACAGGTCCGCGCTGATGACATGCGCCGCGCCGACGGGCAACCCCAACAGGCGGAGCCAGTCGAGGGGGTGATCCTCGATCAGCTGTTTGGACGCGACGTCGAACGGTTTTCCGGGCACGGGCTGATTATGCCGCCAAAGCGAGGGGGTGTCTCGACGGGCCGGGAACGGGATGTCGGCAGCCCCTGCCTACTATCGCGCTCTGAGCAGGGTACCCGGCGGCGAGTCCAGAAACTCGACCGCCGGGTTCTTCTCGATCAGATAGTTCATGCCCCACTCCGACTCGAACAGCACGCACAGGTTTTCGTCCTCGTCTATCACGCGCTTCGTGCCGTTCGTCCAGAAGATGTTCTTGATCGCGTCCGGCGAACCGTCCAGCCAGCGCAGGAAACTGTACGGCGTGTTCTCTACGCCCGTCTCGACGTTGTACTCCGCCCGCATTCGGAACTGCACGACCTCCAGCTGGAGCATCCCGACCACGCCCAGGATCGGCTCCATGCGCGACGCCTGCGTGTCGTAGAATACCTGGATGATCCCCTCCTCCGCGAGTTGCTGGACGCCTTTTTGGAAGTTTTTGTATGCCTCGATCTTGCGGTTTCGGAGCAGGGCGAAATGCTCAGGCGCGAACTTCGGCACCTGATTGAAGCGCAGGATCGGGCCGGTACAGACCGTGTCGCCCAGAGCGAACGCACCGGGGTTCGTGAGGCCCACGATGTCGCCGGGGTACGCCTCCTCGACGATTTCGCGGTCCTGCGCGAACAGCTTCTGCGGCCGCGATAGGCGTATCGTTTTGCCGGTGCGCGCCACGGTCGCGGTCATGTCGCGGTCGAACTTGCCGCTCACCACGCGCAGAAAGGCGATCCGGTCGCGGTGGTTCGGGTCCATGTTCGCCTGCACCTTGAACACGAAGCCCCGGAACTCCGGCTCCTCCGGGAACACGTCGCCTTTGTCCGCGAGGCGCGGCGCGGGCGGGGGGGCCATGCCGATGAAGCGGCGCAGGAACGGTTCCACGCCGAAGTTGGTGACCGCCGAGCCGAAGAACACGGGAGAAATCTCGCCCCGCGCGATCCGCCCGGGGTCGAGTGGCGCGCCCGCGCCGTCTAGAAGCTCGATGTCGCCGATCAACTTCTCATACCCTTCGGTGCCTATCAGTGGCTCCAGCGTCGCGCGGTCCGCAAGGTCCGTCGCCTGCACGGGCGCGCGGTACGCCCCGTGTTGCGTGCGCTCGAACAGGAAAATCTCGCCGCTCGTTCGGTCATACACGCCCTTGAATCTGTCGCCGCCTTCCCCGACCGGGTAGTTCACCGGCACGCACTCGATCCCGAGTAGGTCGCCAATCTCGTCCATCAGGTCGAGAGGGTCGCGGCTTGGTCGGTCCATCTTGTTGATAAACGTGAAGATCGGGATGCCGCGCTGACGGCAGACTTTGAACAGTTTGCGGGTCTGCGGCTCCACGCCTTTCGCGGCGTCAATCAGCATCACCGCGCTGTCGGCGGCGACGAGCGTGCGGTACGTGTCCTCGGAAAAGTCTTCGTGGCCAGGTGTGTCGAGCAGGTTCAGCACATAGCCGTTGTAGGGAAACTGGAGCACGGTGGACGTGATCGAAATGCCGCGCTGCTTTTCGAGTTCCATCCAGTCCGAGGTCGCGGCGCGCCGGTTCTTGCGGGCGGCGACGCTGCCTGCCATATTGATCGCCCCCCCGTAAAGGAGTAGTTTCTCGGTGAGCGTGGTCTTCCCCGCGTCGGGGTGCGAGATGATGGCGAAAGTGCGGCGGCGGGCGATCTCGTGTAGTCGTTCGGGTTCAGTGGTCATTACGCGGGTATTGTATCGCACGGTGTCACAGTAAAATTCGGCTAACCGTTTCCCCTCTTACCGACTTTGTTGAGGGGCGGATTGAGCCGTGAAATCAGCCACTCCTCTATCGCGGGTGCTTCGAACTCGTGTCCCGGTGGCAAAGCAATGACGTAAATATATCGGGTGGCGTCGTGATGGGTAGACTTCGCCATCGCTTCCCTGTTGATGCCATAACCGAAGTACCCTGCCATTCTGTAGCCGAAGTCGTTGCTGTTCGATACTTTCCCGACATATGTAAGTGTGTTTTCTTCGTCAACAAAGCAATACACTCCCTTCTAGCGCATGAACGGATAGTTGGTGGGCCAGTCAATCTTCAAATCGTACGGTCTTAGAAACGCGAGAGGCAGGATACCGGGTCGTGGGAAATTTTTGTTAAACTCATCTAAAGCGTTTTGTAAGGTTACAGGTACTTGCATGAGTTCTCCGTTCGGCGATAGCATACCACAAGGCAGATAACAAGATGGCTACCATAGAGCAATTGCGCGGCGCGATCGCGCGCGTATTCGCGTCGTGGGAGGCGTACCCCGACCCTGTGCTGTCGAGGTTTCGTATCGTCGGCGTGTCCGACACCACACATGATCGCTACACTCTGACGCGTTTGAACGATTAAAAAAGGCGATTCAAGTCGCATATGCTCGAAAAACTCGAAATTCAAGGCAACAAAATCTGGGTTATCACCGACAACACCGAGGACGGAGTCGCGACCGAACTGGTCGCGAAGAGGATTGGCAGAGAACAGATCGTGCTGGGCTTCTACTTGCCCGCGACCCGCGAGATCGGCGAGTTCGCGGTCGCGTAGACGGGATAATCGCCGTATGCGGACTGCGCAAGAAATCTACCGCCGCGAGGTCGCGTCGCTCCCTGTCGGCGAGCAGTTGCGCCTCGCCACTCTTATTCGGAGTCAGGTGACACGCCATTTTCCCCCGTCGAAAGACGCGCCGGTTGACGAGTCGGACGAGTGGAGCGACGACGATCTGCTCGAGTGGACCCGAGGAACACACGCGGCGTTTCCGGCGATGGGTCAGGGCGAGCGCATCTGAAACTGTTGGGTCGGGCGGATTCCACCCACCCGACCTACCGAACGTGGGTAGCCGACAATTTAGATGCGCCCGACCTAGCGATGGGCTGGGCGTCGGCTCGCGCCGGTGGATTCGGGCGATGAATCGTTCGCGGGCGCGCGGGCGCGGGCGCGGCTCGTACACGGCGTTAAAACGATGCAGGCGACGCCTCTAAGCCGCGAAACCGGTTAGTACCCGCGCGAGCGTGCCGGCTAGATTGATGGCGAGCGCGAGCAGGAGGATGCCACGCCCGAACCGGTAGGCACCCCCGCTCGCCTTGTG
>JAYUUO010000042.1:0-16987 GCA_043754515.1 Armatimonadota bacterium
TACGCGCGCACAGGGCGGCGCAGAACCCCGCGTCGGCGTCGGCATCCGCTCCGCGTAATCCGTGATGGAAGTGCGCGGCGGCGATCAGCGCGTCCGGCACCACTTGATGTAGCGCGAGCAGGAGCGCGGACGAGTCGGGGCCGCCGGACAGCGCGACGAGGATACGCGGCACCTCCCCCGGCAGCACCGCCGCCGTTTGCGCCCGCACCGCATGCCCGACGGCGTCCGCGAGCGAGCCTGATTGTCCGCGCCCACTCAAGGGCTGACCTTCACGACGGCGAAGTAAGCCTCGTTCGACTCGCCTGCCGCCACCTGCTTGTGAAACGTCTCCGAATCCGTCGCGCTGGCACCTAAAGGGCGGAAGAACGGTATCCCGAGTAACTGACTCAGTGCCATGACCGTTGCGTCCTCGTCACTGCCCGCTACTGGCGAACCATCTTTGTTGCCGCCTGATCCAGCCATAAATCGCGCGAGTGCCCCGGCTTTCCATGCGGCCAAAGAAAGGTACCTGGCGCGGGCCTCCTCCGGTGTCACACGAAGATGGTTCGCGAGTAGTGTGTACAGACCCGCTTCTACGCCGGGGACGGCATAGGCGACACGCGCGGTCGGATCATCCCGGAGCGCGGCGAAGTGCGTAAGTACCTTGGTGTATGAGTTTTCATCAAACTCATCCGGTAGCTCCGTGAAGTAGTGCGGGTTCGAGTCGTACGCGTCGCTCTTTTCGCCATCCCTAAAAAGACTGTAGCCCCAAATGTCGGAATCATACATCCACAGGCGAAGCGTCTCCGTTCGTAGCCGATGGGAGAGTTGTGCCGCGACATGATCACATTTTTCGCGCCCCGGTAGGGAAATAAGAACCCAGCCACTTACCGGTTCCTCCGCTACGGAACAAGGGTACGTACTGACGCCCGACAGAGCCGCCATCACCCATTCGGGGTCGGCGGCACGGACAAGGACGTTATCGAAAGAAATCCCCATGATGAGGAAACCATTCTATCGCACCCGGTAGGCGGCGATATACAGGCGTTCACGGTCGGTATCCAGTGCCTCCATCCCGCCCTTCGGCCCAGTCCAGTCGAAGGCCGTTCCCTTCCTGGTAGACGCGGTGTCGAACCGAGACGCGACCCCGTAGCAAACTCCCCAATCCTCGAAGGCAGTGAGTCGTGGGTTAAGTCGGCTTTCTTGCTGATTCATGCAGGAGGGAGGCCTACGCGGCACCAGCGGAATGGCTAAATGCCCACCATCCCCCTCCGCGACCGACCAGACACGGAACCGTTGTTCCTGATACAGCCACCGCCGCCATAAAGGGACGCGCACCATCGCCATATCCGCGAACGCGCCATGGGATGTCGTCGCCCAAGCGTCGGGGTGTAGACACGGCAAAAACCACGGCTCGCGAACGCCGGGACACCAGACCGCGGTGATCTGCCAGACGCGATAGATATACAGGGAGCGGCACAGCCACAAAATAACGCAAACGGTCAGCACCCGGCCGGCGACGCGCCAGACCCGCTTCATTTCCCGGACGCCGGAACCGCCGCAGTCTCAACCGGCTTCGGCGTGTCCCGTGTCAAGCCGATGAACGCGAAGCACATCTCGTCCGTAGTCGCCTCGCCGAACCGCACCTCTTTCGGCGGTTGCGACGGCTGGTACGGGTTGTCGGCGGTGTTGTCGTACACCGCCCGCAGTTCGAGACGCGTCCCCTTTGGCAGTTTGATCGGCGTCTCATATCGATACGCCATCTGCCACTGGAACTCCCAGTCGTCCACCTTGATCAGCGGAACGATCTCGCCGGTCGGGGTCTTCGCCGTCACCGTCATCCGCTTGCCGAGGTAGTGCATGTGCGGCAGAATCTGGTACACCGTCGCGTCATAAGGGAGCATCATGGACGCCCGCACCTCATTGTTCGCGACATCGGGGCGTAGCGTCAGGAGCGGGTTGCCGAGTGCCGCCACGTGCAGAATGTCGGTGATCTTCTCCTCGGGCCGCGCCAAATGCAGGGCGATTCGTGACAGGTCCTTTTCCGGCTTGCCCGACTTGTGGTAATGCACCTGGAGCACGAGCCGCGCCCCCTTCGGCACCTTGATCGCCATGCCGGGGCGTAGCAACGCGGCGTTCATGCCCGGTGCCCAGCCCGCGCCCCAATCCCAACTTTTCACGCCCGAACCCGCGCCGGAAACGAGCCAGCCCGGCTGACCATCCGGCGACTTGCCCTCTTTCTCCGCGCAGGTCGCTCCGGTCAGATCCAGAAACACGATCATGTGATGCACCACGGCGCGGTTCTGCGGCGAAAACTCAATCGCCTTGATGTACGTGTCCTCGGGGAATGCGTCCCCGACCGCGAAGTCACGGTACACGTCGCCGCCGTCCGCATCCAGGGTGTACGCGGACGCGGGCTTCAGTACCCGGTTCGGGTTGCCCAGTTCCCACTCGGTGGCGCGGGGCGCGGGCGGCTTCGGCGCGTACCGGAGGTCGCCCGGCGCCGCCCCCGTGTCGTGCCACCGGGCGAGCGTGGCAAGGTCGCTAGCGGACAACACGCGCTGGTCGGCGAACGGCCCGCCGAAGTGCGGGTCGGCTTTGAACGGCGGCATTTTGCGCGCCGCCGTATACGATTTGACCGCCGCCGACCAGAGCTTCGCGGAGCGGTAGTTGTCGAGCGGGAACGGCCCCGCGTCGCCCGCGCGGTGGCACGAAACACAGTTCTTGTTCAGAATCGGCGCGACATCATGGGCATAAGTGACGAAAGACCGGGCCGGGCTAGCCACGCGGAGGGGCGCGATCGCAAGGTCAATCGCGCACCCGAACGCCTGAGTTCGGGATTTGGCGACCGGCTTTCCGGCGAGCAGTTCGTCCAGCGCGAGCCGCGCGTCGCTACGAGTGACCAGTGTCTTGTCCGCGTTGTCATCCATGCGCCCGAGGTAGCGCACGGTGCCTGCCGGGTCAGTAATCACCGCTTCCGGGGTCGTCGTCGCGTGTAGCTGTCGCGCCAAGGTGCCGTCGGCGTCCCGAATACGCGTCACGCTTGCCAAACCCCGCTCCGTCGCCCAGTGGGCGAACCGCGCGTCGGTAAAGGACGCGTCCCCGCCGCTGTAGACAAGTCTCACCGACACGCCCCGCCCCGCGTAATCGCGGGCGAGTTCGGCGATGCGCGTCGCATACCGGTTCGCGATCGGGCACTCCGGCGACACGAACAGGTACAGGTTCGCGGCGGCGACCGCCCTAGTTCGCGCGGCGGGGACGCTTTCACCCGGAACCGGGGACGGCCTGGCGGCGAGCGGTAGGCAGAGGGCGGGCAGGAGCAATAGTAGCGGCAGTGACGGGCGGGGCAGACGCAAGTTGTCGGGATTCCTTCTGGTTCTGTTATACGACGTCACGGGCGGGTTTGTCACGGCTAAACCCGCGCCTGATATGCAGGCTCAGGCAGGGACAACGAACCGCGCCGTCGAACCGTATAACGGATGGCGGGACCGATCCGCCAATCATGCCCCCAATGTCAACGTCACTCCCCCCACTTCCCAAAGTCGCGCACCTGCTTCGCCCCGCGCAGGGCGGTATGCGCGAGTTGGTACGCACCCTGCTACTCGCGGCATTGCCCCGAACGCCGCCGCTACTCATCGCGCCGGAGGAGACTCTAACAACGCTGGAGGACGCGGCCCCCGACCCGGATTCGCGGCTAGCCCTTCGCGTGGAAGGCTCAGCACCCCACCACCAGATAGCCGCTGGTCAGGTCGCCGGTCGTTTCGCGCGGCAACACGGTGCCGGGGCGTTACACGGGCACGGACTTCGGTACGCCCCGCTGTTCGCCGCCGCGTCGGTCACGTCCGGGTTGCCGCTTGTGGTAACGCTACACAATCTCGTTCCGACCGACTTGAATGGGCTACAAAAAGCGGCGGCTCGGACCGCGCTTTCCCGCGCCCACGCGGTGATCGCGGTCTCGCGGGCGGTCGCGGACAGTGCCGCCGGAGTCGTCACCGACCGGGAGCGCATCGTGATGATCCCGAACGGCATTGACATCACTCGCTTCGTGGTTCCCGGACAGGAGCGCGAAGCGCGGCGGCAAGAAGCACGCGCCGCCCTCGCGATCCCCATGAACGCCCCGGTGATCGTCTGCCTTTCGCGCCTGTCGCCAGAAAAGGACGTCTCAAACCTGCTCGAAGCGTTCGCGCTGGTGTCGCGCCATTCTCCCGAAGTCCGTCTGCTTGTCGCAGGCGAGGGACGCCTCCGCAAAACGCTCGAGTGGCACATCGAACTGCTCGGCTTACAGGGGAAGGCGCAACTACTCGGCGCATATGACAGGGAGCGGGTCCCCGACCTGCTGTTCGCTGCCGACCTGTTCGCGCTGTCGTCGCGCGAAGAGGGCTTGTCGCTCGCCGTCCTGGAAGCGATGGCGGCGGGACTGCCGGTCGTCGCCACGAACATCGGCGGCCTACCCGAGGCGGTCGCCGCGAACGAAACCGGGTTTCTCGCGCCGCCGCGTGACCCACCCGCGTTTGCCGCGTGCCTCGAAGCACTGATCGCCGATCCCGACCGACGCCGCGCCATGGGCCAAGCCGGTGCGCGATGGGTGGCGGAGCGGTTCACGGACACGGCGATGATCGCGGCCACGTTCGCGCTGTACGGCCAGGTCGCGAGCGGGCGGTGAGACGTACTTTACTCGCCGCGCTTCTCCTCACGCTAGTTTTGAGCGTCGCGGCGTTGCGCGGGCGTCTCGCCCCACGAACCACGCCGCTCCCGCCGACACCGCGCGGCGTGGTACTGGTGGTGGTCGAGGGACTGGACGCGCGAACCACCCCGACCGCGTTTCCGGGGTTCGATGCCTATGGTCTGATACCGACGCGCAACGGCACTGCGGATGAGTCTGATTTCGCCGCCGGTCTGCGCATGATTCTCGCCGGTTCTCGTGCGCCCCGTCCCGGTGCGCCGAGCCTGTCCGAGGTCGTTGAAAGAAGTGACGCTCCGATTACGGTCTATCCCTGTGTCGGCACGGGCGCGATTCGTGACGCCCGGTTGCTCACGAATGGCCTGATGGCACCGGGCGGCCTGCCGGACGGCGTGTCACTCCTCGTAGTCGGCGTCACGCCGTCCCCGGCGGCACTCGCCCGGCGCGAACGCGTCGCGCCACTCCTCTACTGGCGCAGCGACAGGCGAGTCACACCGCCGCGTCTGCTGACGTCGCCTTCGACGCGGCGGGGGGCGGGGCTTGTCGCCGCCACGGATGTCGCCACCACGGTCGCCGCTCTCCTCGGATTGCCGCCCGATCAGCAACGCATCGGCGACGGGCGTCCTGCCGAGATGCTGGCTACTCCACCGGGCGACATATCGCGGTTCTTAGTGGACCGGGTGACGGTTTGGGGACTACAGGCACGGGAGCAGAAGCGGCTGACGGTACTACCCTGGGTGCTCGCCGCGCTGTTCGCCGTCGCCACCTTCGCGCGTTCCGCCCCTATTCGTAGCGGTATACGTGCCGCCCTTCTTGCGCTGCCTATCGCCCTGATAGCGGTCGCGCCGTTAGTCCCCGCTCCCGTCTCCACGGCGTTGCTCGGCGGATGGACGGTGTACGCGCTCGCCCTGATCCCGGTGATCGTTCTGGCCGGACTTGTGGCATTTCGCCCGGAAAGGTTCGAGCGTCTATCCCGCGTGATCGCCCTGGTCGCGGTCGTGATGCTGGTCGCTGACACGCTCGCGGGCGGCTACCTGCTGTCGCGCACGCCGTTCTCTTACTCGGTGCTGGAGGCGGCGCGGTTTTACGGGATCGGCAACGATGTGTCGGGTTTATATCTGGGCGCGGCACTGGTTGCGGTCGGAGCGGACGTGGGTCTGGTCGCCACTCTAATTGGGGGCGCGGCTATCGCCGTCGTTTCGGGTGCCCCCTCCCTCGGTGCGGACGCGGGTGGTTTTGTCGCCGATCTGGCGGCGTTTTGCGTGCTCGCGCTCGCGGGTAGGAGAACGGCGCGGGGCAACCGGGAGGCGGTGCTGGCGGCGGTAGCGATAGTGGCCGTCGTAGCCGCGTTCGCCTCGTGGGATGGATCGCGCCCGCCCTCGTCCCGAACCCACATCGGGGAGGCGGTATCGCAGGCGCGAGACCACGGTGCCGGTGTGCTCGTCGCGCTCATCGGGCGCAAAGTCGCGGTCAACTTGCGTCTACTGACGACATCACCCTGGTCGGTATTACTTTTCACGGAGATAGCGTGTACCGCGATAAATCTTTACCGGAGCAAACGGCGGGGGCAAGTAATACTTGCCCCCGCCGCCAGTGACAGAGACCGTCAGCGAATCGCGCTGGTCGCCGCGATGATCGCCCTGTTCGTATTGAACGACTCCGGGGTTGTCGCGGGCGCGGTCTGTGGTATATGGCTGTTAGCGGTCGAGCCACCCCGCTAGCCGACGCTAGAAGCGCAGTCCCACCATGCCTTCGAGGCCGCCGACAAACTGCTTATCGTACTTATACGGATAGTGGTACTTCACTTCGACGAAGCTCTGCTTGGTCAGGTTCAGACCGACGGTGCCATAAAACCCGAAGATGAACTTGTCTCGGTTGGAGGTAAAGCCAGCCAGATTCATTTTCACGTCGTATAGTCCGATGCCCAGCCCGTAGAAGTAGGACTTTCGACCGTCCGTGAAGTTCTGCCCGATCGTGAGCGGAATAATCCGGAGGTCTTTCTGCTGAATGTAGCCGACCGAAATCACCGAGTACGAGGAGTTCAGTTCGACAAGATTTTGGGTCGTGTATTCGGCTTCGAGCGAAAATACCGCGGACGCCGAGGCCATACGCGCCTTGCTCTCCGAGGGTCCGAACACGCCGAGTTTCAGCGCGAACGGTTTGATCACCGCCGTTGGTATGTTCTGTGCTCGGGCGGGGGTGAATCCGCCGAGAACGCCGAGTGCGAGCGACGTAGCGACGGTCATGATGCCGAACGCCGTATTGGTGCCGCGAAAAGTGGTCAACGCCATCCTCCTACTTATTCCGCCCACATAAAAAGTGCCGTGAGTCGGATTTCCTGCCCGATTATAGGAACCCACGCCCCGTTATGTCAAGCGGGGTCGCTTACCCTTAGAGGAATACCACGTCGCCAAAGTTGCGATAACGTTCTGGCGAACCGAATCCGCCTTTTCCGTTATGCCTTCGCGACTCCGACCGGCACCGGAATCCGGTTGATCAGGTCGGCGATAACCGCCGTGTCCCCGATGCCGCGAGCACGCGTCTCTGGCGTCAGCACGATCCGGTGCGCGAGCACGAACGGCGCGAGCGTCTTCACGTCATCCGGTAACACGAAGTCTCGGCCAAGCGTCGCGGCCAGTGCCTGCGCGGCGTGAAGCAGCGCGAGCGAGCCGCGCGGAGACGCCCCGACCTCGACCTGATGATGCTCTCTGGTCGCGGTCACGATGGCTACGATATACTCCTGCACCGATTTATGGACATGCACCGCCCGCACGGCGTCCTGGAGCGTGAGCAGTGCCTCTGTAGACAACACCGCCCGGATCGCGCCGATGGGGTGCGCCTTGACCTGGAGCGAGAGAATACGGATCTCGTCTTCGAGCGATGGGTAGCCGATAGAAAGGCGCATCAGGAACCGGTCGAGTTGGGCTTCGGGTAGGGCATATGTCCCGGAGTGTTCGATGTTATTCTGTGTCGCGATTACAAAGAAGGGTCGCGGGAGCGGGTGTGTCACGCCGTCGGACGTCACCTGTAACTCCTCCATACACTCCAGCAACGCCGCCTGTGTTTTCGGCGTCGCGCGGTTGATCTCGTCGGCGAGCACCACATTCGCGAAAACGGGACCCTGCCGGAACTCGAAGTCGAGGTTTTTCTGGTTGTAAATCGAGGTACCCGTGATGTCGGCGGGGAGGAGATCAGGCGTAAACTGGATCCGCTTGAACGCCGAGCCGAGGGACAGCGCGAGCGTCTTCGCGAGCGTCGTCTTACCAACTCCGGGGATATCCTCGATCAATAAGTGGCCGTTACACAGAAGTGAAACGACCGCCAGTTCCACCACGTCGCGCTTCCCGATTACGACTGTTTCCACCCGCTCTACTACCTGCCGGATCTGCTCTGCTACCTCTATGCTACTTGCCATTCGTTCACCCTACCCGTGTGACTTTCCATGTGAGTGTAGCACGTCAGGTCGCCGCGCGTCAAACGCGCGAATTGCCCCGGCTTCGCGGAGGCGCGGCGAACCCTCAATGATCATGGCCATCAGCGGTTTCCTCCGCCCCGCCCGTGGATACAATATGGGGGCGTTTCGGGCACATCGCGCCAATCTGATCTAGAAACGACGGTGTAGCGCACTCATGGTAAGAAGCATTGAGGAAAGAAATTTGCTGGGGACGCAGGACCCCGACCACGATTCACCGAACACATTTTATGCGTACCGCGACGGGAAGTTAACCCCACCTTTAGACCCGCTCGGCAAGCCGGATCCGGTCGCGGAGTTCGTACACGACTCGTTTCGAGCATTGATTTTGAACCCCCGTTTTACCTGCGTCACGGCGAAGTCGGCGTTTAATAAGGACAATTACCGGTTCAGTTCCTACCGGCATGACCTGGGTTCGCCGGACGCGCTCGCCCGTGATATATATCTTTTTATTAACGACCAGACTCGACTCCAGGAGGGCGGCTTCTTTACCTTCGTCGCGACATTCACGGGACCTTCCGGGTTGAACGAGGGCGCATTCGAGGGACTGCTCTGGTCGCAACTCCAGGCACTACACGACCGCGACGCGGACGTATCGGTCTGGAATGACTCCGTGAGCAATGACCCGGCAAGCCCGCATTTCTCGTGGAGTTTCGGCGGGAGGGCATTTTTCGTCGTTGGGTTGCACCCAGTGAGTAACCGGTTCACTCGCAGTTGCCCCTTCCCGACGCTGGTGTTCAACGCGCACTTCCAGTTTGAGCAACTGCGCGAAGCGGGGAAATTCGAGCGGATGCAGAATATCATGCGCTCGCGTGATACCGCGCTACAGGGCAACATCAACCTGAATCTTGCGGACTTCGGCGAGGCGAGTGACGCGCGCCAATACTCGGGGCGTCAGGTGGAGGGTAGCTGGCGGTGCCCTTTCCACGCCCACAAGGTCTCTCACCTTGATGACGCGGAGACCGACGCGCGGGGAAACCTCCTGTGAATAACCCCCCGCGAGAGTGGCCGGATACCGCCCCAGTCCGGCACCGCGTTCCTCCTGCGGCGGGGGGAGACACTCCGCGTCATGGACCCGAGCGGCGAGCAGGTGTCGGACCTGATGGCGTTCGCCGCGAACGAGACAAGCTGCACCATGGCACGCCTGCTCGAATGGCTCTCCTCCGGGCGCACATTAGACTACGCCGAGACGATCTATCTGATTACGGGGCACGTGCTTTACTCGCAGAACAGCCGCCCCCTGCTGACCATCACGGCGGACACCTGCGGGCGGCATGATTTCCTGCTCACGCCCTGCTCGCCCGAAACGTTCTCGATCATCTACAATACCACCGAGTACCACCCGTCCTGCTACGAGAACCTGTGGCGCAACCTTGCCCCCTTCGGCATGGAGCCGCAGGAGATCCCGACCTCGTTCAATCTGTTCATGAACGTCGCCGTGGACGGCGAAACCGGCAAAATCGCGGTGTTGCCCCCGCTATCGAAAGCGGGCGAATACATCGAACTGCGGGCGGAGCGTGACATTGTCGTCGGGTTGACCGCCTGCTCCGCCGAAATGGGCAACAACTACGCCTTCAAGCCGATTGACTATATGATACAGTAGCTCGACCGCGCGCGTCGGTCACGAACGGGATGAGTAGACATGACCGAGCAGCCGGTGCCGACCCATGAAAGAGAAGTAAGCGTAGCCCCCCTTCCCGTGATGCAAGGGATGGCGACGGCGGGTCTGGCTGCCCGTCAAGCATGGTCAGTGGAGCAGATTTCATTCCCCATAGTGACGAAGCCGGGGCGACAGAAGTGGAACGACCAGATTTCCGACTTTCGGACGGGGCAGGTCATTTTTGAACCGCGAAGAATTACTATAACAGGCAAAGCCGTGCTACCTTTAAGTACGCGGGCGTTGCTAATGTTCGTGTCGTTCGCCTTTTTTCTCGGCTGGGTTATTGTCGCTTTGGTGCTCGAGTATGTGATTCGGCGGGATCATACTGATCAGCTAACGTGGGATGAGGTAGACTCGCTAATAGTTGAGTCGCCTAAAAATCGGGTTTGTTTGATATACCACCACCCTGCCAAGCCTAAGACGAAATACGCGCTGGGTTTGAAGCTAGACGAGATTTCCTTGCGGGAGTTTGTCCAAATCTTCCGCGCGAATGTTCCGGAGCGTGTAATTGAGGGGAAAATCGGCCCCGCCCCACCCCTCTTGGTCTGGATAGTGGCGTACCTAGTAATCGTGGGGCTGTTCCTACTTTCATATTTTGTTCAAGGTCATCCGTGATGGCGATAGATCAGGCCCCGTGGAGCTACACCAACTAGAAGCCTTCGTCGCCGTCGCGCGGGAGCGGTCTTTCACCCGCGCCGCGCAACCCCTGCACCTGACGCAATCGGCGGTGACGCGGGCCGTCGCCTCGCTGGAGTCCGAACTGCGGACGCGGCTGTTCGACCGACTCGGGCGCACGGTGCAACTCACACCGTCCGGTGAGACGCTCCTGCGCTACGCCGAGCGAGTGTTACAACTCACGCGGGAAGCGAGGGACGCCGTGTCGGACATCGAATCCGGCTCCATGGGGCGGCTTTCGGTCGGCGCGAGTAGCACGCTGGCGACGTATCTCCTGCCCGGTCTGCTAGCGAAGTTCCGAACGGCGTACCCCGCCGTGGAGATTTCAATACACACGGGAGTCTCCGAGCGGGTGCGCGAGCGAGTACGAAACGGTGCCGCCGACGTGGGGCTTGTGACGACAGGCCCCGGTCCGGCAGGCGGAGCCGGCGACGCGACGATGACCACGCTTCCACTCGCGGATCTCGCCACATGCGTGGTTCTCCCGCCATCGCACCCACTCGCTAACCAGTTGTCCGTGGAACCCGCGACGCTCCTCGCCGGGGGGTTACCACTCCTTCTAATGGAAGTTGGGACGAACCTGCGCGGCTACGCCGAAGGCGTGCTGGGCAGTCCCCTCTCCCCAGCCATGGAGATGGACAACGTGGAAGCCATTAAGCGCATGATCGCGGCGGGCCTGGGTGTGTCACTCCTGCCGGAGCTGGCGGTCCGCGTCGAGGTAGCGGCGGGCACGCTCGCGACGCTATCCCTAACCGGCGTGCCGCCCGAATCCGGTCGGCGCATCGAGCTAGTTTACCACCGCGGTAAATACCTTTCCGCCGCCCTGCGCCGATTTGTCGCGCTGTTACAGGTCGAGATTCCGAAGATGTAGGGCACGGAAGCAGGGTTAAGATGTAGAACGCGGGCGGATGTTCAGCCCGGCTGAACATCCGCGCCGAATACCGGCTCTGGTTTCGCCGCGCATCTGTCGCACCCGCTAGCGGCGACGGTGCCCGCGTCGCTTCGGGAGCGGGATCTCTGACTGCGCTTCCGCCGCCGACATCGCGCCGATGGATTCCTTCGCCTCGGTGAACGCTTTCAAGGTCTCGTCGTCGGTGGGCGATTCTGGGGTGCCGGTGACGACGATGCCATGCGGCACCGGGCGTGATGGCAGGTTCGGCGCGGTATGCCCGGTGACGAGAATCTTGTTATCGAACACGATGGAGGTCGAGAAGCCCGAGTCAACCAGCACCGCCTCGGTCAGGCCCGCCGCCGCCGCCGCGCGGGCGAGCGTTTCCGTAGTGATGACTTCGAGCGACCCGACCAGAGCGACCTCGCCATCCGCCGTGACGCCGAAACAGGCGCGGCGGCGCGGGTCGTTGAAGTCGGTCGCCGCGTACGCTTGCATCTGCTCGCGGGAGCGCGCCACACCGCCATGCACGATCCACGCCCCGGCTAAAAAGGCGTCAGTATAGGACGGCAACACCTTCTTAATCGCCTCCTCGTTATTCATCCAGCCGGGCTGGAACGGAAGGAAGACGATACTGTCGCCGCCCAAGATCACGAGCGGGCGGTTGCGCAGTTTGGGGAGATGCGCGACGAACTCTTCCGGTATGAACAGCGGGTCGTTCCCGGCTTTGCTCGGCCCGATCAGCACGTTGTTCGTGCCACGCAGGGCGGCGTCCGCGAAAAAGGTGCCATTCATGCCCGCGACGCCGCCGACCTGCCGCACGAACTCGCCGACGCTCTGCCGCTCCGAGGTCGCCCGCAGGGTTTGTGGCTTTCCGCCATACACGACGCCCAACTTCACGCCGTCGAACTGCTGTACTTTGAGCCGCACGGGCCCGCTTGTGATCAGCGAAAGGTCAACCACGGACGCGGGCGCGTCCTCCGACGCCTTGTCACACTCCTCAATGGCCTGCTTAAGCCGCGTGTGGATGTACCGGTTTACAGTCACAATGTCCGGCGACTCTTCGGCAGAGCCGTTTTCGACGGTGAACGCCATCGTATATCCAGCACGCTTTGCCGCCTCGAACGTCACCTTGTCCCCCGTGCCGTTCGGATAGGCGAAGTAAGGCACCGGGTGCCCCAGTTCTTTTTCGAGCAGTGCTTTGGACTGCGTCAGTTCTTTGTCCTGCTCCCCGACCGGCAACTTCGCCATATCGGCGGGGTGGGACAGGGTGTGCGAGGCGATGGTAACCAGCCCGCCCGCGTCAAGCGTCTTGAGCGTATCCCAATCCATTTTCGGGTGCGAGCCGGTGGTGTCCCCGACGAAGTTCGTATGGACGAACATCGCCGACGGGAACTGCTTCTCCCGGAGGATCGGGTACGCATTGTCGTAATAGCCCTGATAGTTATCGTCGAAGGTCAGCACGATGCACTTCGCGGGAATATCCTCGCCGCGCGTCAGATGGCGGTGCAGTTGTTCTAGCGTGATGGGGGTTATGTCGTGCTCCGACAGATAGTCCATCTGCTCCCGGAACTCGCCCTCGGTGATGTCGAACCACACCGAGCCGCGCCCGCGCTTTTTAACCACGTCGTGGTACATGATCACCGGGATGCGCGTGGACAGGCACCGGCCGTTCATCGGGGCGTACACCGTTTTGTCGAACGGTGTGTCAAGTAGCGCGACCGACGAGACGGGCGACGGCGACGCGGCGACCGGGGGGCGGGGCGGGAGCGGGCGCGAGACGAGTTTGCGCAAGGTGTCACAACCGGACAGGGCAAGTATTATGGACAGAGCGAGCGTGGTGAGTAGCGTAGCGGAACGTGGGCGGAACAAAAGGCGAACCCTCCGCGCTTAGTTTACCGTGCCGCGCCCCCAAAAACCGGTACTAAACACGGTAAACTAAGCGCATGGACGAACCCCAGAACCCTCCCTCCGGCATTATTCCGGAGCGACTTGAGAAGCTTCGCGCGCTACAGGCGGCGGGCATGAACCCTTTTTCGCCGGAAACATTCGACCGGACGCACTCCTTCGCCCGGATACACGAACAGTGCGATGACCTTCTAGAGCAGACGGTGCGCGTCGCCGGGCGCATCGTCGCGGTGCGCTGGATGGGCAAAGCCGCGTTTATGACGGTGCAGGATGACGCGCCGGTCGGGATCCCCGGTCGGGCACAACTCTACATGCGGCGCGACGACATCGGCGAAGCGACGTACGACGCGTTGCGGCACGGCCTCGACATCGGCGATTTCGTCGGGGTGGAGGGATTCGTGTTCCGCACGAAAACCGGCGAGCCTTCGGTACACGCGAAGTCGGTCTTGCCACTCGCCAAGGCGTTGCGCGATGTCGGTGCCGCGCTCGGCAAGGAATATGTCAAAGACGACGGCACGGAAGGCGAGGCGAACAAAGCATCGGACACCGAAATGCGGTACCGACAGCGGTATATGGATCTGTTCGTGAACCGGGACGCGCGCGAGGTGCTGGTCAAGCGGCTGACTATCACCCGCGCCACGCGCTCGTTTCTAGACGGCGAGGGCTTCCTGGAGGTCGAAACCCCGGTGCTACAAACGGAAGCGGGCGGCGCGACCGCGCGACCGTTTCACACGCACCACAACGCGCTGGACCTAGATCTGCATCTGCGCATCTCATTGGAGTTGCCTCTCAAGCGGCTGATCGTGGGCGGGCTGGACCGGGTGTACGAGATCGGGCGCGTGTTCCGCAACGAGGGGATTTCGACGCGGCACAACCCGGAGTTCACGATGCTGGAGTTTTACCAGGCGTACACAAATCTGGAGGGCATGATGGATATCGTGGAGCGCATGTTCCGCCATATCTGCCGCGCGGTCACCGGGGGCGAGACGCTGATGCTCCCGGATGGCACCGTGCTGAACTTCGCGAAAACCTGGGATCGTTTGCCGATGCTCGCCGGGATCGAACAGAACGCGGGCATCACGCCGGATGCGTTCGATTCGCTGGACGCCGCGAAGGCCGCGATGGGAAGAGTCGGCGTTGACCCGTCTAGAGAGACCATGATCGGCGGCATCATCGAGAAGTTACACGAGGTCTTCACCGAGCCGAAACTGATCCAGCCGACGTTCATCACTGACTTCCCACTCGACACGTCGCCGCTCGCCCGCAAGCGTCCCGACAACCCGAACCTGACGCGGCGGTTCGAGATCTATATGACCGGGCGCGAAATCGGGAACGCGTTCTCGGAGATCAATGACCCGCTCGATCAGCGCGAGCGTTTCGAGGCGCAGGTCGCCCAGCGGGCGGCGGGCAACGCCGAGGCGCAGCCGATGGACGAGGACTTCCTCCGCGCCCTGGAGTACGGCATGCCGCCGACCGGCGGCTTCGGGATGGGGATGGATCGCGTCGCGATGATATTCACGGGCGCGGCGAGCATCCGAGACGTGATCTTTTTCCCGTTGTTGCGCCCGGAGCGGTGAAGGGCACAGGTTGGCTGTCGAAGCACACGACGGCCAACCATCAAAGCGCGGCGAACGACTCGTCCGCCGCGTCCGCGACGCGCCGGTACTCCTCGGGCGTGATCGCCGCCGACGCGAACGCCGCCTCGAACTGCGACGGCGGCAGGTACACGCCGCGCTTCAGCATCTCGTTGAAGAACCGGGCGAAGCGCGCCGTGTCGCTCGTCTTCGCCGTCGCATAGTCCGTGACCGGAGTGCCAGTGAAGAAGACAGTAAACATGGAGCCGACCTGATTCACGATCACCGGAACATCGGCGCGGCGCGCCCCTTCGCGAAGCCGCTCGCAGAGCAACGTTACCTGCGCTTCCAGGTATTCATACGGCGGTAGCTCGCGCAGTTTACGGAGCATTGCCCGCCCCGCCGCGACCGCGAGTGGATTTCCGGACAGCGTCCCCGCCTGATAAACCGGGCCGACCGGTGCCACGCAGTCCATGATGTCGGCCCGCCCGCCGTAGGCGGCGAGTGGTAGCCCCCCGCCGACGATCTTCCCGACCGCGCAGAGATCCGGTACCACGCCGAAACGCTCGGACGCCCCGCCGTACGCGAGTCGGAACCCGGTCATCACCTCGTCGAATAGGAGTAGCACGCCGTGCTCGCGGGTGAGCGCGCGCAAGCCTTGTAGGTAGCCGGACGCGGGCGCGACGCAACCCATATTCCCTGCCACCGCCTCCAGTGCCACGGCGGCTATGTCATCGTCCGACTCCAGAAGCGTCGCGACGGCGTCCAGATCGTTGAACGGGAGTGTCAGCGTCGCCGCCGTCACGCCCGCCGGTACCCCGGCGGAATCGGGCAACCCGAACGTCGCCAGGCCGCTACCCGCCTTCGCGAGGAGCGCGTCGCTGTGCCCGTGGTAGCACCCCTCGAACTTGACGATCTTGTTCTTAGCCGTGAACCCGCGCGCGACCCGCAGGAACGACATGGCCGCCTCGGTACCAGACGACACCAGGCGCACCTTTTCGACGCACGGCACGGCGTCACGTATCTCTTCGGCGAACAGCACTTCCGCCTCCGTGGACGCGCCGAACGTGGTTCCGCGCGTCATGGCGTCCGCGACCGCCGCGAGGATCACGGGGTCGGCGTGCCCATAGATGAGCGGCCCCCAGGAGCCGACCAGATCCAGATACCGGTTGTCGTCCACATCTACAAGGTATGCGCCCTCGCCCCGCGCGATAAAAAGCGGCTCGCCGCCCACGGAGCGGAAAGCGCGCACGGGGGAGTTCACGCCACCGGGGATCACGGCCCGGGCCCGCGCGAACAGTTCGGTGCTACGGGCGCGGTCGAGGGGAAGAGGGATTGATGTCATGCCCCATTGTAGCGCGGACGGGGTGGCCGCGCCCTCCATGCGCGGCTCCCGAACGCAGGTTTTCGACACATACCTATAAGCGTTCGCGACGACTTATCTATCCCTTATGGGCGGATGGTAGGGGCCTCGAAACAGACCGCTTTCACCTGGAAGTACGGGATGCTCGACTCCGGGCGTTGGGCGTCATACAACACCGTGAGGAAGGGGTTCCCCCGCGTATACTTGCAGTACACATCCTTCGGAACCCATATTTTGTTCTTTCGTCTTTTCGTACCTGTCCAGTATTCATACGTTACAGGGTAGACGTAGCCATCATTAAATATGACGTCGCCGGAAGTGACACATGCCGCCACCGCGACACCCTCTCGTAGTAAACGGTGTTCACATGCCCAGTTAACTTCATAGCCGAACGCGCCAACGAATAGCGCGAACGCAAACGCAAGGCGCATCAGAAAGGACTGCATCCAATCCACGCTCTGATTCGCTGTAGCACCATCCATCTGATAGCTGTGAGCGAAGACCAGTACGTATAGAACGCAAGGAACGAACAGACCCCACAAAAACTAGCGAATCTTCTGGTTTCTGTCTGTCAATCGGACGCGGCGCGGGACCGTTTTCGTCCGCAGTTCCGGCTCGATATGGTGCGTGTACCGGACGCAGTTCGCGTCAACTTCGGAGACAGTTAATTAGGCTTTCGTTTCCCTATCCGAAATACATGACATTTAGAGCCACCGTTATTTGATGGGGCTTCCTCTGAAAAACACCGGCGACGGGTAAATCCTAAATGTCATGTATTTTGGTACA
>JAYUUO010000043.1:0-16875 GCA_043754515.1 Armatimonadota bacterium
ATCCTACTTTACCAAGGGTCCGCGGGTGCTTCAAGCCGTGACAAATCACGCCGCTACCGAGCATCCAGTGGTGCTTCAAACGGTAGCAACTTGAGTTAAATATCCTTGTCACGGGCGAGACCGCGCGCGCATGCGTTGAGCGCACGCGCGGTCCCGCCCGTGACAAGGATATTTATTGGGGCAGGGTGCATTCCTCGGGGATGACCTGCTTCGCCTGGTTCTGACTTGACCACATCAGTTTACAGGAGGCGGCTCCCGTGCTCTGATAATACTCGAGTTTGATCGGGTACTTGACCCCGGCTTGCAAATTCACCGTCACCGTCCGGTACTCCGTCGCAACCGGTACGTTCGCCCATTTGTTGATGAGCTGCTGGTTGTTCACCCAGAGCCGCACGCCGTCATGTGCCTTGACGTAGAACGTATAAGGCTGTGAGTAGCGCGGGATGATGTAGCCCGTCCAGCGCGCGCTGAACGTGTCGGGAGCCATCACCTTCGGGATCGGCGAACTGTTCCGCCAGTTCCAATCCACCTGCCTTTCGCGGCGCGTGTAGCTCGCGTCGGTGAAGTCCGGGTTGTCGAAGCAGGTAGCGGTGAGACACTGCGACGCCCACTCGAACTCCTCCCAGATGCCGACGCTACCCGCTAAGGAGGCGACGAGACGGTTCCCGCCGCCGGCGTTCAGGTTCGCCGACACGTACTTGCCCGTGATATTGGACTTGAGCGCGACCTTGCTCCCGCCGCGCCCTTCCCAGGTAAACTTCTCCCAGTCCCCGATGCCGGTAGACCATCCCGCCCGCAGTATCTTGTCGTCGCATGTTATCCACGGACACGTAAAGATTCCGGTTCACGCTGAAAAGCGCGATCGGGCCGTTCTTCGCGTCGTCCACGCGATACCACTCCCAGGTGCCGACGTTGGTGGAGAATGCCGCCCGGAGCGGGTTCAGCCTCGACCCAGCGTCGTTCTCGTCGGTGGAGACATAGTATCCGGCGGGTGTCGAGTGGAGCGAAATGGTGCTCCCTATGGGCGTGGTAGCGGGGCTAACCGTGCCTCCCGACACGACGTAAAGGCTCTTAAAGATCTTGCCCATGTCCCGCCGCCATGCTCCGCTGAAGTTCTAGTTGGAGCCGTATGTGTTAATCAGACGATCATGCGCGAACTGATCCATACACAAGGGATTCACGGGCGCGCAAGTTTTCGCGCGTGCGTCGTGACTTTGCCCTATCAGCCCCGCGCCGGGTTCGCCCGCGCCCTCGCGCGGGATATGTCCGTCACGGTTCGTCGCCCGGCTCACAGACCAGAAGGTAAGCGCAGTCCGCGCAGTCGCCCGCCTCCTCCGGCACGGCGGGGAACATGTTCAGCCGGATGCCGCGCAAAGCACCGTTATAGCGCGCGAGGTGACTTTCGCGGGCGCGGCGCGTGCTGGGATGCCGCGCGGGTTCGAGCGCGCGTTCCTCGCCCGTCCGGACGTGACGCACGCGCACCGGGGTGCCATCCGGCACGGCGGAGAAGAGGAGCGTGTTAATGGCGTCCCGGCGGCCCGTCTCCGCGGATCCGGCGAACGAGAACCGCTCCACGGTGCCGTCGGGCGCGACGTGATCCGCCGCGATTTCCACCGCTCCTTCCGCGAGTTCGACCCGGTAGCGCGTCGCCTCCGGCACGGCGGTGACGTCCTCCATGTTCCGCATCACCGCTTCCCATTCGTGCCGGTATGCGTCCCGCCAAGGGTTGCCCTCGGCGAGAGATAGGTCGCGCCAGGCGTCCGCGAATGGCACGCCGCGTCGGTCGCGGAGCGCGGCGCGGAACGCCTTCTTGAGCGCGTCGTAGGCGGTGCGTTCCCGCGTGTCCCCGTAGCCGCGCCGCGTCTCGAAATAGTAGCGGCGGGGGCAACGCAGGTACTGCTCTAGTTCCCGCGCGTGTACCGGGGGTAAGGACTCCGACTCCGAGTCCCCGTCGTCCCGATGATCGTCGCGCGGAAGACCGCCCGGCTCTCGGAGGCGCGGCGTGGGAACCGTACCCGACGACATGTCGGGCGCGGACCGCGACGGTGCCGCGTCGGAAACCGCGTCCGACACCCACCGCGCGTGAACCACTTCGGGTATCGCGCCGAGCGGGGCAATCAGCGGGGAGGGTTGCGCCGAGCGACCGTCATACCGTTCGGCGAGCGACAGGAATAGGCGGTCACGGGCGCGGGTCATGGCGACGAACAGCAGGCGAGACTCTTCCTCGTCGTCTCCGGCATCTGTCCCGAGGAGCGAGCGTGCGTCCCCGTCGTCAACCACGGCGGGGCGTGAGCGCGGGGGGAACCGCCCCTGCGAAAGGTTGGGAACGAACACGACCGGGAACTCCAACCCCTTCGCCGCGTGAATGGTCATCACCCACACCGCATCCTGCTCTGGTCCGGCGTTGTCGGCGTCGCCACGGTTCGGGTCGGTGCCGAGCCGCCCAACGCGCCGGACATGGCGCAGGAACGCCGTGTTAGGAGCCTCGCCCGCGCCCGTTAACACGTCCGACTGCTCGCCGAAGTTCCGCGCGAGGGTGAGCAGTGTCCGAACCGCGCGGGGATCGCCCGCGCCGCGCGCCAGCCCGACGTCTCCGTACAGGGCGGCGTCCAGGAACACGGTCGGCGTGCTTTTCGTGGCGAGGGAGGGCGGTAGTATGCGGCCCACGCGGTCGGCGAGCGCGGCTGACGCGCCGCGCGTTAGCGACATAAGGAGCAAAAGTTCGCGCACGGTCGCGTCGCGTAGCCACGCCAGTGGGGCGGGTGCGCCCGACACCGGAACGCCGCGCCCGGTCAGCGCGGCGCGGATCGCGGCCGCCTGCGGGTTCGTGCGGCAGAGGACGGCGAAATCGGCCCACCGGGCGTACGGTTCGTCTCGCCGGAGCGCGAGAATCTCCCGCGCGATCCCGCCTTCCTGCGCCGTCTCGTCCGCCGCAAGGGCGAGCGTGACGCGCGGCACTACCGGGCCGTTTTCGCGGTTGGCCTGCCAGAGCGCGGCGTCACCGCCCGCCATACGCCCGAAGCACGCGACGAGTGGCGGGAGTGACCGATAGTTTACGGCGAGGTCGCGCCGGACGCCGTTCGGAAAGTCGGACATGAAGCGCGTCACGTTCGCCGGGGACGCGCCCCGAAACCGGTAGATGGCCTGCCGCAGATCGCCGACGCACCAGACGCCCGTGCCGTGTCCGCCGAGCAGTCGTACTAGTCTCGCCCCGGCGCGGTTCACGTCCTGGTACTCGTCTACCAGTATATGACGCCAGTGCTCCCGCTCCTTCCCCCGCGCGACGTCGTTCTCCTCCAGTAGCGTCACGGCGCGGCAGACCAGATCCGCCGAATCCAGCGCGCCTTTCTCGCGGAGAGTCTGCTCGTAGCGGGTGTAGATGGCGGCGACCGCGATCTGTTTCGGGTCGCCGGTCGCCGCCGCCCGTGCGCTCGCTTCGGCAGGCGTTACCATCTCCTCTTTCAACCGCCCGATGAGTCGCAAGCAGTCGCGTAGTGGGTAGGTAGGTTCGTGTGGGAACCAAAGTGACCCGCCGACATAGCCCGCGATTCGGTCTTCCATCAGGGCGAACGACTCGGCGTCCGACAGCAGGGCCGGGCGCGGGGGCAGTTCCGCGAACCGGTGGTAACGGCGGAGCAAGTCCAGGCCGAACGCGTGAAAGGTACAGACGGTCACCCGCGAAGCGACGCTCGCGGGCAGGTAGCGGTGCATCCGCTCGCGTAGCTCCGCCGTAGCCTTGCGGCTGAAAGTCAGGCAGAGGATTTCCTCGGGTGCCGCGCCGGTTTCGAGGAGATGCTGAACGCGGGCGACCAACGCGCGGGTCTTGCCAGTGCCGGGGCCGGCCCCTAGCAGGAGCGGGCCACGGAGAATCTCGGCGGCGGCACGCTGAGAATCATCGAGCGTGAGCGGATCTGGGGGTGCCGCTTCGGGGGCAGGGTCCGGCTCTACCGCCGCCGTTTGTAGTTGCCGGAACACCACGGACGGCGGGACCCCGAACCGATCCGCGATCTCGAACGCGGACTGTCCGGCTTCGTGAAAGGCATGGCGCGCCGCGCGGGCGGGGAGAAGGAGTTCGCGGGCGAAGGCGTTCGCCTCGGTCTCACGCCGCTCGCGGGGTCCGTAGCCGACCAGAAACGCCTCGTCCGGCGCGTCGCTCTCGCCCGACCCTTCGTACTCGGCGGAGGCGACGTAATGGGGATGCAGATGAAAGTGGGCCAGTTCGTGCGCGATCAGAACGGCGCGGCGGGCGGGGGACAGGTCATCGCGTACATAAATCGCGTCGGAATCGCGATCCAGAACGGCGTGCGCCCCCGAAAGTAGAGAGTCACTTGGGGAGCGCGGGAAGATACCCAGTCCGGCGTTCGCGAGCGCGGCGGCGACAACCGCGTCCGTGCCGACGACATCCCCTGCGTCCCCCGTCAGTCGGGCGCGGAGAACGGTCGCCGCCCGCCGCGCCTGTGTCCATATGTCGCTCATCGTAATTCCTCCGAATACGTAATCACGGGGCGGGGCTTGAACCGGAAAATCACGTGACTATTTTACCGGCAATTTCGTCACGCGGGGACGCGCGGCGTGGTTGCTGATTCGGCGCGTGTTCGCGTTAGACCCCGTTTTTTTCTTGACACCGCCTTTCCCAGCCGGTATACTCCCGAGGTTACGCAGTAGGTCGTGCGGAGGTATTCCTTACCCTTCCGGCTTGCGTGTGCGGGACGAGACCGGACGACGCCACATTCGCGGCGTCGCTTAGCGGCAGTGTCCCGGCGGAGCTGGGAATCGTCCCCGCCCGCGAGCGACCAGAGCAAACGAAAAGAAAGAGTAAGAATGCCGACAATCAGCCAGTTGGTGCGCAAAGGGCGCGACCAGGTGCGAAAGAAATCGAAATCGCCCGCCCTCAAGGGCAACCCGCAGAAGCGGGGCGTCTGCCTCATCGTCCGAACCATGACCCCGAAGAAACCAAACTCGGCTCTGCGCAAGACCGCCCGTGTCCGCCTCGCCGGGTCCGGGTTGGAGGTCACTGCATACATCCCGGGTATCGGACATAACCTGCAAGAACACAGCGTGGTCATGATCCGCGGCGGCCGCGTTAAGGACCTGCCGGGCGTCCGCTACCACATCGTCCGTGGTGCCCTCGATACCGCCGCTACCAAGAACCGCATGTCGTCGCGCTCGAAGTACGGGACCAAGAAGCCGAAGCCGGGCGCGCCCGCCGCGCCTGTCAAGGGCGGGAAGAAGTAAGGATACAAACACATGCCACGAAAAGGACCCGCCGAGAAGCGCGAAGTGCTTCCGGACCCGATTTACGATAACCAACTCGTCACCCGGTTCATCAACCGGATGATGGTGGACGGCAAGAAAGCCGTCGCCGAGCGCATCTTCTACGGAGCGCTAACCAACGTCGAGACGAAGACAGGCCGCCCCGGCATCGAGATATTCGACGAGGCACTACGCAAAGTGATGCCGGTCGTGGAAGTCAAGCCCCGCCGCGTCGGCGGCGCGACTTACCAGGTGCCGACGGAAGTGCGGCCCGCGCGCCGCCAGGCACTCGGCATCCGCTGGCTGATCACGTACGCGCGCCGCCGCAACGGTCGCTCGATGACCGACAAGCTGACGAACGAGATCCTGGACGCCGCGAATGGCACCGGGGGCGCGATCCGCAAGCGTGAAGAAGGCTTCAAGATGGCGGAAGCTAACAAGGCGTTCTCGCACTACCGGTTCTAGTCCGCGTTCGGCAGTGTTAGAAACAAGCCCCCCGCGAGTTCGCGGGGGGCTTACTCGTGTGCATGATGATAGGCGATGCCGACCGGTCTGTCTACGGTTCGCTGTGGCAGACCAGCCCGGCCTTGCGTATATCTCCTGACTGTTTCGTCTAGTCGGTTGGGGGCGAGGCCGTAAGATGGCTTTCCGTCACTCCCCGCCGATGTCGCTACTCAGAACAACATGGTCGAAGTCCGATATATAGATGGGTATCGTCTGCGGTGTCAGGAGACGATCCAGTTTCTGTACAACTCCGCTACGGTAGCCTACTTGTGCTAACAAAGCACACCTTGAGGACCATCGCGCGAAACATCAATCGAGGTTTCCATTACGCATTAATAACCCCCTATCGGGTGGAGGCGTTGCGATCATAGAGATGAGCGCGGTGCTCCCACTCGAACCTCTGACAAGATGAAAAAGAACCTGTCAAACTTTACCGGTTGCGTATCCCGGTCGGGTACCACTTACGCTGAGTCCGCGGCGATGTGAATGGTGCTAAGATCCGTGTGAAGAAGCCCATATGCCAAAGCCGAAAGAACAGAGCAGCCATCACGCCAATGGTTTGCCGCTCAGATGGGTAGTATACTGCGAACATCAATGAGCAACCCCCGGACGCCGTTGTCGAGTCGGCTAACTTGGTACATCCGCCAGTACCCGTCCCTGCTCCGCTCCAAGAGCTATTCTACATCCCGGCAATTACCACGAAAAAAATGACTGTGGTGCCCGTTATGAATCACCTCCTAGGTCAGGATCTAATCGCGGGGGTATCTTCGCGATCGCGATCGTGTATGACTGGTTGTTTGCCGGGTTTGGAAGGCGGGTTTCATGCGGCCGGCACAGGGAGGCTTACCCCTTCTCCTTTACGTCATTTTCGGGAAGATGGGCGGACTGCCCGAAGTTAAGTGGGGTCGCTATGAGGATCGTGTGATCCATGTCAGAACCTCGCATGTCCCCCGGTTCGAGCTGGATATGTCGCAGGGATCGTCGCTCTTTCAAACCTTCGGAGTTACCTATGACGAGTTCCGTGCCCGCGACGAAAAGGGGAAAATGCACCTCATTCGCCAGTATGCAAAGAAAAGGCTCAAAGAAGGTGAGCATTTGTGGTGGCTCGAAGATAGCCCGGAGCAGAATCATGGTATGGACATCAACCCGAGGTTGTATATGAATTTGTCCATGGAAGAGAAGCGGCGACTACGCGCGGAAGCTACTTTGCTTTGTCCGCAAGTATTGGCCGGGTCGCGCGTCAAAAACAAGTACAACGGGCCCGCGATTTTCTTGTTCACTTATCACGGCGTGCTTTGTCCCCAAACGCGTGACTTGTTCTCCGCTGGTAGTGTAGCAATGGCGACCGACGAGACACGTGGGGGTGTTTATGTGCAACGGGCAGTGATGGAAATCGAGCCGGAGATGCGGGAAGCCGCGCTACGAATGGACGACGCCCTGTTCGTCGAATACTGGGGTGAGTCCGTAGCACCGGAGTCACGTATAATCAGGTGGCTGTCTAAGGCGGATGAAATAGCCCAGGGATGGGTGCCGTCAGAGTCTCTGTTCCAGGACACGCACGTCAACTAGTCACGCGGCGTAGCAGGCGTCAAATCATTACATAGCCGCATGAATCACCGGACGTCGCTCCGGGTCGCGCTCCGCGATGCGTAGCACCTCCCGCGTCACCGGCGCGACGTCGCCCTTACCCGACAGCAGGTACAGGAGCAGGAACAGGAATGGGTTGCCCTTGCTCCAGTGGAAGTAGGCGTGGGGCGTCTTTCCTGTTGCGTCGCGTAGGTATAAAAGTGTCGCCGCGATGCCGTTCGGGATAGCGGTCGCCTCTACACGCAGGATGTGATAGTTGTCTACCGACACACCACGCACGTGAATGTCGGCTTCAAAGTCGGATGCGTCGGGTATGTACACCTCCAAAAACAGGACTGGGACATCCGCCGCCAGACCGTGGTCTTTGCGGATTTCCCGCTCCTCGCGGTCGTACTCACGAACGTTCGCACTCCCAACGCCGCCATCGGGGACGCTTCTCGTCGCGACAGACGGCCTGTTTAAATACGTGGACACCGAACGGATCGCCGTTTACGTGTCGTACGGCGCGGCGGATCTCGCCGCGACGGCGACCGTGCTCCGCGACCTCGCCCGCTCCTCGGAAGGGCGTTTACACGACGACTTGGCGGTGCTACTCTGTCGCGCGGGAACGGGCGCGGCTATGCCGTGACGATGGCCGCCCACCAGCATTCCAGCAACCGGCGTTGGTGCGTGCTGATCTGTACGCCGGGGCGTGCCTGCTTCGCTATCCGCTCCGCGTCCGATACCGTTGTCGCCAGGCTGCGCGCGAGCAATAGTGCGATCACCACCATCGCCGAGCGGCCGTGCCCTTTCGCGCAGTGGATATAGATCGGCTCCGGCGAGCGGGCCACCACCAATAGTAGTGCCTGAAACGAAGGCAACGATGGCGAGGAGGCGTCCAGGGTCGGGAGGCAGTGGTACTCCCGCCCGGCACGCACCGCGCCCGGTTCGGGAAACTCCGAGGTCAAATCCACGACGGTTCAGATGTTCGGAGGTAACTCCGCCGCGCCGCAACGTCTGCCCAGCCACATGCCGCCTACGATCTCGTTGTGCGTAGGCTCGTCCGACCGCACGTTCTGGAGGTGCCACAGAAGCCAGGTCACAACCAGATAGGGTAGCAGTAGCGCGACACTGACCCCGCTCATCGCGCCGCCCGCCGCCTTGCCGAAGATCCACGCCGCGTTCGCGGAGTACGCGACGCCGACCGCGACCCAACTCAGACCAGACCAGATTAGCAGACCCGCGAGCGGGGCGAAGAGGGGGCTGAGCAACCCGAGCGCGATCTGTGTCAACCCGATCAGGGTTAGGTAAGCGGCGAACTTCATTGTTTCATCCCTCGCGCGTCACTCTTCGATGGCCGCTTTGCGCGACTGGATCGCCTTCAGACGCGGCGTGTCGAACTTCGGCTCGCGCTTGAACGTGTACAGGCCGTTCTCCTCGGGGTACACGTCTGTCAACTGCGTGTAACAGTAGCCGAACATGTTCGGATCGTCGAGCAATGAGTTAATCAGCCCCTCGAATCGAGCGTAGTACGCCGCGATACTGCGCACCCGCTCGCCGTAGCCCCAGGACTCTTTACTCGCGAACGCGGCCGGATTCCACCAGATGCCGCCGAACTCGGAAACGAAGTATGGCTGGTCATTATAAGGAATATTAATCGCCGGGCTGTTAGTGGACGAAGTCATCGTCCCTTTGTTAATGAACGGCTCTCCTTCGGCTAGTCCAGCATGTTTCGCCTTGAACTTCGCCGGGTTCTGCTCGTAGTCGTGGCTGTCGTAGATGTCGGCCTCCTGGACGCGGTGCGCGTAGCCGGACGCGTCTAGCACCGGGCGCGACGTGTCCATGGCTTTGCACGCCAGGAACATGCCGCGCGTTACGTCGTCGAGCACCCGGATCGTGTCCGAGTTGTCCTGCCACGTCTCGTTGAGCGGGCACCAGCCGACGATGCACGGGTGCGAGTAGTCGCGCTCCAGTGCCTCTAGAAACTGTGTGATGTATGTTGCGCCGGGCTGCTGATGGTCGTTGTTCGGCCCGTATCCGCTACAGCCCCAGTCGGCAAACTCGCCCCAGCACAGGTAGCCCATCCGGTCGGCGTGGTACAGGAACCGCTCCTCGAACACCTTCTGGTGTAGTCGCGCCCCGTTGAACCCGGCGTCGAGCGACCGCTGAATATCGGCGATCAACTCGTCGTCCGAGGGCGCGGTCATCACCGACTGCGGCCAGTATCCCTGATCCAGCACGAGCCGCTGGAACACCGACTCGCCGTTAATACATACCTTTTTTCCGACGATGGAGAGGGAGCGCAATCCGGCGTACGACTCGGCGCGGTCGAGTCGCGTTCCGTCCGCGTTCAGCAGTTCGATGGCGACGCCGTACAGGTGCGGGTCCGTCGTGTTCCAGAGTCGGCGACGATCCGCGGGTATGGGCAGATCGAGGCGCGGCGCGAAGTCGAGGTCGGCGCGCGTCTCCGCTGTGGCGATGATGCCGTCCGCGTCGGTCAGCGTGGCGCGGAGCCGGAGGCCGGGCAGGTTGCGCGTGAGAGGCTGTTCGAGCCGGATCAGTGAATTTGCGACATCGGGCGTCAGGCGCGGGCGCTTCAGCGACACGGGTGTCGGGACCGGCTCCATCCACACGGTTTGCCAGATGCCGGTGGTACGCGTGTAGAAGCAGGAGTGGGGCGCGTAGCGGTTGGATTGCTTGCCCATCGGCTTCGGCTCGTTCATCCGGTCACGGGCGCGGACCACGATCACCGCGGTCTCTCCCGCCTTCACAACGTGGGCCAGATCGGCGGTGAAGGGTGTAAAGCCGCCCCGGTGCCGCGCGACTTCAGTGTTGTTCACCCAGACCGTGGCGTCGTAGTCAACGGCACCGAAGTGGAGTAGCACCCCAAGTCCGCCCCATTCCGGGGGTATGGTGACGGTTTTGCGGTACCAGACGGCACTCATGAAGTCAACATGATGCACGCCGGACATTTCGGATTCGGGGCAGAAGGGGACGAGGATAGTACCAGTCAGGGCGCGGTCCTTCAGCCCGCGAGCGACGCCGGTGTCGCCGTAATCCGCCTCGAACTCCCAGGCACCATTGAGACAGAGCCATTTCGGGCGGTTGTTATCATCTAATCGAACGAACTGCGGTCGGGGGTACTCCGGTCGGGGAAGATCGGTCATGTAAAAAGGTACGCTCCTTGAGTTAGCAGGGCTATCGTAACACGGGTAAAAAGCACGTGCCACATCGGGTGCTTTTTGTCATAGTCTCGTCAAAAAAACTGTCTCGTTTGCGTATCGAACGTGCACACCCCTTGAAAACACGATAATATGACCCTCGTAAACATCACACGGGAGCGTGTAAACCTTCCCAAGCGATGAGTGTGTGATGCACACAACGGGGCGTGGCTCAGCTTGGTAGAGCGCTGCGTTCGGGTCGCAGAGGTCGTGGGTTCGAATCCCGCCGCCCCGATTGGAAAAGCCCCTGATCGCGATGACATCCATCGTGACCGGGGGCTTTTTATATGCCGTAACCCGCTTCACGTTGCGTCAGTTCGCGGCACGCTAGAAGATTGATCCAGCGCACGCCGCGCTGGTACCACGGAACCGCCATGAACACGATAGTTGACTTCGACAAACCACGCAACGTGATTGACCAGTACAAATGGCTGACCGACGAGGCCATCCTCAAAGACCTGGAGACGAAGCGGCACAAGTTCTCGATCCTGCTCTGCAACCTCAAGCACGACGTCAACGTCGGGAACGCGGTTCGTACGCACGCCGGGTTTTTGGGTCAGGACATTATTCTGTATGGCCACCGCCGGTTCAACCGCGTACCGAGCGTGGGCACGTACGCGTACTCGATCATCAAGCATTTGAAGTTCGTCGAGGAGATCGAAACGGTCCTCGGCGAGTATGACGAAGTGATCGGTTGCGATCTGATCCCCGGCAAGTCGGTCAGCGTTTGGGACAGCACGTTCGACTACGACAAGACGACGCTGCTTTGCTTTGGGCATGAGGAGGACGGTTTGCCCGAAGCACTCGTCGCGCGTTGTCATCGGCTGATGCACATCCCCATGTTCGGCGTCACGAAGTCGTTCAACGTCGCGGTGAGCGCGGCGATCATGATGAACGAGTACGTGCGCGGGACTGAACGATAAGCGTTTCTGGTAGGTCGCGCCTGTCGGGCCGACTCGATTCTTCCATCGTGGTACCATCAGGACAGTGACTGACTCTCCCACCCTTCATGAGGTGACCGCCTACTTCGGCAGTCTGCGCGAGTTCGCGCCGAAAACCGACCGCGAACGGTTCCGCGCCTTGCTGTCGCTCCTCGGCGACCCGCACCAGGGTCTAAAATATCTGCACGTCGCCGGCACGAATGGTAAAGGCTCTACCGTGACGTTCCTCGCCTCCGTGCTTCGCGAAGCGGGGTACCGGGTAGGGGCGTACCTGTCGCCATTCGTGTGGGACGTGCGCGAGCGGTGGCAGATCAACGGCG
Source organism: Armatimonadota bacterium (assembly GCA_043754515.1). Lineage (GTDB taxonomy): Bacteria > Armatimonadota > Armatimonadia > Armatimonadales > Armatimonadaceae > JACMIU01. Next base: position 11,806 of record JAYUUO010000043.1, read on the forward strand.
AGCTTATCCCCGAAGCCGAACTGATCGCGCAGGTAGACGCGATCCGTCCCCATGTCGAAACGCTCACCGGAACGGAACACGGACAGATCACCGAGTTCGAGATGAAAACCGCCGTCGCCTTTCGCTGGTTCGCGCAAAAGAAGGTGGACTTCGCCGTAATCGAGGTAGGGATCGGGGGGCGGCTAGACTCCACGAATGTCATCGCGCCGCCGCTCGTGTCGGTAATCACCACCATCGGCTGGGACCACCAACTCCTGCTCGGCGACACGCTCGGGAAGATAGCGGGCGAGAAAGCGGGGATCATCAAGCGCGGCTCGCTGGCGTGCGTGACCGCCGTCGAGAACGACGAGCCGCTCGGGGTGATACGGGAAGTAGCGAATCATGAGGGCGTGCCGCTGATCCGGGTCGGCGACGCCGAGGCGGACGCGATGCGCCCGTTTGAGCTAACACTCCACGGCGCGTTCCAACTCCGCAACGCCGCGTGCGCCGCCGCCGCGCTCCGGGTGCTTCAGGAGAACGGTGCCGCGACGGTTCCCGCCGCCGCGCTCCGGGACGGCTTGCGGAAAGCGACACTTCCGGGGCGGTTCGATCTGATCCGTCGGCACGTAGAAGGGACGGAAAACCGGTCGGTCCCGGTGGTGCTGGATGTCGCGCACAACGTGGATGCGGCGAAGGTGCTAGCGGACGCGCTACGCAAGGAGTTCGGGGCGGGGCGGAGGGCGACGCTAGTTGTCGGGATGAGTAAGTCGCACGAGCCGCTTCCTTTTCTTGCCGAACTCGCCCCGCTGGCACGCCGCGTGGTTGCGGTCGCGCCCCGGTTCCGCCCGAAGCCGACGTCGGAGGTCGCGGACGCCGCGCGGTCACTTGGTTTGCCGGTTACCGTGGCGAAGTCGGTGAGCGAGGGGCTGAAGGCGGGTGCACGCGACGCGCTCCATGATAGCAGTAGTGGCGACGGGGCGGGCGCGGTGGCGGACGATGGCGGCTACGTCGTGGTCACCGGTTCGTTCTACACAGTCGGCGAACTCCGGCTGGACTAATACTTTTTATTGTAAGTGATTTGCAATAAAGAATCCGGGCAGAAAAAAGCGGCGGGCACACAAGGTTCCGCCGCTCCCACTAAAGCACGTGGAGAGAAAAGGAGATCACGTGTGTATTAACGACTGAGCGGCGTAAAAAGTTCCCGCTCGCAGTGAACTTTTTCACAATTCTTTGCGTATCGCGCGGAAAATAGCAATTTCATGCGACTTGCCATCTGGACAAATCACGCGGTGTCCGGTCATGTCTACCGGCAGTAGCCACGTGTCAATCGCCTCCATCTCCATCCGCCCGATAAATGCCAGGGCTTGCGGACGCATTGGGTCGGAGATCAGTAACCGTCCGCCCGGCGCGACTAGCTGGGGCAATAGTTCCATCAGCGCGTCGTGCAAAGGGCGGGCGTACAACACATCCGAGCCGATCACGACATCGAATGGTTGCCCCAAATCGGGGAACGCCCTCCAGTCGCCAGCTGTCTGCCGTACATGGCCGGCACAGCCGTTCTGCGTCGCGTTACGCGCGAGTAGCGCGAGCGACTCGGCATGGTAGTCCGTCTGCAACACGCTCGCGGCACCTGCCTCGCGCGCGGCGAAGCCGGGCAATCCGACACCGCCCGCGCCGATCTCCAGCACCCGTTTCCCCGCCACCAGGCCCGGCTCACGCGCGATCTGTTCGGCGAGCGCGATGGCAGACGGCCAGAGAAGAAGGCCGAACGGGAATTCGTCCACCCCCGCTTCGTCCGTGACCCCCGCGAGGAGCGCATCCTGGTCGCGAACACATGTTAAGTGAAACTCGTGGTCGCCGAAACGCCGGGAGACGCACGTCAGCGGGTATCGCCGCGCGAGTTCGGCAAGAAAACGGTCCGGCTCATCCATCCGTCCAGTGTCCCACAATTTCAGTGTCCCACAATCGGTGAAGTAGGAAGGAATCGCGCCTTGTGAAAGACAAACCTACACGTGATGAAACTTTTATTCGTTGCTTTTGCCACTCTTCAATGCCTCCTCATTCCGCTCACGGTTCGCGCCGCGCCTCCGGTGCCTTCCGCGATTGTAGTACCGAAGCGGCAGGCGCGCTACGTAACTTTCCGCAAGAAACGCGCCAAACGGTACGACATCTCGATCACGTACCCCGTCTTCTCCGCCCGGTCGCCGGTGAGCCGACTCGCGAATCGCTCGCTACGGGAGTATGCCGAGCACGAAGCGGCCAAGTTCATCCGACTATCGCTGGAGGACAGCGACGCGGGAGGGCAGGGGACGCGTGGCCCCGGAGGAGCGTATGAACTCGAGATACACCCTGCGATCACCCTCGCCCGCCCGGACATGATTAGTATCTACTTCAGCCGATATTCGTTCAGCGGCGGGGTGCACCCCAATACGGACTTCCCTGCGTTCACCTTCGGGATGATAGATGGCGCGGCGAAGCTTCTTGCGCTATCGGACCTGTTCACGCGCGGCACTGACCCGTACGCCGTTCTGACACCGGTGACGCTCCCGAAACTCAAAGCACTCAACGCGTCCTCGGTGGTCGGCGAAGACTCTATCAAGAAACTGGACAGAGACCATCTACGAAACTGGTGCGTGACTCCCGCCGGGATAACGCTCCTGTTCGCGCCCTACGACGTCGCCTCCTATGCCGAAGGGGCGTTTCCGACGAAGATCCCGTTCGCCGAACTGAGGGGATCGCTCGACGCGGCGGGGCCGCTTCGGGCGATCCTACCGGCAGACAAAGCGCGGAAGCCGTAACGCGGAGGGCTAGCGCGAGCCAGTATCCACACCGCGCCCTCCCCGCAGACACACTTTCCCCCGTGGTTCTCGCAAAAATCGGGGAGCGACGCAGGAAGCACGGTGCCCGACGCGGAAACGAGCAGAAACCGTAAAGGGAGTTATAGATTATGTCGTATGAGGGGCGTGCCGTGATCCTGTCCGAGGCGGGCAAGGATTCGGAGATCATGGATATTGTCGTGGACGAGCCAGGACCGGGCGAAGTACTGGTCAAACTGCATTCGTCGGGTGTGTGTCACACCGATCTGACGGTGAAGAATCTGAACGGGAACGGGATGGCGTTCCCGATTGTTCTCGGGCACGAAGGCGCGGGCCACATTGTGGCGGTGGGCGAGGGCGTCACGCACCTGTCGGTCGGCGATCCGGTCGTGATCGCGTACCGCGCCCCATGCGGCGTCTGCCCCTCCTGTATGCGCGGCGACCTCCGGCACTGCTACGCCGCGCTCCGCCCGAAACAGCGCATCCACCGTAAGTCGGACGGCGCGCTGTGTTCGCAGGTACTCCGTTGCGGGACGTTCTCTACGCACACCGTTGTCCACAGTAAAGCCGCGATCAAGATGCCGAAAGAAATGCCGCTTGAAAAGGCGTGCCTGATCGCGTGCGGCGTGATAACCGGCGTCGGCGCGGCACTGAACACGTCCCCCGTATTCCCCGGTGCGCGGGTCGCGGTGATCGGTTGCGGCGGCGTGGGCCTGTCCGTCATCCAGGGCGCGAAGATCGCGCACGCGAGGCAGATCATCGCCGTGGACGTCAATCCGGCGAAACTGCAATGGGCGAAAGACTTCGGCGCGACACACGTGGTCAACGCCCGTGAGACGGACCCAGTGAAAGCAGTGCGCGAACTGACCGAGGACGGCTGGGACGGCGGCGTCGAGTTCGCGTTCGAGGCGACTGGCATCCCGATGTGTACAGAGCAGGCGGTCAAGATGCTCGCGTACGGCGGGACTGCGACCACGATCGGTTTCCCGGCGGCAACGGACGCGGTGAATCTGAACCTGGGCGACATGGCGACCGGCGTCTACTGGAACAAAGCCGCGCTCCGCGTCTGCCACTGCGGCGACACCCTGCCCTCGCAGGACTTCCCGCTACTCGCCGACCTGTATCTGAGGGGGGAGCTAGATCTCGACCGGATGGTGACGAAGGAGATCGGCCTGGAGGACGTGGAGGCGGCGTTCCACGAGATGGAGACGGGCAACGTCATCCGCTCCGTGATTCGGTTCTAAACCGCGCGGCATGGGCAGCCGGGGGATCACCTTAAAGTGCGCGTCGGGCGCGAACTAGGGTGGGGCGTCCCCCTTCATCTGTCGGAGGTGTCGGTGTCGTGGCCGAAGTCGCGGGACGTCGGCACGTTTCGGGCGACGCACTAATCACACTTCCTGGGCGCGGGCGGGGCGAGAACGGATGCGTTCCGGGATTGGGATGCGTGATCTTCGCGCCCAGCTTGGACGGTGACGGCCCACTTCGGAGCGATAGATTGACCGAAACGGAACCGCACGGCGAAGCCACTACCTGCATAACTACTTACGGCAAAGTCAGAAGAAAGTGGAAAAGAGACTTCAACCGTTTATACTCCGCAGTTGCGGGCTTGAACTCAGACATTCCGTCATGTACTGCGTGAACATTTCAGACGTCAGAAACCTTTACCAGCTCAGTGAAGCGTTCGTCTCATGTGGCATCCTCAAACAGCCGGAGAGTCATCAGGGCATTCTCTTTGACCACTTGTACGACCGCATTATCGCCGATAGCGTTACCCGCTCGGTCGGGTTAATTCTGGTTTGTAATAAATTCACCAATCGAGTATTCGTTGATGATTTCGTGAGGATGCTTTCATTCATGGCTGACAGTATTGAAGGTGAAGCACCATCTAGCTCTGATAACCGCGTTGAGTTGTTAATAGTTGAAATATGAGTGAGGTGTGGAAGATACCAACGCGGAGTGTTCGGTGGCCTGTGCGCTTTGTGGTATGGACGGTCTCGCGAATGTGCTCGGGAGCGGCCAGGTAGCGGAAGACGTTTCCTAACAACCCTGCGGGCACCCTTTTATGATCCCCAGGCTAAGAACCTATCCTTAAATAACCCTGTATAATTCCCATAAAGAGGTTCTAACTCGTGTCGCGACAATATCAATCTTGGGAAGTATCTGAGGATCTCTGGCAATGGTCGAACCACTCATACCGCAACGGCAACGCGTGGGAGGCAAAGAATACCAACGTAAACCTGGCGGTGGGCGCAAGTCGATACCCTCCCGGCGCATT
>JAYUUO010000044.1:0-16853 GCA_043754515.1 Armatimonadota bacterium
TGATGAAATATGATGATCTGGTGGGTATCGAGTGGGAGTGGCAATCCATTCAGATAAAACAAGTTTTGTCCTGCGACGGTTGCAAGGTAGAATCGCCGCCCTCGTGAATGACGCGCCGTCTACGGGAGCGGGGGACGACAGGACCTACCTCGACGACATTGATTATTATCTTTTCGAAGTCATAGCCCGCATCCCCTTCGACATTGAGTTCGTCACCCCGGACGACGTTCTGTTGTCGAGGTATATAGGGGACATGGGCGCGCGGATACAGTCCCTCATCAAGGCGGCCCAGATGTGTGCGGAAGTGAAATGCGGCCGTATCTTCGACTACATCTTGTTCACCCTGGATGCGTACTGGGGCGGGATCTTTTACGACTCGTTCGCCTCCGAATGCGCCGAAGTCGCCACCGGATCCGGGAGCGAGGAGTACGCCGTGAAGTTTCTGAGGAGGATCACCAATCCGAACCTGCGACGCAACTCGGTGATGCAACAGTCTATGCGTTTTACCAGTCGGTTGGGGGGGATTGGTTGATGCTTCATCCTCTTCTGTTCGCGAAGGTGGATTGGCGATGATCATGTGCAAACCGGCATCCCTGGTCCTGCCGCTTTTACCTGATGGGAATCATCGGGTGACAGGCAAGACCTTTATCAGGAACCGACGCGCTCAGTCGTGTTTCGTACTTAGTTGCTTGTAGAGGGCGAGCGACATACCGCCGAAGAATATCGTAAACCCGAGGCACGTGATCTTCTGTGGTTTCGATAGTAGATCCGGCAGGAAAGGAAGCGTTCCGGCAATAAGTCTACACAGGAGCATCCCCACAAAGAGAGCCTTGATTTCTCTGTCACTTACCTGCCTCCCGCGTCCTGGTTTCGGCCACATATTTGTTTGTCAGATCGCGGGGGGCGTGTCCTGAGATCGGCCTATATGTTGTCATTCTGACGTCGTCACAGGTATCTCAATAGCGAACCCATCGCAAAAATAATGATTCCGCTCCGCCTGATCATCAGGACGCGGGGCGAAACCGGGAGTGATGAAGGAATACCCATCCCTACAATGAACATTACCGCGTCCAAGCATGGAAGCGAGAGGGCGATCTTCGGTCGTATGTTGTTTGACATTTGAGCTACTCTACTACGAAACGGTTCTTGCCGGTACTTTCCCCGCAGGGTGGTCAATCTCAGAACACACATCAGTCGCTATCCGAAAGGTGAGTAAAAGTCTCTGATCACCAGGGTATCAACGTCGGTGTACTTCCAGACGAACCGCGCATCGGGTACTATAGGCATCATGCCAACAACTATACCGCCGTTCCCGTCCGGGTGGAAGCTTATCTGGGCCGATGAGTTTAACTATCGCGGCGCGCCCAACCCCGCTAAATGGAACTTTGAGATGGGTAGCGTCCGCAACCATGAGGCGCAGATGTATACCGCCCGCCCGGAGAACGCCCGCGTCGAGGGCGGGAAACTGGTGATCGAGGCGCGCCGCGAACCGTTCCAGGGTATGGAGTACACGTCGTCGAGCATGACGACGAAGGGGAAGTTCGCCTTCCAGTACGGACGTGTCGAGGCGCGGGCACGTATACCGGGGGCGCGCGGCACGTGGCCCGCTATCTGGACGCTCGGCGAGAATATTGATACGGTCGGCTGGCCTCGGTGCGGGGAGATTGACATCATGGAGCATGTCGGGTTCGACCCGGGCGTTATCCACGCGACTCTGCACCAGGGCGACGCGTCTGGCAAACACTGGTCGAAGGGCGGTGGCGTTACCATCCCCGGCGCGATGCACGGGTTCCACGTCTACGCCGTGGAGTGGCACCCCGACCGCCTCGACTTCTTCGTTGACAACCGTAAATACTGGACCTACAGCCGCACTGACGCGGAGCCGTGGACGTTCGACCGGCGACACTTCCTGCTCGTCAATCTGGCCGTCGGCGGCGACTGGGGCGGGATGCGCGGCATTGACGCGGTGGCGTTCCCGCAGACGTATCTCCTGGACTACATCCGGGTCTACCAGCCGGCGGCGTATCGCGAGCCTGTGCGGGGCTAGGCGGCGCGGGCGGTCGGCGGGCCGTTCCCACCGTCAGCCGACCGCGCCGCCGCCAGAGCAACCAATCTGCGATGCGATCGCGTTACGTCATTCTGTCATTCGCCACCACACGACGCCGGGTTTCAGGACGCGATACAATAACTCGCTATGGCGACCGCAACATCTAACGCAGCGGAGACGAAACTCCCGCGAACCGCAAACCTCACGACCAACGCTTCCGACGACACGTGCCTCACCTACGACTATCTGGTACTCGGCTCGGGTATCGCCGGGCTGACCTTCGCCCTGAAAGCCGCGGCACTGGGCACAGTCGCCGTGATCACGAAAAAAGACCGCGCCGACTCCAACACGAACTGGGCGCAGGGCGGCATCGCGGGCGTGATGGCTCCCGACGATTCGTTCGACCTGCACATTGAGGACACCCTGATCGCGGGTGCCGGACTGTGCCACGAAGACGCCGTTTCGGTGCTGGTACACGAGGGTCCCGAGCGCATCCGCGAACTGATCGAGTATGGCACGCACTTCAACACGGAGAAAGGCCCGGACGGGGTCGAGAAGATTGCCCTGACCCGCGAGGGGGGACACTCGCGGCGGCGGATCGCGTTCAACGCTGACTTGACCGGGCGCGAAATCGAGCGGGCACTAGTGGCCGAGCTGAACGCGCACCCGAACATCGCCGTCTACGAGCATCACGCCGGGATTGACTTCGCGAAGTCGCCGGAGAGCGAGAACATGGTGGCGGGCATCTACGTGCTCGACACGTCGGGCGGTGAGATCGTGACATTCCTGGCGAACCGGGCGGTGGTGCTGGCGACGGGCGGGTGCGGGAACGTTTATACGCACACCACGAACCCGCCGCTCGCCACGGGCGACGGCATGGCGATGGCGTTCCGCGCCGGCGCGACCGTCGGCAATATGGAGTTCATTCAGTTCCACCCGACCACGCTGTACCATCCCGGCGCACGGTCGTTCCTGATCTCCGAGGCGGTGCGCGGCGAAGGCGGCACGTTGCGTGACAAGGACGGACGGGCGTTCATGGAGGACTACGACGCGCGGGGGAATCTGGCCCCGCGCGACATCGTCGCCCGCGCCATTGACTCCGAGATGAAGAAGCAGAACGCGCCCTGCATGTTCCTGGACGTGACGGGGCTGGACGCGGAGGAGATCCGCCACCGGTTCCCCAACATCTACGCGCGGTGCCTTTCGTACGGCATTGACATGACCACCGAGCCGATCCCCGTCGTGCCCGCTGCGCACTACGCGTGCGGCGGCGTGATCACGGATCTGGACGGCCAGACGAGTTTGCCGCGCCTGTTCGCGTCGGGCGAGGTCACCTGCACGGGGGTTCACGGGGCGAACCGGTTGGCGTCCAACTCGCTCGTGGAAGGGCTGGTGTTCTCCAACCGCGCCTTCGAGTTTTTGGAGGAGTTTGGGGACACCCTGCCGACCGTGGATTGCGCCCAAGTCGAGCCGTTCCGCCCGTACCGGGGCCGCGTGCAGATCGCCGATACACAGGCACTTAAAGGCAGAATCCAGACCGCTATGGCACGCTTCGTCGGCATCGTGCGCTCCGACAAGCGGCTCGCGCAGGCGTCCGCCGCGATCAACGTCATCGCCGAGGAGGTGGAGATGCTGTACGCGACATGCCGCCCGACGGAAGATTTGCTCGAACTACGCAACCTGTGTCTCGTCTCGCAACTGATCATCCGCTCCGCGCAGGAGCGCAAGGAGAGCCGGGGGCTTCACTACACGAAGGACTACCCCGACACGAAGGAATCCGAGCGGCACGACACCGTGCTCGTCAAGCAGAAGAAGCCGGGGCAGAAGCCGGGCATGGCGATACTCAAGTAAGGAGGCCAGGAATATGACCGCTGTTCTGACCATTCCGGATGTTCACACGCAGGTTGTGCCACGTCGTACTTCCCCACGCCGTTCCCTCGGTGGGAGCGGCGCGCCGTCCTCTTCTCGCCAGCCCGGTGGGAAACCCTTGAACTGATTCTCGTGGATCGGGGGGAGAACCGCTTCCCGCGCCTGTCTTTCAACGAGGGCCAGCTGGTGTTGGTCGGTGACGCCTGGCTAACCTCGCCCTCCGCTAGTTGGGTGCTCAGTTACGAAGGGATCTCCCCGGCGACTTACCGCTCCTTGTGCGATGACCGCGAGGATGGTTCGGTCCCACGCCTCACATACGATGGCACGACATTGGAGATGCTTATGCCTTTCGAGGAACACGAATGAATTAACCGCCTCGTCGCCCTCCCTGTGGGAACGATCACCTTTGCATGGGACATTCCCGTCGAGGACTACGGCTCGAAGACACATCAGCGGGGGAATGCGGAAGGGGGTTTTGAACCCGACACTCCTGCTCGACGAGGCTACCGATGGCTCGAACGATCCCAGCCCGTTTCTGGCTATAGAAATGGAAGTCAGCCATTCTTCCGCGAACAAAATGGGCTTGTACGCGGCGTGGCCTTACCCGGAGGTTTGGCAGATCTGCCTGGACAAGGAGGACGGGATCAGCGCGACTATTTACGTCTTGGAGGGCGAAACTTACTCGGCGCGTGGGACGAGCGTCGTGCTCCCCGGCTGACCGATCAATTGATCAACGATCTCCTGAAAGCAGGTATCGCTGGCGAGCGAAAATCCATCTGGGTTATCCGGATTCAGGAGTGGGCGACGAAAGCTAAAGATATTGCGGGCGAACCGGTCTAGGTTCGCCCGCGCCGCTTGTCGCTTACGCGCCGTGATCCTTAAACCAGGCGAGTAGCTTCGCGAAGCCGTCCTTCGCGTCCTTCGCGTTATAGGACGGACGGTAGTCGGCGTTGAAGCCGTGTCCGGCGTCGGGATAAACGATGATCTTCGAGCCGCTTTTCCCGGTCGCGAGAGCGGTTCGCATCGCCTCCACATCGGTCTGCGGGATGCCGGTGTCCTTCGCCCCGTACAAGCCGAGTACCGGCACCGTCAGGGTCGGCGCGATGTCAATCGGGTTCTTCCCCGCGCTGAAGCCCTTCGCGATCATGCCGTACCACGCGCCGCCCGCCTTCACCGCCGGGTTATGCGCCGCGTAGAGCCAGACGATCCGCCCGCCCCAGCAGAAGCCGGTAATCGCGAGTTTCGAGGTGTCCGCGACTCTGGTGCTTTTCGCGTGCGCCACGGTCGCGTCCAGGTCGCTCATCACCTGCTCGTCGGGAACTTTGGAGACCACGTCGCCGATGATCTTGTTGATATCGGTGATCTTCGACACGTCGCCCTGGCGCGCGTACAACTCCGGCGCGATGGCGTAGTAGCCGCGCTTCGCGAAGCGGCGGCAAACGTCCTTGATATGCTCGTGGACGCCGAATATCTCCTGCACGACCAGCACGACCGGGAAGTTTTTGCCTTTCGCCGGGTACGCCTGGTACGCGGGAACCTGCACTCCGTCCGGCGCGGCGACCTTCGTCTCGCCCGCGATGAGGCCGCGCGTGTCGGTAGTGACCACGGCCTCGGCGACGGGCTGGACGGCGAGCGCGAAGCCGGTAGAAAGCCCGGTCACGAGCAGAGCGCGACGGGTAAATGGATCAATCGGTTCGTTCATAAAGCACTTTCTAGAAGGAAAATAAGAGTCCGCGTGGTATGTGCCTACGAGGGCACGCTCGGATCGTCCAGAGTGTACCCGTTCTCGCGTAGGAACGCCGCCTGTCGCTCGATCCCGCCCCAGGTGTCGTTCGGGTCGGAGGCAACCAGCGTAAACGGCCCCGCGTACGAGGCGCGGGCGAGGATATCCAGACACAGCCGCCAATCCGTTTCGTCCATCACGCCGCCCGCGTCGAAGCGGCACTTCGCGTGACACGACTCGGCGTAGCGGGCGATCTGTCGCAGTGAGTCATATTTATCGGGCCGGTGATCCCAGTTGCCGAAGTCGAAGCACAGTCCGACGGCACCGTTCAACTCGTGCATTAAGAAGTTGATCTGCTCCGGGGCGGAGAGTAGTTCGAACCAGTTTTCGGTCATCACGCGCACACCGTGCAGGTACCCGTCCAGGGCGAGCGCGACGAACCGTTCGCGGGCGAGCGCGAGGTTCTCCGTGGTCGGCGGCTGTTTACCCGCGATGACCCTAGCGCAGCGCGCCCCGAGCATCCCGGCGACATCGAGCCAGCCGCGCACGAAATCGGTGTCGCGCTGTCCGTGTTCGGGGTGTGTCAGGTCGCCGTCGTCAATGAGCAGGCTCCACAACTCGATGCCCGACTCGTGGACGGCGGCGCGGAACTCCTCGCGGTGCGTCGGGTCGGGCGGCAGGTGGAAGTGGCACAACTCCATCGTCCGGATGCCGTGCTTCGCGAGCGCGGCGGGAACATCGAGCAGGTCGAGTTTGCCCGGCGCGGAACCGATCAGGGGCGCGGTCGGTTGTCCGGGACGCCCAGAGTAGGTCGTGCCGATCAGGGAATGCAGTGCCCAGGTCGAGACGGAGACGCGGGGCGTGGTTGAAATCGGTGTCATGAACGGGATTATACCTGTTGCGGCGTGTGTCGCGGCGTTCCTGCTCGCTGCGACGGGCTACGTCTTGCCCGTCGCCATCGCCGCGTCCGCGACGAAGAGGAATGGCTTGCCCTTTGTCGTCGGATTCCAGCCTTCCGTCAACGCTTGCCGGATGTACGCCTCGACTGCGGCAGTCGTGACATACACTGGCCGTTTTGCCAACGCTTCTGCAAATTCTTCCGGCTCATTTATGAGAAGCCATATGTCTACGGGCGGTCGAACCGACGTATTGACGAGAAGCGTTGTGAGGTTCCCCTCTGCCACGGCTTTGACCGCGACTTGTAAATATCCTCCGCAACCGCCAATCTTAAACCGATACGGCACGTCGTCCACGACAATAGAACGCGAACCTTTCTTCGGCATCGCCATCTGCGTTGGTACTCCCGTTTCTGTATCGCTTGTGAACTGCGGCCGCTAAAGGTACACTGATCGTAGCACTTTGTGAACCTGTTCACAAACTCAAACATTCGCGAGAACGGCACGGAAAAAAGTATGGCATACGCGGGCGGATTCCAGGAGTTCATCAAGCGGCTAGAGTCGGAAGGCGAGTTAAAGCGCATCCAGACGGCGGTTGATCCGGTGTGCGAGATAACCGAGATCGCCGACCGCATGGTCAAGTCGGGCGGCCCCGCGCTCCTGTTCGAGAACCCGAAGGGGAGCACGATCCCGGTCGCTATCGGCTGTTTCGCCACCATGAGGCGGATGGCAATGGCTCTCGGCGTGTCCGATGTCGAGGAAATCGCGAAATCTATCGAGCGGCTGGTGCAACTGCCCGGCAACATGCCGCAAACGTTGCTCGGCAAAGCTGCGCTCCTGCCCGGACTCGCGAAGATCGGCCAGGACACCGCTCCGAAAGCGTTCCACGGCTCCGCGCCGTGTCAGGAGGTTGTCCAGACCGGCGACGACGTGAACCTGCTCGCGTTGCCGGTGCTGAAGTGCTGGCCGCTGGACGGCGGGCGGTTCGTCACCCTGCCGCTCGTGTTCACGAAAGGCGCGGATGGCAAGCGCAATGTCGGCATGTATCGGGTGCAGATTTATGACCGGAACACGACCGGGATGCACTGGCAACGGCACAAGGTCGGCTCGCGGCACCACGCCGAGTACGAGGCGCGGGGCGAGAATATCCCGGTGGCAGTGGTGCTGGGCGGCGATCCCGCGCTGACATACGCCGCGACCGCGCCGCTGCCCGACATGATTGACGAGATGGTGTTCGCCGGCTTTCTGCGTAAGTCACCGGTGCAGTTGGTGCCCTGCGTCACGCAACCGCTCGAAGTCCCCGCCGACGCCGAGATCGTGCTGGAGGGCTACGTCCCCGCGAACGAGCGACGTACCGAGGGACCGTTCGGGGATCACACCGGGTTTTACACGCTGGAGGACGAGTACCCCATCTTCCGTGTTACGGCGATCACGCGGCGCAAGAACGCCGTTTATCCCGCGACCATCGTCGGGCGACCCCCGATCGAGGATCAGGGGTTCGGCAAAACCACGGAGCGGATTTTCCTGCCGCTGGTGCGTTTATTCGTGCCGGAACTGATTGACTATAATCTGCCGGTCGAGGGCGTCTTCCATAACCTGTGTATCGTGAAGATCCGCAAACGCTACCCCGGCCACGCGCAAAAGGTAATGAATGCGATCTGGGGACTGGGCCAGATGATGTTCACCAAAATCATCGTGGTCGTGGACGAATGGGTGGATGTGCAGAACCTGAACGAGGTACTCTGGGTGCTGGCGAACAACATTGACCCGGAACGCGACACGATGTTCGTTCGCGGCCCGATTGACGTCCTCGATCATGCCTCCCGCGCGGCGGGCTACGGCTCCAAGATGGGCATTGACGCGACGCAAAAACTGCCGGAAGAAGGGTTCACCCGCCGCTGGCCTCCGGTTATCGAAATGTCTGAAGAGGTGAAGCAACGGGTGAACGCGATGTGGGACGAACTCGGGATCTAAACTGTCGCCATAGTGCGGCGGCTTAGATCCTCATCAGGTCGTTCTACTTCGCGCCGGGCGTCCAGCGGTAGGCGTGACTCAGTAGTTTATCTTTCGCCACAACTTTGCCGTTCAGTTTGATAACGCGGTACAGTTGGGCGTTAATTTTCCCGGCACCGAGCCGCTGAACCTTCGGTCGCAACACAATCTTACGCCCTGGCACCGGCTTGCCCCACAAGGTCGCGGTCAGCCGTTTTTTGATGAACGTGTACTTGATGTAGACCGGCGCGGAAGTGTTGTTGATGAACTTAAGGTCCTTATGGCCGTACGCCACCGTCGCGTCCCGCCCGAGCGGCAGATACGCGACCGGGCGTGAGTGGGGGTTCACCTCCTTGATCGTCAAGCCCGCGAGAGCGGCGGCATTGAAAAGCGTACCGGTCACCTGCGAGACCCCGCCCCCGACGCCGTTTACCACCTTCGCATCCACGAAAACGTGTGCTTCCTTGAAGCCGCTCGCTTTGGTACGTTTGCCGACGGTCTCGTTCAGAGAAAACGTCTCCTTGGGCGAGAGCAAAGTGCCGTCAATCCGATCTACCGCCAGCGCGATGTTCGTGTCCCGCGCCTCGGTCCCGGACGCCTTCGTAGAAAACACGGCGAGTTGTCCCGTAATCCCCTTCAGTCTCTCGGCGGTCAGCACTGACGATTTTTTGCTTACGGAAACGGGGAAGCGGATCGTTGCCGGGTTCGCCGTGATCCCCTGCACGATGTGCTCCACCGTCGCCGGGACGTTCAACAAGCGTTCCGCCTGCCCCGGCTTGACAGAGAACTTGCCCTTCATGACCACCGGTTGGGCGTCCACCGCGTCCGTGTGAAACGTCTTTGCCACCGAGCCGAGGGTCGCCTTCAGTTTCGCCAGGTCCACCGCGAACCGCACCGGCGACGAGGATGTGAGTGAGAACCCCAACTGCTTGCGCGTCTTTCTAGTCGCTTTCGCGCCGTCGGTCAGCACGATGAACTGCGCGAGCCGGTTTGACGTGTCGGCGACGGGAGCCGCTTTCGGGTTTGCCTTCGGCTTCGGGGTCGCCTTCGTTTTGGGATTCGCTGAGGACTGCGCCTTCGGCTTCGGCGAGGCTTGCGCTTTCGGCGAATCCTGGGCCTTCGGCGTGTCTTGCGCGGGAGTCACGGGTACTTTAGGCGTCGTTTGCGCCTTCGGACTCGCTTGCGAGGCGGGCGTTTTGGCGGGCGGCGTTTGCGAGGCGGGTGCTTCCGTCTGTGCCCCAGCGGCGGACAGCGATAATATGATGGCGGCGAGTGTCGCCCCGGTGGTGAACAGTCTGTATTGGTGATGTCGGTTCATAGTGGATGGCTCGGCGCGATGTCGCTGCGGTGCCCCTTATCATACCCGCTTGCCTTTCTGCGAAAACCGAACGGCGGCGGTATAATCGAGGCTGAAAAGATCACCCCCACTATGCGTTTTCATTCCACGTCGCTTCTGACCACCCTGGTCTGTCTGGTGTTTGCCCCGGCCGCCGCGCCACTTGCGTTCGCGCAGGAGGCCGCGCCGCCCGCCAAGACCACGCCGCAGGCCGAGAAGGCGCGCCAGGAGATTCTCGCCCGGCTAAACCAGATCAGTAAGGAGCAGTCCGACAAGACTAAAGAACCGGGCGTCGTGCGCTCCGCCGCCGAGGTCGCTTATGCCTTCAAATACTACACGAAAGATTATGTTTGTATCCTGGCTAACGGACAGAAGAAGTCATCCGCCGAGCTTCAGAGCGATATGGAGTCGCTCTTCAGTGCGGGGTGCCAGGCAATCCGCCCGCAGTTCGACATATCCGGCATCACCACGAAGGGGAACACGGCCACCGTGGAGTCGAGTTTCAAGAGCATCCTCGAAATGCGCCGCTCCGATGGGATCACCATGAACCTGGAGAACACGGGGCGCGGGCGCGATTTCTGGATCAAAACGGGGGGCCAGTGGTTCCTGAAGCGGTCTCGGGTCATCGAGACGAACATGAAAGCGGAAGGACAGCCAGCCCCACAGTAGAAACCGCCGCCTTCGGGTACACTGATCGTAACGCGCAACCGCGCTATTCAAACCGGAGGCGGCTTACCTATGAAATTTTTTATTGACTCGGCGAACCTGGATGAGATCCGACAGGTCGCGGAGATGGGACTCGTGGACGGAGTGACGACGAACCCCAGCCTGCTCGCGAAAGAGGGGAAGGGCTTCAAAACCACGATCATAGAGATCTGCTCGATGATTGACGGGCCGGTATCCGCCGAGGTCGTGACGAGCGACAATGCGGAGCAGATGCTTAAAGAAGCGCACATCGTTTCCGGCTGGCACAAGAACGTCGTCGTCAAAATCCCCTTCGGCCCGGAGGGCATGAAGGCCGTCCGAAAGCTGACCGAGGAGGGTATCAAAACCAATGTTACCGTGCTGTTCACCGTCACGCAGGCACTCATCGCGGCGAAGGCAGGCGCGACATTCCTCTCGAACTTCGTCGGGCGCGTGGACGACATTTCCAGCGAGGGAATGGTCGCCGTACGCGACTCGGTCAACATGGTGAACGAGTACGGATATGACTCGGAGGTGCTCGTCGCCTCCGTCCGCTCCCCGCAACACATTGTCGAGGCGGCCCGCGTCGGTGCCCACATCGCCACGATCCCGATGAAGGTATTGGAGCTAATGTACAAGCACCCCCTGACGACGTCGAGCATCGCGCAGTTCACTACGGACTGGCAGAAGTCCGGTCTGAACTTCGACTAGTCGGTATCAAGCGGGCGACGAAAAACGGGGGCGACCTGATGTCGCCCCCATTTTTCGTCGCCGCGATACTACCGCCGGGGTCAAATGGGCGTTGCGTTCAAAATCCCCCTCTTTCATTCTGATGAAAGAGGGGGGAGAGAGACTACCGCCGGGGGCGGAACCGAGCGCGGGGCATGTCGTCCCCGTCCTCGTCAGTACTCCCTGGATTGGCGTTGCCGGGGTTAGACGCCATCGCGTCCATCACCGCCGGTGTCACCGGGTCCGAAGGCGCGGGGCGATTACCGCCGTCACCCTGCGCCCCGCCGAACCGCCCGCCGCCGCGATCCCCGCCCCCGCCGAATCCGCCGCCGCCAGGTCGCCCGCCGCGATCCCCACCGCCGCTGAAACCGCCGCCGCCGGGCCGACCACCTCGGTCACCCCCGCGATCCCCGCCGGGACGCGCGCCCCGCGCCGGACGACCCGGCTCCGGATTCTCCGGGTCGAACGTCTCGTCGAGTCCCCGCGCGGTCGCGTTGATACGCCCCTGCCCGTCAATCTCGGTGACGCGCACGCGGAGCGTGTCTCCGACCTTCAGGTTCTCGTCCGGCTTCGAGGGTGCCGGGTCCGCTATCTGAGAAACGTGTACCAGCGCGTCCTTGCCGGGGACGATCTCGACGAACGCGCCGAACTGAAGGAAGCGCGTGATCCTGCCCTCGTAAACCTCGCCCGGCGTGACGTTCTTCGTCATGGACTCGATGATCTTGCGAGCTTGCTCACCCGCGAGTCCGTCCACCGCCGCGATGTGCACAGTGCCGTCCTGCTCGATGTCAATCTTCGCTCCGGTGTCGGCGGTGATCTTCTTGATCGTCTTGCCGCCCGGCCCGATGATCAGGCCGATCTGCTCCGGGTCAATCGAGATCGTGATGATGCGCGGCGCGTACCGTGACAGTTCGGGGCGGCTCTCGGAAATAACCGCGTTCATCTTGCCGAGGATGAACAGACGCGCGACTCGTGCCTGCTCGAACGCGGAGACGAACACGTGTCGCGGGATTCCCTGAATCTTGGTGTCGAGCTGGAGCGCGGTGATACCCGCCTCGGTCCCGGCGACCTTGAAGTCCATGTCACCCGAGAAGTCTTCCATTCCCTGGATGTCGGTCAGCACGGCGAACTTATCGCCTTCCTGGATCAGGCCCATCGCGATACCCGCGACCGGTGCCTTGATCGGCACGCCCGCGTCAAGAAGCGCTAGGGTCGAGCCGCACGTGGACGCCATCGAAGTGGAGCCGTTCGACTCCAGCACTTCCGACGTCAGGAGCATCGTGTAGGGCCAGACGTCGCGCCCGGGGATGACCGCTTGCAGGGCGCGTTCGGCGAGCATGCCGTGCCCGATCTCGCGGCGTCCCGGCCCGCGCGACGGCCGCACTTCGCCGACCGAGTAGGATGGGAAGTTGTAGTAATGGAGGTAGTGCTTGCTGCCTTCCTCCTCCAGCGTGTCCATCGTCTGCGCGTCGTCGCCGGAGCCGAGGGTCAGCGTTGTCAGCACCTGCGTCTGGCCGCGGGTGAACAGGCCGGAGCCGTGGACGCGGGGCAGGAGTCCCACTTCGACATCAATCGGCCGGATCTCAGTTGACGTACGACCGTCGGGCCGCTTGTTTTCGGAGACGATCAGGTCGCGCAATTGCTCCTTGACGACCTTATCCGCGCACTCCAGTAGGTTGCCACGGCGGTCGGGATATTCGTCCTTGAGCTTCTCGGCGACTTCCGCGATCAGAAGGTTCAGCCCGGCTTCGCGGGACGCCTTGTCAGGCTCCTGCAAGCCGCTACGCAGTTCGGCGGCGAACCGGTCGCGGATGACGGCGACCAGTTCCTTGTCCGGCTCGTGGTACTTGACCTCGGACTTCGGCTTCCCGGCCTTCGCGCGCAGGTCTTCGAGCATCGCGCACTGAAGCTTGATGACTTCGTGCGCGGCGTCGAACGCGGCGAGCATTTCGGTCTCGGATATTTCGCTACAACCGGCTTCGACCATCAGGATCGCTTTCGCAGTTCCGGCGACGACGAGGTCGAGCTTGGAGGCGCGTTGCTCCTCCTGGGACGGGTTTATGATAAACCCGCCGTCCGCGTCCAACGCGACGCGGACGCAACCGATCGGTCCGGCGAACGGGATGTTGGACACGGTTAGCGCGGCGGACGCGGCGAGCACGGCGTAGACGTCGGGTAGGTGCGTCAGGTCAACGGAAAGCGGCATCGCGACGACCGAGGTGTCGTTGCGCATGCCCTTGTCGAACAGCGGGCGCAGGGGACGGTCCATCAGGCGCGAGGTCAGAATGGCGCGGTCGCTGGGGCGGCCGCCGCGCTTGATGAAGCCGCCGGGGATCTTGCCGATGGCGTATTTGCGCTCCTCGTAGTCGCAGGTGAGTGGGAAGAAGTCCATCCCGGGCTTCGGCTCGGCATTCATGGTGGCGGTGGCGAGGATCACGGTATCGCCGACAGTGATGGTGACGGCTCCGCCCGCTTGTTTGGCGAGTTTGCCGGATTCGATGGTGATGGTTCGTCCGCCGGGGAGTTCCATGGAGACGGTGGTGACTGACATAACTGTTTTCTTTCTTTACGCGACGCTGCCCCTTCCCTCATGTGGCCGCGCCCGTTACTGTCTCGGGCGGGGCGCGTAAGGGGTTGTTTGTTCGGGGCGGTTAGGTCTGCCGGATTCAGCCCGGCTTGATGTGCGAACGGCGGGCACCGGCGCGGCTTCTGGTTGCGCGGGTGTCCGCCGTGTTGGTTCGGGTTAGTCTCGTACTACTTCGTGCCGGTAGATTACAGGCGGGAGCGGATTCCGAGGCGGGCGACGAGGGTGCGGTACCGCTCGATGTCTACCCCGGAGAGATAGGTGAGTAGTCGCTTGCGGCGACCGACGAGCATAAGGAGACCGCGCCGGGTGTGGTGGTCTTTCTTATGCAGGCGCAAGTGGTCGGTAAGCTGGGTGATGCGCGAGGTGAGCAGAGCGACCTGTACTTCGGGCGACCCGGTGTCGGATTCATGGGTTCGGTAATCGGAGATAACGGACGCGGCCGTTTCCACTGGCAAGGGCATGGGGTTTTCCTTTTAAGTTCTGATTTGGCGTCGGCTGCTACCTGCGCTTCCCTACCCCTAGGGAGAGCGTACGTCGCGTGGGACGGATGCCCCGGCAGCCGCGATTTCGGCGTTTTTAACCGTGGTATGTTATCGCGGGGTGGGGGCGTTGTCAATAACGCGCTTTTTCCGGGAGTGTCTAGATTCGTATAATGAAATCGGTGAGTTTGCTTAACAGATTGGGGTTGGGAGCGGCAGAAACGTCGCTCCCAACCCCACGCCAGCATGGAAAGATCTACCGCCTGCGCCAGGGCCTCGATCCGGCGCGAGAAGCAACGGCTCTCGCGGGCGAGCCGCGCCGGATCAAGAAAACCGCCCGAAGCCACTTTCCTGTCGCTCAACCAATCCGCGCAACGCCCCCGGACTGGCCGACCGTCGCGCTTGACGGCGCGGTTCTCGCCGCGTACACAGAGACGACGGGCGAGACCTGGGACGCGGGGATGGGCCGAGGCAAGTTGCTGAGTGGATTACTCGCGTTGAACCTGCGACGGGCGACACGGGGCGGGACAGAAGCAGGAGCGGGAGCATATGCCGCGTCGGCGGCTGTCGAATCCGTGGTTTTGGACAACCGACAGGTCATTGAGCGACTATCACTGTGCCGACCGATGGGCGGTTTTCGCGCTGTTCTTCTTTCGCGAGAGTAGTCCCCTCGTCCAGCAGTTTCAGGTACGCCGCGTAGGTGAAGATGCGGTCGCGCTGCTTCCCCGTAATCTCCTCGACAATACCCAACCCTTGTAAAAGTCGGATACCCAGCATGACCGTGGGATGTGTCACGCTCATCTCCCGCGCCGCTCTACGGATTGTCAGGAGCGGATGACGTTCCAAATACCTGTGGACCCGCGCGGCGGCAGGGGATTGCTTCTTCAGCATGGCGACCCTGACGCGGTCTTCGTGAAACAGGGCGAGGATCTTTCGCGCCGAGCCAGCCGCCTGCTCCGCGACATCACGCACGCCGGTCAGAAAGAACAGTAACCACTCCTCCCAGTCACCCCGAAGCCTCACCAGACCGAGTAGCTCGTAGTACCGGGACCGGTTCTGCTTGAAGTAGTAGCTGAGATACAGGAGTGGGTCTTGTAGCGCGCCTTCCGCACAGAGGAGCAGGGTGATAAGTAGCCGCCCGACGCGTCCGTTGCCATCCAGGAATGGGTGGATCGTCTCAAACTGGACGTGCGCGAGGGCCGCTTTGATCAGGGTTGGCGTCCGTCGGGGAACATCGTGCAGAAAGTTTTCCAATGCGCCTATGCATTCCGGCACCAGCTCATGCGGGGGCGGTACGTAAGCGGCTTTGCCCGGACGTTGCCCGCCGATCCAGTTCTGGCTACGGCGGAACTCTCCCGGCTCCTTGGTGCTTCCGCGTCCTTTCGAGAGCAAAACTCCGTGGATCTCGCGGATGAGTCTCGCGGATAGCGGGAACCCGTCCTGTCGTATCCTCGTCATGCCGAAGTTGAGCGCGGCGACGTAGTTTGACACTTCGATGACATCATCCACCGGCACACCCGGAACTTCCTCGAACTCGAACAACAGTAGATCGGAGAGCGACGATCGGGTTCCTTCGATCTGAGACGACAGAACCGCCTCTTTGCGAATGTAATAGTACAAGAACAGTGAGATGTCGGGTAGCAACAGCGACAAGCCATCCAAACGGCCGATGGCGCGATTTGCTTGTTCCAGAAGGTCGAAAAGTTCGTCGCTCATCACGAGCGGTGGATCGGGAGGCAGGGGGAAGGGGATGAACGCTTGGAATGGTTCGTCACCCGTCGTTTGCTCGCGATAGTTGCCTGTTGCCCCGCGCTCCATATTTCCCCTTAATGTAAGAGTTCTTACATTAGCCGATGTGCTATGAAAATTATATGCCGTTTACTTTAATAGGGCAAGTGGTTATGTGATTACACTTATCATAGCGGCGGGCGGCGGGCGATTTTTGAACGGGAGTTGAACGGGGCGACGCACAACGTGATGCCGGGGCGCGTTGTCGCCGTGCCGCGACGTCTGGACCGGGTGACCTCACGTTGCCGTGTCGGAAGTATCGCAGGGCGATTCCTCTAACACGACTGCGTTCAGATAACCGCTTGCGAGCCGCCGGGAGATGAGTGCTTCAAGATCGTAGATGGCGTAGCATGTTGCGCGGTCATTCGAGGCGACGTAGATATGTACGATGGGATCGCCGGCGTCTATCAACTCGCAACGGATCACCTCTGGCATGACCGCGAGCGCGGCAATGAACTCGTTCCTTGCTTCCTCCCTCGAAAGCGGACGCGAAGCTACCTCCTGGTCAGAGAGGGGTTGAAAGTCCGTCTTGCTCAAGTGCGCCGTGGGCTGTAAGGATTCGTAATGCTCTTGAAGAACCGTGAAATTACGGGCAGTCATTGTGTGTGCCAATCGTTTCCGTTGCGAGGTGCGTCGTTCACCGCTGTGGTACTACCCGTTATTCTACACCGCGAATGGCGAGCAGACTACCCGTGGTATCGCCAAGGGGAGGATGCCGTTTCT
>JAYUUO010000045.1:0-5569 GCA_043754515.1 Armatimonadota bacterium
GACCAGCCGACCGAGCAGGAAATTGGTGTAGTCGTAGGTGTACGTTGTGAGCAGACCGCGCGGCGTGGTCGAGGTGAGCAGGTTGCTGTACCGGTCCCACGTATAATACCAAGTGCGGTTCATTCCATCCGCGACTTTCGTCGGGCGGAGCGGATTCGTCGCGCTATCGAACGTCAGCGACCGGACGACGTTTCCATCCGCGTTGATGGTAGAACTGTAGCTCATGTTCGACGCGAAAGTCGCGGTATAAGTGTAGACGATATTGCTCTGCGGGTCTTTGACAATCACCTTCGTGCTGTTGGAGGTAACGTTGCCGCCATATCCACCCTGTTGGCGAGCGTGCGCGTCGCCGACGAAAATCACGCCTTCCTTCTTTACTGGATTCGCATCTGTGTAGTACGGGTCGGGGTTGGGGAGATACCCACGGATGATGCCGCCACTCGAATCCAGTGGGATGAACTCCTTACGGTTGCCGTTCGCGTCCGTGATCGCGCTGACGCATCCCGTATAGTCATTGTAGGTGATCGTCGCCGTCTGCGTACCCGTCGCCGTCTGCGTACCCGTCCCCGTCGTCGAAGGGACGGTGATCGTGGTCAGGAACGGCACCGACTCTTCCCCCTTGCCGTTGTACACATTCGTGTAGCCGAACTGATAGCGCATCGGCCGACTCGACGTGTCCGTGGCGACGATCTGCGACACCTGCGTTAGCTCATGCCAACCCACCGGATTATTCCCCGTTATGCCCCTGTTGGCGAAATAGGCCGTCTGGTAATAGATGCCACGTCCGTACGCATCAGCCACCTGGGTGACATTTCCGGTGTCGGGGGCACGCGTGATCGTGATGAGATCAGTTCCCGTGCCGTTCCGAACCTTCCACAGCAGAGGAAACTGGGTCGGGCCGTAGTCTTTGTACACGAAGTTGATAACATTACCGACCCGGTCCTTGATCCTGGCGAGCGGGTAAACAACTCCGTTAGTGAGCATTCCACCGTTTAGGAATCGTTTGGCGCAGAGACCGGTTTCGAGGGTGGTGCCGTCTTTATAGATAACCGAGTAGGAACCACAGGGGTCGGTAGGTTCATAGTTCCAATAAACGATGAACGAGGCACCGGGGGATGTGGCACAAGGCACTCTTGGCTTCGTCGCGGTAGGTGTCGCTGTCACGGTAAGCGGGACCCGCGCCCCGTCCGCCATGACCAGGTACTTCTGATTGATAAAGGCCGTCAATGTGTTCGCTGTGACCGTGAACTGAGCGGACGCGGACCACGTATAATCGTCATTATCCGCCCCGCACCGAACTTCATAACCGCCGCCGAGCGTCGTCACGGACAGGGGAACAGCGATCACAAACTGATTGTTTTGTGGCGGGTATACCAGCCAGCCGTTGGTTTCCGTATAATCCTGACAAGCCGCGATTACGTTTCCGTTATAGAGGATCTCCCAGCCGTTCCCGGACGTGGGGCCGGTTGTACCGGTGACGTAGATGTTGCTGGATTGCCCCCGGGGGATCGTACCATAAGCAATGACGGAGTAGTATCCCGTGATCCCGGGATCGTAGACCCAGATGTTGTAGCCATTCGACCAGCCCATCCCGAAATCGTCGTACTGGTAGGTATCCTCGTAGCCGCGCAGACTCCGGTAGTGCCGCGCCCAGACGACCGAAGGGCCGACCGGGTTGTAAACGACCAGATCTGGCTCCGGCTGATATTTCTCCTCCAGGCTACCCAGGTTCACCGGATCGCCGCACGAGGGACCTCCATTGCCGCCCCCACCCCCGTGATCGAGAGTAAAATCGCCTGTTTCCACGGCGAGTGCTCCCCCGCCTCGTCGCCCGAATCCGCTATATAGCGGTCACACCCCCGGCGAGCAGGGCGCGGGCGGCACCCAGGAGTTGTGCCGGGTCGTCGGCGCGGATGACCGCGACCACGCCGGGGTTGAGGAGTCGGTGGATGGCTTCGTGTTTCTGCACGGGAGCAGTGTAGCCTATTCGACGGCGATCGAGTTGCTACCCTGAAAAATCCATAACTAGATCACTCGGTTGACAATGAACATAGCCGTCCAAACGAGCACCACAAGGGCCGCGAACTTGACCGACCGGACTCGATAGCCGATATAGATGGACGTGAGAATGACACCTGTCGCCGCCACGCCCAGCACGAAAAATAAAACAAGTGTTGTGATGAAGGTCATCTGGGCCGCCTTCGTAATCCGTATGGCACCGTAATCCCGTATCGAAGCCGTGGTACGGGTCGTCGGCGATAGGGCGATTGCGTCCTATTTTGGCCGCCCGCGGGACGAGCGGCGAAACTAGGACGCAATCGCCTCAGGTGTTCAAATCGGCTCCCACGAACGGGCCGTTTCGCGGTACAATCGGACGCGACCGATGGCAAATAGTGACCCCCTGACCTCCCATCCGCTGGATGCCCCCGTGACCGCGCTACGCGGGATCGGCGCGAGTGTCGCGGGCGTACTCGGTAAACTCGGCCTGTTCAGCGTTCGCGACATTCTAACATACTACCCGCGCCGCTACGAGGATCGCTCCCAGTTCCGCCCGCTCCGCTCCCTCGCCGACGGCGAGACGGCGGTCATCTCCGCGACCGTGACCGCCGTGGAAAACCGCCCGACCAAGCAGAAACTCGTGATCACGAAGGTGACGCTCGACGACGGCGAGAAGGGGGTGGCGACGCTCACCTTTTTCAATACCTGGCGGCTCAAGACGACGTTCGAGAAACTGATCGGCAAGCGCGTCGTTGCGTACGGCACCGTGAAGCGGCAGTACGGAGGCGTCGAGCTGACCGTGCCGGAATGGGAGCCGATGGAGGCGGGCGGGGAGGGCGACTCGCTCTCCATCGGGCGCATCGTGCCGATCTACGCGGGCACCGAAGGGATCTCCCAGAACCGGCTCCGCAAGATAATTTGGGATACCTTGGAGCGGTTCGGCGGCGAGGTAGCCGACTTCCTGCCGCCCGCGCTACGGGTCAAACGCGGCCTGCTGGATCTCGCGAACGCCCTGCGCCGCATCCACTTCCCCGCCGACTTCGCGGCGCGGGACGATGCCCGCCGCCGTCTCGTCTACGACGAGTTCCTACTCCTCCAACTCCTGCTCGCCGAGCGCAGGGAGTCGGGGAAGCGGCTGGCGGGGATCACGTTCGCCGACGTCGAGACGCCGCTCCGCGAGTTCGCCGCCGCGCTTCCATTCACGCTCACGGGCGCGCAGGCGCGGGTACTTGCGGAAGTGGCCGCCGATATGCACGATGGCCGCCCGATGAACCGGCTGGTGCAGGGCGACGTCGGCTCCGGCAAAACGGCGGTCGCGATGGGTGCCATGTTGGTCGCGGTGCGGAACGGCTATCAGGCCGCGCTGATGGCACCGACCGAGATTCTGGCCGAACAGCATCTCCACAGTTTGCGCGCCATTTTGGAGGACGAACTGGGGGTACGGGTAGACCTGCTCACGGGTTCGCGCCCCGAGCGCGAGAAGCGGGCCGTGCGGGAGCGGGTCGCGTCTGGCGAGACTAGCGTCGTGGTCGGCACGCACGCCCTGATCCAGGAGGGGGTGGCGTTCCACCGGCTGGGCCTCGCGGTGGTGGACGAGCAGCACCGGTTCGGGGTGCTACAACGAGCGGCGTTGTCTAGCAAGGGCACCAACCCCGACATCCTGGTGATGACCGCGACCCCCATCCCGCGCACCCTGACCCTGACCGTGTACGGCGACCTGGACGTATCTGTCATAGACGCCCTGCCGCCGGGCCGCAAGCCGGTGCGCACCCACTGGAAGTGGTCCGCCGAGAAAGACTCGGTTTACGAGGGCGTTCGCAAGGTCGTCGCGTCCGGTCGGCAGGCGTTCGTGGTCTGCCCGCTAGTCGAGGAGTCGGAGAAGGTGCAGGCGCGCGCCGCTACCGAACTCGCCGCGCACCTCGCCGAGCACGTGTTCGTGGAGTACCGCGTCGGGCTACTGCACGGGCAGATGTCGTCCGAGGAGAAGGACGCGGCGATGACCCGCTTCCGCGCGAACGAGACGCAGATACTGGTCGCGACCACGGTGATCGAGGTGGGCGTTGATGTCCCGAACGCCGCCGTGATGGTGATTGAGGACGCGGACCGGTTCGGGCTGGCGCAGCTCCATCAGTTGCGCGGGCGCGTCGGGCGCGGCGAGTACGCGTCGTTCTGCGTGCTGCTCGCCGATCCGGGGACGCCAGTCGGGGAGGAGCGGATGCGGGTCTTGACGGAAACGAACGACGGGTTTAAGATAGCGGAAGCCGACCTGCGTTTGCGCGGTCCGGGCGAGTTTTACGGCGTGCGGCAGAGCGGGATCGCCTCGCTCCAGCTGGCGGACGTGTTGCGGGACGGCGAGATACTGGCCGAGGCGCGCGAGGACGCGTTCGCGCTGATCGCGGACGACGGGAAACTCGCGGAGCCGCGCCACCGCGCCCTGCGTGACGCGCTGATCCGGCGGCGGGAGCGGGCGCAGGTTGTCACCGAGGCCGCGTGAACGCGGCACATCGAAGTGCAACGTTCACACCCGAATTCATAGCACCCTTCCGTCTTGATCCGCTGGTATCTATCCTCGGCGATAATAGGCTTGATATGTATCCGGTTCGTCCGATTGGTAAAGCTCGTGAAGGCAAGCAGGGACGCGGAAAAGGTCGCCCCCCTACCTCTGAGGCAAGGGACGGGACTCTGACAGGCGCATCGTCGGATGTCGCCGGAAGTTGGTTCCTCCGCAGGTCTGGGGAGAGAGCATCTACGAAGTGAACCAGACGAGTATACTGACCTGTGACAGCGAGAACAACAAACTCAGCGTGACGGACCCGGCGAGCAAGACGGACACGTACGGCTACGACGCGTCGGATCGGCTAAGGATGAGTTAAGATACTTCCTCTAAACATGCGCTCATCATCCCTTTACGACAACATCTAAGGAAATTAAAATGCAAAGTTGTATATATGACGATCCGATCCGATCGAAAGATCTTTTCTACTTATTAGGCGTGTGCTTACTGGGGCGTGTTGACGAACATTTGTATGGAGTATGTTATGACTGGGACGATAGTCATGTATATGTTTTGTTCCTGACTTTTGGGCGAGTAGACATAGCGAATTACAAATTGCTTTGCGAGGATATAAATGACGAGCTTGCCGAATCGAACATATTACTGACCCCGATATTCACGATTAAGAGCATCACGGGAAATTTCACCCCTTTGCGTTCATGGGCTTTCAAGCGTAGCATCTTGGTCGACCCTAACCGGCACTTTAAAAAATAGTTGCCGGTACCGCCGTTACTGCGAAGCAGTACGCGGGACGGGCGAATAAGGCGACGAGTAAAGGGCAGTCCCGCCCCAGACGAATATGCGTTCAAGGTAAAACGTCTGCAAAAGTTAGAAAAACGTTCCGAAGCGAAGCATATTGCCCTGTTTTATGGGGATGAGTGCGGAGTATCGCTGTTGCCCTGTGTGCCTTACGGTTGGTGTTTCAAGGACGAGCAAGTCAGCATACCCAGCACGAGTGGCAAGGGGGTGAATTGCTTTGCACTACTTGCCCGTGCCAATCGTTGTTTCTTCCGCACC
>JAYUUO010000046.1:0-16788 GCA_043754515.1 Armatimonadota bacterium
GGGGGGGGGGGGGGGGGGGGCGGCGGCGCCCCCCCCCCCCCCCCCCCCCCCGCGCCCCGCCGCGATCAAGGACCCGCGACCGGGCGGGAAACGTCCGCCGTCCGGCGCGGGCGCGCCTCCCCGTTCCCGGAAATTAGTACGAGTCTAAAGCCCCGGTTGCGCCTACCCGCCGAACGAGTCTGGGTTCAGAGCCTGCAATTCCGGGAGCGTGAAGATGCCGTCCTTGCGGATCAGCACGTCATCGAAGTAGACCTCGCCCCCGCCCTGCTTCGCGTCCTGCAGGCAGACCATATCCCAGTGGATCTGGCTCTTGTTGCCGTTATCCGCTATGTCGTACGCGTTGCCGGGCGTCAGGTGGAAACTGCCCGCGATCTTCTCGTCGAACAACGTGTCACGCATCGGCACCGTCACGAACGGGTTAAACCCGAGCGACCATTCGCCGATGTGGCGCGCGCCCTCGTCGCTGTCCAGGATCTCATTCAGTTTCGCCGTGTTCGCGCCCGCGTCCGCCTTGACGATCTTGCCGCCCGCGAACTCGAACCGGATGTCACTGAACACCGTGCCGCGATACACCGTGTCGCAGTTGAACTGGATCGTGCCGTTCACGCTGTCGCGCACGGGGGCGGTGAAGCACTCGCCGTCGGGGATGTTACGGTGCCCGGTGCAAGGGATCGCCGCGATGCCGCGAATCGAGAAGGAAAGGTCGGTGCCGGGTCCCTTGATGTGAACGCGATCCGTGGACTCCATCAGCGATTTAAGCGGCTGGACCGCCGCTTCCATCTGCTTGTAATCTACCGCGCCGCAGACACGGAAATAAAACTCCTCGAACGCCTCGGTGCTCATGCCCGCCGACTGCGCCATGCTCGGGTGGGGCCAGCGGAGCACGACCCATTTGGTGTGCGGCACGCGGATCTGGCTGTGGACGCGGTGCCACCACTGCTTCTCATAGACCGCCATTTTATCGCCCGGAATGTCGGCGTACTCGCTCGTGTTAAACGAGCCGCGCACGGCCACGTAGCACTGCGCGCTCTGCATCCGCGCGGATTCCACGTCCCCGATGGCGCGCATCTGTTCCTCGGACGCGCTCAGGATCAGGGCGCGAAGCACCTGTTGCTGGTGGGTAAGCACTAGGGGTAGGCCCCCGGCTTCGGCGATGGCTTCGATCAGGGCGACGGTGAACTCGGTCGGCACGTCGGTGTTTTCGATCAGGACTTTCTCGCCCGGCTGGACATCCATGGAATGGCTAACCAGAAGGCGGGCGAGGGCGGTGAAACGGGTGTCTTTCATAGGCGGAATTGTACCATTTTTGGGCAACGGGGAAGACTAGCGATGACAGGGCGGGCGCGAATCGTCCCGCCACCCGCTTCAAGGCAACGCGTTCAGGGACGCGCGTTCAGGGCCGTGTGACGGGCAACTCGAAAACCTGGACGAAGTAAACGCTCCCGGAGGCGTCCGCGCGAACGCCGATCGCGCTCCGCGTGTACCCCGGAGTCAGCATATTCTCCCGGTGCTTCTCGCTCGCGATCCAGCCGTTCACCGCGTAGGAGACTTCCTCCCCAGAGCGAGCACTGACCCACGCCAGGTTCTCTCCCGCGAGTGCCCACCTCTCCCCCGCGTCGTTCAGCCGGTCGAAGACGGTATGGTTTTGCGGGTCGGCGTGGCTGAAAAACCCCTCGGCCGCCATCCGCGCCGCGTAGCCGCCCGCGATCCGCGCGAGGCGATCATCATGCGTCAGCGGTGCCAAACCCTGCGACTGCCGATAATCGTTGACCGCCTTCTCCGCCGCCAGGGAAAGGTCGTCGGGGAGCGCGGTCTGGGACGAAGCGGCGAGCGAGGCCGGTGCCGGAGCGACGGGTAGTGACGGGGCCGTAAACAGAGACGCGGCGACGGGTATTGTCGGCGACGGGGCAACGGCGCGGGGCGTCGGCAACAGGCCCGCGGCGTTACCGCCGCTACAGCCTGCGAGGACGAGACTGACGGCACTGAGGCCCATCAGCGGGGCGAACGAGAAAAAAGAGCGATTCATCATGGCAGAGTTCCTTCAGTCGTCCGGGGCAATCACAACCCCTCGGGACACTGCTATTATAAAATCGGGGGGTGAGATGCTCCGTGACGGGCGTCACGGAAGGGTGTGATTTGAGGCGTGATGGGGCGTTCGGGCGTCGGGCCGCGCCGCGTTCGGCCTCGCGCCCGCCTAATCCGGCACCGGTGGCGGTTGGCTTCGTTCGTCGGACTCCCACCCCCTAGCCCCCTCCCTCAATCCTTGAGAGAGGGGGAACCTCGCTTGTTGATAGCAGGACGTGTTTCTCTTCCCTCGACGGATTGATACCTATCGGGTCAATGACCCGGCAAGCGGCCATGCCTCCTACTATCAACAAGCGAGGTTCCCCCTCTCTCAAGGATTGAGGGAGGGGGCTAGGGGGTGGGAGTCCGAACGAGACGAGCCGCCCTCCACCGGTGTCCGGGGTGGGAGTCCGAACGAGACGGGACGCCCTCCACCGGTGTCCGGGGCGCGAGGCCGAACGAGACGAGCCGCCCTCCACCGGTGCCGGATTAGGCGGGCGCGAGGCCGAACGCGGCGCGGCCCGACGCCCGCCTACCGCAGGGTTTAGGGGCGGAAGGTATCCGACTCCCCATTAAAACAAAGTAGTCGGCGGCTCTTTGCGCGCCTCGATCACCTTCAGCCGCGCCGCCTCTACGTCCTGCACCAGCATCGCCCGTGCCGCGTCGTACGCCTCGCCTTCCTGGCGCAGGATGTACGCCGGGTGCAAGCCCGCGATAGCGTAGCGGACATATTTCGACTCGAAGAACTTGCCGCGCTCCTGCGTCATCTTGAAGTTCTTGTGGATGATCGCGGACGCCGCGGGCGCACCGAGACACAGAATCACGAGCGGCTTGATCGTCGCCAGCGTCGGGTCTAGCCAGTTCGTGATGCACTTATTCGCCTCGTCGGCGGTTGGCGGGCGGTTCTGCAATCGTCCGCCCTCCATCTTCGTCGGGCGGCACCGCACGACATTCGTGATGAACACATGCTTGCGGAGCATTTTGCACTCGCGCAGTATTTCGTCGAGGAGCATTCCCGCGCGCCCGACGAACGGCTCGCCGGTCTTATCCTCGTTCTCGCCCGGCCCCTCCCCAACGATCACCAGCGGCGCGTCGGGGTTGCCGACGCCGAACACCACGTTGGTTCGCCCGTTGCATAGATCACACCGCGTGCAGTCCGCCGCCTCGACCCGCAGTGCCTCGATTTTAGTCGCCTTGTCAGTCATCTCGCTCATAGTCGCATCGTTATACCCGAGTTCGCGGGCGAGTTAGCCTCGGTTGCGCGGGCGGTGTGGTTTCGGTCCACGCTCTAATATGTTCTATATGTTGTCTTGATAGGGTGATCACGTTGCGGTTGGTGCTGTTGAATTACCACGCGGGTCTGCCACTTACGCCCGTACGCGGTTCGTCGGGGGGCGCGGCCCCCGAAGGTGACCCCAGACCCGCGAAACTTCTACGCTATACCAACCGCAAGCGTCTCGGCGGCGTACCGGGTACAATAACTCATGCACCTCGCCCGACTGCCGTTCTTCGACGCCCTGGAAGGGGCCGACTCCGTGCTACTCGCCGGCGCGGGAGGCGGCTACGACATCTTCGCCGGCCTGCCCCTCTACTTCGCCCTCAAGGGTGCCGGGAAGACCGTCCACCTCGCTAACCTATCCTTCTCCCGCATAGACATCTGCGATGGGCGGCATGTCGGCGAGGCGGTGGTGGAAGTCACGCGCGAGACGAAGGGCGGCACCGGCTACTTCCCCGAGCGGTATTTGAGCGAGTGGTTTTATGAGGCGCAGGGCGAGTCGGTACCGGTTTACTGCTTCAGCCGGGCCGGCGCACGCCCGGTGGCGTCGGCGTACCGGGGTCTGGTGGCGGAACTCGGCGGCGTGGACGCGCTCGTGCTCGTTGATGGCGGCACCGACTCCCTGATGCGCGGCGACGAACAAGGCTTAGGCACCCCCGAGGAGGACGCCGTGTCGCTCTTCGCCGCCGACCGCCTCGAAAGCGTGCCGGTCAAGCTCCTGTGTTGCATCGGCTTCGGCGTGGACACCTTCCACGGCGTCAGCCACGCCCACTTCCTGGAGTCCGTCGCCGCGCTCGCCAAAGACGGCGCGTTCCTGGGGGCGTGGTCGCTGCTGTCGGGGATGCCGGAGGTGGCGGCGTACCGGGCGGCGGCGGATTATGTCCACGACAAGATGTTTCACCACCCGAGTATCGTGAACAGTTCGGTGCTGTCGGCGGCGGAGGGGCGGTTCGGGGACTACCACGCGACGCACCGCACGGAGGGGAGCGAGTTGTTCATCAACGCGCTGATGTCGCTGTACTGGGCCTTCGACCTGACAGCCGTCGCACGGCGCAACCTGTACCTGGATCTGCTCGTCGGCACCGAGGACCTGGTAGATATTTGGAACACCCTGGCGATGTTCCGTGCCGGGGTGACGCAACGGGAACGAGTGCCGCTCCCGATGTAAGACGCGGTCATCGCGCCCCGCGCGTCGTGTACCCACGGAGTCCCCGCCGAAAACCAAACCCCGCCGGGTACAATCGTGCCATGTTATCCGCCGAAATCGTCTCCATCGGGACCGAACTGCTCCTCGGGCAGATCACCGACACCGACGCGCCGTTCCTGTCGCGCCGCCTGTCCGCGCTCGGGATCGGGGTGTACCACCGCACCACGGTCGGCGACAACTACGAGCGTGCGCTGGCGACCGTGTTGCAAGCCCTGTCCCGCGCCGATGTCGTGCTACTGATCGGCGGTCTCGGCCCCACGATGGACGACCTGACCCGCGATATTATGGCGGCCGCGACCGACTCGCCGCTCGTGCGCGACCCCGGTTTGGAAGCGCATCTAACCGAATGGTTCGCGTCCAAGAACTACCCGATGAGCGGCACGATCCTCCGACAAGCGGATGTGCCGACCGGCGCGGTGCCCCTGCCGAATGCGAACGGCACTGCGCCGGGCCTGTTTCTGGAGAAGGACAGCAAGATCGTGGTCGCGCTCCCCGGACCGCCGAGCGAACTGGAGCCGATGTTCGACGCCGAAGTCGCGCCGCTCCTGAGCGCCCGATCCGGCGCGGAACGAACCGTTATCCGCTCCCGCACCCTACGCGTGATAGGGATGGGCGAGTCGAACGCCGAGGAACTGATCCGCGACCTGATGAACGACGCCAACCCGACCGTCGCGCCGTACGCGAAAACCGCCGAAGTTCACCTGCGCGTGACGTCGCGGGCGGGTAGTGACGCCGAAGCGGACGCGATGAACGCTGAACGCGCGGCGATCATCCGGGAGCGGCTCGGCGATGTCGTGTATGGCGAGGATGAGACGACGCTGGAGGACGCGGTAGTCGCGCTCCTCAAGGCGCGCGGCAAAACGGTAGCGGTGGCGGAATCCTGCACGGGCGGGCTACTCGCGGGGCGCATCACGAACGTCGCCGGATCGTCCGACGTGTTCGGCGTCGGCCTCGTAACGTACGCGAATGACGCGAAAATCTCCCTGTTACAGATCCCCCGCGCCGTAATCGGCGGCGTCGGCGCGGTCTCGCCGGAGGTCGCGAAGGCGATGGCGGGGCGCGTGCGCGAGTTGGCGACGGCGGACTACGGCCTGTCTACCACGGGAATCGCGGGGCCAGGCGGCGGCACGAACGCGAAGCCGGTCGGCCTGGTGTATATCGGGCTGGCGACCCCCGAAAAGACGGTCAGTGCCGAGCACCATTTCAGCGGCGGGCGGGCGGAAGTCCGCTACCGGACGACGCAAGCCGGGCTCGATATGTTGCGGCGGGAGTTGCTGGGGTTGGGGTAGGTAGTTGGGCTGGTAGTGGAAGTGTCGGCGCGGGCCGTTCCGACGCGCGAGCAGGTACCCGGTCGCGGCAGGCATTCCCGTACCTACCGGAACTGTTCACCGTCCGCGAGTTCCACCGCCCACCCCGATCCCGTGACCCGACGCTACCGGGAACCGCGAGCGACCGGGTACCTGCTCGCGCCAACACTACGAAGGCGGAAGACTACGTAGACAAGGAGACGCTCCGCCTGGCCGGTCAGTCAGGCGTTGGCGTCACTCGGTAAGTCGCTACGCATACGATTGAAGCGAGCGAATTCGGTCTGACTTATTTCAGAACAGGTACCTGATGTCGTTAAAACGGGCGTGGGAGGAGCAGTCGTAGGTGCAAGGCAGATCAAATAACAGGATTTCGCATCGTCTGGATGAAGATAGTAAGCAACAAAATGGAAACAATAAAGTTACCGAGCGCGGTTGAAACAGACCTTTTGTCCGAAGACGTGTTGGATGTGCTGAAAAATGAAGGTGTTGTCAACCTAAGACTCGACACCCACTTCCTAATTGACAAGTACCCTTTAGCTTCCTACTACTCCATCAAGGGGGAAGATCATTTTTGTGGTCTCGATGCTCGTAAGTTGGTCATCATAGGGTGTGCGGCTTATATTCTTTATAGTTTCGTCTATGCTAAAAAACTGGATCGCTCACGTTATGCGAAATGGGAGGAATATATATGCATAGACATGAATAACCGTGGGCAAATCATAATAATACGACCGGCAAGAAACGATCTGTTATTTGTCAATAAGAGCGTCAGCCAGTTTAACGCCTGCATGTACTTATGTGAAAAGGTCGGTGCCGAGTTGTACGATATGTATGATAATGAAAAATACATCTACCAGGTAATTCAGGGCCACATAACCAGTGCGCTCCGTGATCTCGACCCGGATATTGTCGGCGAGACACGTCTGTACGCATGCGAGGCGGGGAAGTTTTGGAACGAAGCAATCGAGACGTACCTTGATGATTGACGTGTATAACTAACCGTCATGTCTTGCACTAAAATGACGCCCCAATCGAGGCGGCTTCCGCACTGTTTGTCGCCCCCGGTTTCGCTGTCGCTGTGTCTTTCTCCCCTTGAAGGTGGAGGTGGATCGTGTCGAGTGGGCATCACCCCATGTTCCGGTAGCCCAGATGCGGACGCTCAAGAAAATAGCCCCGTCAATTTCCCTGTCTTCGTTGTAGAGGCCAGGCCACTCACCTGTTGGAGATGAAGCAAGAAATCACCGCGCAAAAGCCGGGTGCTTTCCGCCACGGCGGCGGCGCGAACTACGGGTTCGCGGACGGTCATGCGAAGTGGTTCCGGCCGAACGCGTTCTCCAGCAGTTGCGACAAAACCGGCCCCTGCTTCGAGCCGTGAAAGCGGGTAGTATACCGCCAGGGGCTGCGGCAGTAGTCTTGGTAATAACATATGGCACGAAAAAACTATGATTACGACCTGGTGATCCTCGGCGGCGGGAGCGCGGGCATTGTCGCGGGGAATGTCGCGGGCGCGGTCGGGGCGCGGGTCGCGCTGGTCGAAAAGCGGCGCATCGGCGGCGAATGTTTATGGACGGGTTGCGTACCATCCAAAGCGTTGCTTCACGCCGCCGATGTCGCGCATACGATGCGGCACGCGTCCGCGCACGGCTTCGCCGACGTCCCGCTGTCCCGCGAAGCGTGCGCGGGCGCGTTCGCGTATGCCCGGCGCAAGGTCGAGGAAACGCGCGTGAACGACGCGACCGAAACTATGCTCCGCGATTTCGGCGTCGAGATATTCCACGGCGCGCCTCATTTCCGGGACGCGCACACGGTAGAAACGCCGGGCGGCGATCTGCGGACGGCGAACGTGCTGCTCGCCACGGGATCGTCCCCGCTCGTGCCACACATCCCTGGTCTCGCCGAATCCGGCTACCTGACGAACACCACGCTGTTCGACCTGACTACAATTCCCGAGTCGGTGGGCATCATCGGCGGCGGGTACATCGCGTGCGAGATGGGGCAGTCGCTCGCCCGCCTCGGCGCGAGCGTCACGATTTTCGAGCGCGGCGACCGCCTCCTGAAGCGCGACGACGCGGAACTGGTCGCGGTGCTGACGGACGCTCTGAAGGCGGATGGCGTGACGGTTCGGACGGGGGCGACCATTCTCGGCGTCGAGTCGCTGTGTCCCGGTGCGCGGGTCCTGCTCGCGGACGGCACGTGCTATGAGTTCGCCACGCTTCTGGTCGCGACCGGGCGCAAGCCGAACACCGACTCGCTGAACCTGCGCGACGTCGGCGTGGAGACGAACGAACACGGCGCGGTAGTCACAAACGCCTACGGACGTAGTACAACTGCGGAGACGATCTGGGCAAGCGGCGACGTGACCGGGGCGCATCTTTATTCGCACATGGCGGAACAGACCGCGAAAGCCGTCGCGCGGAACATTCTGCTCCCTGGCGCACAGAAACTGCCGCTCGATCTGGTGCCCTACGCGACATTCACATCCCCCGAACTCGCGCACGTCGGGCTGACCGAGGCGAAGGCGCGGGAGCGGCACGGGGACGCGGTGCAAGTATTGCGCCATTCATTCATGCAGGACGACCGCGCCATCGTGGAGGGCACGACGATCGGCCTTGTGAAAGTCGTCACGCTGGGGCCGCTCGGCAAGATCCTCGGCGCGACTGTTTGCGGGCCGCGCGCGGGCGAGTTGATCCACGAATGGGTGATGGCACTCCACCACAAATTGCCCATCTCCGCCATCGCCGATCTCGTCCACGTCTACCCGACCCTGAACGTGTCGAACCAACGGGCGGCGCAGAAGTGGTACTCGGGGGTGCTCTCCGCGCCGCTCGTGACGGGCGCGTTGCGGGTGCTGGGGTATGCGGCGGGATAGCGTTTCCCAACCTACAATCCCTGCCGCTTGATCTCGGCGGCGATGCGTGGGAACCGGGGCGGGGTCGGGGCGGCTTTGCGGTAAATCAGGACGCGCCGTTCGGCGGGCGGCTCGTCCGAGCCGGGCACCGGTGGTAGCGTCAGGACGCGATCCTGGGCGAGCCGGACGTTCAGTAGGCGTGCCGCGTCCGCCGCGCCCGCGAGTTCGGCATCCACGTTGCCGCCTTTCATCGCGAGAAAATGCCCCCCCGGCCTCGCGAGCGGGGCGCACCATTCCAGTAGCGTGGGCAGGGCGGCGACCGCGCGCGCCGTCACGACGTCGAAGCCGTCGCGCAATGCCGGGTCGCGCCCCGCCTCCTCCGCGCGGGCGTGGACGAAAAGCACGCCCTCCAGTCCGAGCGTCGCGCACACTGCTTCGAGGAATGTCAGCCGCTTGCGCAGGGAGTCGAGGAGCGTGAGACGCAGGTCGGGACGCACGATCTTGAGCACCAGGCCGGGAAACCCCGCGCCCGTGCCGACGTCGCAGACGGCAGGGCGTTCGCGATCCCACACCTTGCCCACCGCGCCGAAACAGGTCAGCGAGTCCGCGAAATGCTTGATCGCGATTTCGCCCGGCTCCGTGATGCGCGTCAGGTTCGTGTGCGCGTTCGTTCCGAGCAGTAGGCGCGTGTAGATCAGGCAATCGGCGGTTTGCCGCGCCGTGAGTGTCACCCCGACGTATTCGGAGGCGATCTGGAGTGTGCGCGTGAACGCCGCCTCGTCGAATGCCGTGTCCCGATCGTTAGGTACCGCGTCCTGGAGTACCGTGTCCCGTGCTGTCGTTTCGTCGTCCCTTGTCACGGGGGCATTGTATCAGTTGGCTTTCGTGCGCCCCCCCGCCGCGCATGAAAGGCGGTATCACGCCGCATTGTGTGCTATCATCAAAGAACTATGTCCGAGTTCCGTGATACCGCGTTCGCAAACGCCGCCTCTTCCGCAGCCACCCGCCGCGTCCGCACCCGCTACGCGCCTTCGCCGACCGGCTCGCCGCATGTCGGCAACCTTCGCACCGCGCTTTTCTCCTACCTGCTCGCCCGCCGGTTCGGCGGCGACTTCCTGCTCCGCATCGAGGACACGGATCAGACGCGCCTCGTGCCCGGTGCCCTGCGCGACATTATCGCCTCGCTCCGCGCCATGGGCATGATGTACGACGAGGGTCCCGACGCCATCAGCATCGCCGCGCTCGACAAGGAGAAGTACGGCGAGGTGCCCACCGCCGATCTGCCCTCGTTCGCCGGTAGCCACGGGCCGTACTTCCAGAGCCAGCGGTTGCACCGGTACCGCGAGGTCGTGGAGACGCTGCTCGCGGACGGCAAGGCGTACTACGCGTTCGAGACCAGGGAAGAACTCGACGCCCAGCGCGCCGCTAGCGAAGCGCGCAAGATCCCGTTCCTGTACGACCGGCACTACCGCGAGACCGACCCGGCGGAAGCGAAGGCGCGGGTCAATGCCGGGGAGGAGTGCGTCGTGCGCTTCAAGATGCCGCTGACCGGCGCGATCCCAGCCACGGACGCTCTTCGCGGCGAACTGACCTGGGACGCCTCCTCGCAGGACGATTTCATCATCCTGAAGGCGGACGGATTCCCGCCCTATCACCTCGCCGCCATCGTGGACGATCACGACATGGACATTTCGCACGTTCTGCGCGGCGAGGAGTGGATCCCGTCGTTCCCCAAACACATCGCCCTGATCCGCGCCCTCGGCTGGGAGCCGCCTATTTTCGTCCACACGCCCAGCGTGCTCGCGCCGGATCGCAAGAAACTGTCGAAGCGCAACGGGGCGCGGCCCGTGACCGGCATGATCTTCGACAAGCAGACGGGGGAGCCGATCTACGGCTATGTGGATCACGAAGGCGTGCTACCCGAAGCCCTGTTTAACTTCCTCGCGCTCGTCGGCTGGTCACCGGGAGATGACACTGAGATCATGCCGCGTGATGAGATTGCCCGCAAGTTCGATGTCGGCGGGATCTCGTCGTCGCCCGGCATCTTCGACATCGAGAAGTTATACTGGATGAACGGCGTGTATGTGCGCGAACTGCCCCCAGCGGTGCTGGCCGAACGCTCGTTGCCGTACCTCAAGCGGGCGAATCTGGTGCCCGCCGAACCCGATGCCGCGACGCTCGCGTACGTCTCGCAGGTGCTGGCACTGGAGCAGGAGCGGATCAAGGTGCTGTCTGAAACGCCGGATCTGACCGACTATTTCTTCCTGCCGCTCCCGAACTACAACGAGAAGTCGGCCGAAAAGTGGCTCCGCAAGCCCGGCGTGAAAGAGTACCTGTCCGACCTCGCCGCGCTCCTCGCGGACACATCTGACTGGGAGCACGACAAGATCGAGGCGGCGACGCGGCAGGTCGGGGCGAGGCACGGGCGCGAGCGCGGGGACATCACGCACCCGGTCCGCGTCGCGGTCTCGGGCCGGGAGAACGGGCCGGGCTTGTTCGAGATGATGGCGGTACTGGGGCGGGAGCGGGTGCTTGATCGCCTGTCGCATGTCGTGGGCGGCGCGTGAGACCGCGCCGGAAGGAGCGAGAAGCATAGTGGCTGAGGAAATGCCGTTCGACTTAATGGTGCGATTCGGGCCGGTGCCGCCGCGCGGCGCGGGGCACGCCGACATCGAGAGCGTACGCGAAACGCTGGCGGCGCAGCGCATCTTCGGTGCCGCGCTCGCGAGTAACCGCGCGATCCAGTACGACCCGATTTCGGGCAACACGCAAACGGCGGACGCGGCGCGGCAAGCTCCCGGTATGCCGGTCATCGTGCCCGGCGCGGTGCTAGACCCGCGCATCTTCGTCGGTGCGCCGCCCAAGTCGCCGGAGGGGACGCGTCTGTATTACATCCTACCCGCGACGCAGGGGTATCACCTCCCGTACGCGCCGCTCCGCGCCCTGCTGAAGTCCATGCCGCACAATCTGCCGCTCTACTTCGAGGCGCGGCGCGAGGGCGACGCGACGCAGATCGGGATGATTCTGCAAGAGGTCGGCTACGCGGGGGCACCGGTCCTGCTCGGCGGGTGTACCGGCTCCGCGCTGAACGAGGCGATTTCGGTGGCGAAGGCGAACGACTTTGTCGGACTCACGACGCAGGGTATGCGCGGGATCGGCGAGATCCAGCACGCGGTGAAGGTGCTCGGCGCGAACCGGGTTCTGTTCGCGTCCGGGTCGCCCGCCGAATCGCTCGCCGCCGCCGTCGCGCTCCTGAAACTCGCCGGTCTGAACCCGGAGGAACGCGCGGCGGTGTTCGGCGCGAACGCCCGCCGTCTACTCGGTATCGCGACCACCGCCGCCGCTTAGCCTACGAAGAAAGGTTTGAACCCTATGAGTAACTCTTCGTTTATTGACGTCCACTGTGGCTTCGGCGGCACCGTCGCCGCCCGCTTCTGGGACAGCCCCGACGCGATCCGCGAGGCGATGAAACAGCGCGGCATCGGGATGGCGTTTGCCTCGTCGCTCTCCGCCCGCACATTCGACCCGATAGCGGGGAACGATGAACTGGCGGTCATGGTCGGCACCGGGCACGAAACGGTTGACCTGCGGGGCTGGCTCGTGGTACACCCCGCGCGCGCCGAAGACGGACACACGCAGATGCGCAAGTACCTGCTCTCCCCCCGCTTCGTCGGGGTCGCGCTGTACCCCGACCCGCTTACCGGGTTGCCGATTCTGGCGCGGAACGCCGCCGAGGTCGTCACCGCGTTCCGCCGCTACTCGAAGCCGGTGCTGGTACACGCGCCTTCGGCGGCGGCGATGTACGAGGTGGTGCGGATCGCGCAGGATTTCAGCGGCGTGAAGATCATCGCGTCGGGCATGGGCGGCGAGGAGTGGCGCGAGGCGATCGAGATGGCGACGAAACCGCTGAACCTGTTCCTCGACATTTCCGGCTCGCTCTGCGCGGACAAGATAGATTACGCGTTCTCGGAGTATGGCGGCGTTCGCAAATTGCTCTTCGCGTCCGGTGCCCCGAAGACCGACCCGGCGGCGGTGATCGCGATGCTTTTCGAGTCGGGATTGTCCGAGGATGACCGCGCGAAGGTGCTGTTCGGCAACGCGCTACGCCTGTTCGGGTTCGTCAGCCACGAGGACGAGGAAGCCCCGGACCTCGCGCCGATGGGCGGGTAGACAAAATGGGCAGGTAGAGAACGCGCGACTGGGAAACCGTGCGCGAAGAGAGCAACCTAAGTATGAACCATAATTCGATCCGCCTCGCGCTCTCCACGTACTCGTACTGGCATTTTCGGGAGCCGAAAGTGTCGGTCGAAACCGTGATTCGGCGTGCCGGTGAACTGGGCGTGTCGGGCGTTGACATCCTGCACCGGCAACTCGACAGCGAGGAGAACGGCTACCTGCAAGGCTTGAAACGCGCCGCGTTCCGGGCCGGCGTGGATCTCGTCTGCCTGTCCATCCACCAGAACTTCGTATCGCCGGATAAAAGCGTCCGAGCCGAACAGGTCGCGCACACGATCCGCTGCATCGAGACGGCGTACCGGCTCGGCATCCCCTGCATACGGCTTAACTCCGGGCGGTGGGGCACCGTCGCGTCGTTCGACGACCTGATGGACCGGCGCGGCGAGGAGCCGCCGATTCCCGGCTATACCGAGGACGACGCCTACGACTGGTGCGCGGACGCCATCGCCGAATGCCTCCCGAAGGCGGAAGAGCGCGGCGTCATGCTGGCACTGGAAAACCACTGGGGCCTGACGCGGTTGCCGGAGGGCGTGTTGCGACTGCTGGACAGGGTGCCGTCGCCCTGGCTCGGCGCGCTCATGGACACCGGCAACTTCCGCGAGGATCTTTACGAGCGGCTGGAAAAAATGGCACAGCGCACGGTGTTCGTGCAGGCGAAGACGTACCCCGGCGGCGGCGAGTGGTACACGCTGGACGTGGACCATGCCCGCGTCGCGGCAATCCTGCGCGACGTCGGGTACACCGGCTACGTGTCGCTGGAGATGGAGGGGAAGCAGGACCCGGAGACGGCGGTGCCGGAAAGCCTGGCGGTGCTACGGGAAGCGTTCGGCTTGTAGCGCGGCGCGGCGCGATTACTCCTGGTCGGGAATTATTGGTCGCGACCGAAGCCTATGGAATAGATAAAATGCCTCGAACCTTCTTCAAAGACTTAACGCTGTTGGTTTCACTGAACCTGATGCTAGGCTCCGTGCTGTGTTTTCTGTGTATTGCTCACCCCGTCGATGGGCGACAGTTGGTTTGACGGGGGCTGATATGAACACCATTCCCACCGGACGAGTCATAAATCTTACCTCTCAACTATGACTACGATGCGGTTCGATGGCAGGTCTATCCTCATTGAGAGTGTCAACAATCGATAGACTAGACGATCCGAAGGATGACCAGGGTGATGTTCGCAAGACAAAATTGGTAAGGATCCCTGCTTCTTGCATTACTTCCAGATATATGGTTGCCAGGACTGACGGAGGCCTCATATACGATATGTACTTGTCCCCTGACGCTCTACAGGTTACATTGCATAACCGAGAGTCAGACAGTAACGAAATCTTCTCCCGCTCGGGTGGCATCCACGAGTAGCTTGCCCACCATGTGTCCTTTTTACCGCCTGGTCTGCTGTTTTTGTGTAATGTAGGTGTATGGAACAGGACAAAATAACATCCTGCTTTCAGCGGCGGGGCGAAGATATCCCGCGGGA
This sequence comes from Armatimonadota bacterium, assembly GCA_043754515.1. Taxonomy (GTDB): domain Bacteria; phylum Armatimonadota; class Armatimonadia; order Armatimonadales; family Armatimonadaceae; genus JACMIU01. The sequence continues at coordinate 14,413 of JAYUUO010000046.1, forward strand.
TGTCTAACCCATCCCTGGAGTGACTCCCCGCCGACCGACCGTGTCCCTCCCTCCGCTTCCCCACTTGTGCCGCCCCCCGCGAACCCGCTCCGCCGACCACGACCGACTACGAGAAGGCGACCGCCTCTATGAGGAGTAGCCGTGACAACCGCTCGGGGCACGACGGGTGGGTCGGCCCTAGGTCGGAGCCGCGGCTTTCCGACCCGCTGGACAGGTTTCCTATCCTCCGACGTAAACCGTAGTCCGAGAGTGGCGCGGGCGCATCACTCACCGCGATCAGGGGCTCGCCCCGGTCCCGCTCGTTCTTAAACCGCATCCCCGCCACATACGCCGATTGCCCCGGACGGATACACTCCCCGGACGGATACACTCCCCGGGCGGCTACCGCTCGTTATCGAATGCGCCCCCTGCGGAATCCGGCCCGCCACGCCGGTCGGCGACAGCGCAAGTCGTGCTCCGGGCTTGGGTCGAGTTCTAAAATCAGAGTCATAGTCTACATCTTATCGGGCACGCGGATGCCGAGCAACGCCAGCCCATTCTTCAAGCCACGCGCCGTCGCCGCGACCAGCGCGAGACGCGCCGCCTTCCGCGCGTCCGTCTCCGCCGTGAGCACCGGGCACTTGTCGTAAAACCGCGCGAACTCCCGCGCCAGGTTATACGTCCACTCGGCGACCATCGCGGGCAGGAACTTCTCCCCCGCGTCGCGCACTGCCTGCGGCATCCGCGCCAGTTGCTTGAGCACCGCCTGTTCCTCCGGCGCGATTAGAAGCGTCGGGTCGGCGGGCGGCAACCCCTCCGGCATTTTGCGCTGGATCGAGCGGCACCGCGTGTACGTGTACTGGATGTAGGTCGCCGTGTTGCCCTCCCAGGAGATCATTTTATCCCAGTCGAACTTGATGTTGCGGTCGGGTCCCTGATACAGGTCGGCGTAGATGATCCCACCGATGCCGACGATCTCCGCGATCATCGGCACCTCGTCCGTTGTCGCCTCGCTCCGCCCCGCCTCGACCTGCTCGCGCACCTTCGCCGCCGCCCGCTCTATCGCCTCGTCCAGCACCTCGTCCAGGAATATCGCGTTCCCTTTGCGCATCCCGAACTTCTCGCCCATCACGTCCGTGACCGCGCCGAAGGGGATATGCACCGACCGGTCCGCGATCTCAGTGTAGCCCATGCGCCGCACCGTCTCGAACACCTGCTGGAAGTGGAGCCGTTGCTCCGCGCCGACCACGTAGATGTTGCGGGCGGGCGCGTACTCGCGCCAGCGGTAGATGGAGGTCGCCGCGTCGCGGGTCTGATACAGCGTCGCGCCGTCGGTCTTGCGCAACAGACAGCTCGGCATCACGTCGTCGAAGTAAACCGCGACCGCGCCGCCCAACTCGACCTTCGCCACGCCTTTTTCGATGGCTTCGCGCACCACGTCGTCCAGCATCGGCTCGTAGAATGATTCGCCGTGTTGCGTATCAAACACGACGTCGAAGCGTTTGTAGGTGCTCTCGAACTCGCGCATCGTGATATCAATCAGCCGTTGCCACGTCTCCCGCGCCCACGGATCGCCGTCCTCGAGTTTCTTAAACCAGGCGCGGGCGGCGTCTTTGAGCGCGTCGTCGTTCGTCGCGGCCCGGTTGAACTCGCTATAAATCTCGACAAGAGACTGCACCGGGTCGGGTTCGTTCCACGGCTCGCGCTTCCACAGATCGAGCGCGGCGAGTAGGGTGCCGAACTGCGTGCCCCAATCGCCGAGGTGGTTGTCGCCGATGCAGTGGTAGCCGAGCGCGGTCAGAATCTTGTACAGGCTGTGCCCGATCACGGTGGCGCGCAGGTGCCCGACGTGCATCTTGCGGGCGATGTTCGGCGACGAGTATTCGACCACGGTCGCCTCGCCCTTGCCGACTGATTTGTCCTCGCCGTATGCATCGCCGCGCGCCTCCACTTCGGCGAGCACGGCGGATGCGAGCGCGGCGGGACGCACGGAGAAGTTGACGAAGCCGCCCGCCGCGAGGACACCGGCAAACAGCGAGTCACCGGGAATGGTGATGGCGTCCGCGAGACGCTTGGCGAACTCGGGCGGGGAAAGTGACGCGGCTTTCGCGGCGGCGAACACGGGGAACGCGAGGTCGGTGGGCACGTTCGCCTTCGGCTCGGCGAGCAACACGGCGTCCGGCGCGACAAACCCGGTCGCCACAATAACGGCGGCGGCTTCGGCGCGGAGCCGATCAAATACGTAAGGCTGGGGATCATCCATGCGCTTATCGTATCATTATTTGCGGGGACCTCACCCCCAGTCCCCCCTCTCCAGGGCGATTGCACCATTGAAAGGTTAGCAATTCAGCATATTTTCGCGGCACGGACGGCGAGCCGTTCCGCTAGGTCGCGCGA
>JAYUUO010000047.1:0-16768 GCA_043754515.1 Armatimonadota bacterium
GGAGGCGGACTATTTGGAGGAGATATTGACAGGAGTTGCCCGCGAGGAGGCCGCGGGAAATCGGACAGAACCTGCCTAACTATGATGCAATCGCCCTACCGGATCCAGTCTGGACAAATAACCGTAGTGGACGCGCGTGTGATTCAGTGGCTTCAGTTCATTGGCGTTTGTCGGCGGTAAGCAGTCATCCCCGAGACGATAATCCGAGCTCGCGGAGTTGGGCTTTGGATTGCTCGTTCTGCCTGATATCACGACGCGACAAACCATGAGGTTGACATAGGGAGCAGCCTTGAATGTTGCAACCGCCATACACCCAATGTCCGTCGTTTACAATCCTACCCGCGTAGTATTGTTCTACGGTCGGCAAGTTTTTTGAGTAACGAGCATCCTCGCGCCGTCGCCGTTCCGCCTCGCGCAGTGCCTTCCGCCTGATGTTCCACATGAAATCACGCCGCCGTGCTCGCGGCGAAGCCGCCGCCTTATCCAGCGGCCCCCCAAACTCGTTCTTCACAGCCAATCCCTTTCACGCCGCCCCCCGGTTGGTCCGGAGGGCTATCGCGTGATTCGAGATCGGGCAAGATTGTGCATGATGTTATGAGGTAGCCTCGGGTGGATTATACCTGGATTGTTGCGAATGGGGGTAGACCGTGGTGCGGAACTTCGTGGGTGCTCCGCTGACGTTGTTGTGATCCCGGCACTATCCGGTGTGCTGGGAACGTTGTTCCTCCGGTGGAAGCCTTTCGGCTTGGTGTTCCTTCGGAACTGGGAGTAGAATTGTTCGCGGTACCAGCCCCCGACGGAACCGGGAATAGTACGGCACGTGCCGCCAAGCCCCCGACCCGCGTTCCGCAGGAACACCAAGCCGCGAGGCTTCCACCGGAGGAACAACGTTCCCCACACAGCGTTCCTCGAACCCGCCCCGACCCTGAAGCCTCTAAATCCGAAGGGGCGATACAACTAGCACCCTTTTTGGGGTAACGTAGCACTCGTGACCCCATCCCGTTTTGATCTCAATTCCTACTCCGCCCGGTGGAGCGACGCGGTGAACGCCGCCCTGAGCCGCTACACCCCGCCTGCCGACGCGCCGCCCGTGGTGCTACACGCCGCGATGCGCTACTCGCTGTTCGCGGGCGGCAAGCGGCTACGCCCTCTGCTCTGCGTCGCGGGCGCGGAAGCCGTCGGCGGGACCGGGGACGCCGTGCTACCGACCGCGTGCGCGTTGGAAATGGTGCATACCTTCTCGCTGATACACGACGACCTGCCCGCGCTTGACAACGACGATCTGCGCCGGGGGCGACCGACCCTACACAAAGCCTACGACGAAGCGATCGCGATTCTGGCGGGCGACGCGCTTCACACGCTCGCGTTTGCGACCATCGCCACATATCAGGAAGGCGCGCCCGACGCGGTGCTTAGGGCGATACGGATTTTAGCCGATGCGTGCGGGGAGCGCGGCATGGTAGGCGGACAGGTAGACGACATTCTGCACGAGCGGCAACCCGTGAGCGCGGAGATGCTCCGCTCTATTCACGCGCGCAAGACGGGCGCGTTGCTCACCGCGTCGCTCCTGTGCGGCGCGATTCTGTCCGGCACGACGCCGGAGCGGGAGGCGGCACTCGGCGCGTGCGGGGAGCAGATCGGTGTCGCGTTTCAGATCGTGGACGATGTACTGGATGTCACGGGCGACGACGCAACGCTCGGCAAGCCCGCCGGATCCGACCTCAAGCTCGACAAGGCGACGTACCCGAAACTGTTTGGGCTTGACGAGTCGCGCCGCCTCGCCTGCCTCGCCGCCGATCACGCCGCCGATGCGCTAGCGGGGTTCGGCGCGAGTGCCGACCCGCTCCGCGCCTTCGCGCGATTTATCGTCGAGCGGAACGCTTAATCGCGGCGCGTGCGGCACGGCACAAAAAGGAGGGGAAGAAACGAATCCCGTTCCTCCCCCTCTTTTTGTGCGCTACGCCTTTGACCGGAAGTACAGAATCGCGTGCTTGTAGACCGTTACTTCGCTCCTGTTTTCGTCGGCGATACAGATCGTATCGTCGTCGTACCAGCGGATGATGCCTTCCATCACCGCGCCGTTCACCAGTGTGAACTCGATGGCGCGGCGTTCGTCGCGGGCGCGAATCATCTCCGCCTCGTTTCGCTGTACGGCGGGGAATCGGTCGCCCCCGCCGCTCGGTGCAATGTTCATTCGGACACCCCCTCGCGCGCAATTATTGTTGGTGAACCTACCTATGCCTCGGCGGGAGCCGCCGGGGTTTCCGCTTCCGCTACCACAGGCGCGGGTGGGGCGGCCTCGGTCTCGGCGGGCACGGCGGGCGCGGGCTGGGCGGCCGCCTCATCGGCGGGACGATCCGTGCGCGGCGGGCGCGGTCCGCGGTCGCCGGAGTCGCGGCGGTCGCCACGTGGGGCGTCGCTTCGGCTACCGTCGCCGCGAGGCGCGCTACCGTCACGGGGCCCATCGGGGCGCGGGCCGTCCGGCCGGGATCCGTCGCCGCGCGGGCCGTCTTGACGAGGTCCGTCTTGCCGGGGGCCATCGGGGCGTGGTCCGTCACGGCGCGGGCCGCGGTCGCCCATCGGGCGCGGCGCGGGCGTCGTTTCCGAAGCGCGGCGCGAAACCGGCCGACTGATCTTCTGCGCGACGGGCGCGACCGCTACCCCGGTACCGGTAATGGCGATACCCTTTGCGGCCGCCTTTTTTCGTTCCTCAAGCCGCTTACGGGTGCGGCGCAATTCTTTTTGTCGAATTCGCATAAATTATGTTCCAGGTCCTTTTGTTCGCCGAGGCGAACGCGCGCCCCAACATACACAACGTCGCAGTATACCGCGCCTTTTTTTCGGCGACCAGTCGCGTATGCCCTATGATTTGCTCGCCGATAAAGCGATCGCGGCAAAATCGGCCGATTTGAGGCTCGCGCCGCCGATCAATCCGCCGTCAATATGCCGCTGGCCGAGTAGCTCGTCGGCGTTGTCCGGCTTCATCGAGCCGCCGTATAGGATGCGCACCCCTTCCGAAGTCTCGGCGTCACACAGGTCGGAAATCGTCTCGCGGATCACGCCGCAGACGCGGTCCGCTTCATCCGCCGAACACGTCTTGCCGGTGCCGATGGCCCAAACCGGCTCGTACGCGAACACGATATGCGCCATATCATGCGGGGAGATTCCATCGAGCGCGCCTTCGATCTGCGCACGAATGATTCCGTCCGTGCTTCCGGCCTCGCGCTCGGAGAGCGTTTCACCCACGCATATGATTGGCTTCAAATGCCCGGCTAGCGCGGCTATCGCCTTGCGGTTCACCGACGCGTCCGTTTCCCCGAAGTGCTTCAATATGCCCTCGGTGAAGTCCGGTTCCGCGACGCCGAACCGCCCGCGACGCTCGGAGTGCCCGACTAAAACATAGGTAACGCCCGCGTCGGCCAGCATCTCTGCCGACACCTGCCCCGTGTACGCCCCCGCGCTTTTCCAGTAAACGTCCTGCGCGCCGAGTTCAATTCGGCTTCCGACACCGAGGATCGCTTTCAGCGGGTGCAAGACGGTGAATGGCGGACAGACCACGATCTCCGCGCCGAATATCTCGCCGGTCTTCGCCAGCAGTTCGCCGATCAGCGTCGTCGCTTCGGCGGCGGTGCCCTTGTTCATCTTCCAGTTGCCCGCGATCAGCGGGGTTCGTTTTGCCATGATAAAGCCGTGTACCTTCTCGGGGTAATCCCGGCGTGCGGTTCGACGCGGATGGGTCGGATTCCTGCACGCGCTCTTTAAATCCGCGCGATGGGTGTAGATCAGGTATACCGAATATAACCTGACAACTTGACACAAGTCGCGGAACAACCGTGGAAACAGGAGTTAAATGCGATGGCCGTATACGAGTATTTTTGTCGCGGATGCGAGGCGGTCTTCCATGGCGGCTGGCATCCGAACCATCTGCGGCTCGAATCCGATGTGCCCCTTCCATCCGATGAGGTAAACCTCGTTTGCCTCGGTTGCGGCACAGCACATATCATTTGGCAGTTCGAGCGGAGAGGCATATACACGCGATTGCTTGTCCAGCGCGAGCCGGAGACGATGACGATAACGCGCGAGTTTATACAAGAACGGGAATCGCGTAAGGCAGAGCGACTAAGGGAACGAGGAGCCGATGAAGTCAGGATAACCATCTTCAATAGGAGCCGGAACGACAGATGCTCGCGAACTTGGGGGAGGCTTTCGTCGAAGCCACGGATCAATCTGTTGCCCGGAAAAGACCGGGTGATAAGGCAGGCAACATCGTGGGCCGGCACTAAAGAAAACGTGTTTTTCGTCGTACTAGGTATTCCTTACTTTGTCGGAATGTTCATCTTCGCCCTCTCGCAGGCAGGGCTGCGGGATACGATCATGCGTCTCCGAGGAGAAGAGAGACCCCGCCCGGATTGGCGAGGTCGCGAGATTGCCCGTGTAAAAGGCTCGTTGGCAAAATACAGGGAAGTGGCGGAAATACAGTTGCCCGCGCCTCCGAGATGGAGCAAGCCGTGTCGCGCCTATATCGGCTACGAAGTAGACAATCCGCCGCCTCCCGATCTGTTTGAGCAGGGCATGCCGTCTCTCGTATGCGCCGGATGCAACGTAGCGGGGCAGTTGATTATCCGCATTTATGAGGGCATGACCTGCCCTCGTTGCAAATCGGGAACACTTGAGGAAAACGAATCACAACGCGACGAGGCCGACAGCATCTCCTAGCCGCGCGGCACGGTAGTTGCTGGATGATAGTTAACACCGAAGGAAACAACACCCTGATGCGCCTCCCACCCTACTTCCCTCATAAGACCGCAACAAGCCCCGACGAAAAGCGAGCCGCACGCCGCCATGCGGCGCGGATCACCCTCGTGCTCGCGCTTGCGGTCGGTTGGCGGTGGCAAGTCGCGAATCAGGAGCCGGTCTATTCGACCGACGGCGGCGTGTACCAGACCCCCGTGGCGCGAACAACGATGCCGAGCGCGGCGGTGTTCTATGAAGCGGCGGTCGAGTCGTACTCCGTCACCAAGCCTGCCGGATGGGAGGGTGACACCCGCCGACTTTTCGACGCCCCGGTCGCTGTCCAGGAATCTGTAATCGCGCAGGCGAAGCCCTCGCTCGATCTGTTACGGCAGGGCATGCGCTATCCGCTCGTCGCCGATTACAAACTGGATTGGGGGGCGAAAGGGAACGGTCAAGACCCGACTAATCCGCTCGCCGACCGGGACTACCAATCGGTCCGGGAGATGGGGTACATGCTCGCGGTCGAGGCGCGGGCGCGGGCGAGCAGAGGAGACAACGCGGGTGCCATCGGATCCTCGCTGGACGCGGTGCGCCTGGGCGTGGATTCGGGCCAGGGCCGCTCCCTGTTACCGGGAATGGTCGGGATATTGGACCAGATGATTGGTACTCGGGAGGGGATGCGACACGTCGCCAAATTAACCGGAGGCGAAGCGCGTGCCGCCGCCAACCGCCTGGAGGCGATACTGGCTCGGGAGCGATCCTTCACGCAAATTATGACAGCGGACCGGGACACGATCGCGTACGAGACTTTGCAGAGTGTCTTCCGTGCCGAAATATTGGAGGGCACGAACCCCACGACCGACAAGAAGATCTCGCTCGCCGGTCCCGTCGGCCGGTTCGCAGTCGGCGCGCTAATCTTCGCCTTCACGAAGCAGGGTCTGGTTGACGATTTCGCGGCGCGTTACGGGGAATTGATTAGCCGCGCGTCAATGCCGTATCAGGAAGCAGTACGGTTGCCGGTTCTGCGGCCCGCCGCGAATCCCATCGTGCGTTACTGGATGCTCAATGACTACTATCGGGTATATTTCCAATCAGTCAGGCAGTCGGCGACAAATCGCGTCTTTCTGGCGAGGCTCGCGGTGCAGGCGTATAAGCAGGATCATAACGGGGCTGCTCCGATGTCGCTCCTCGAACTCGCTTGCGGCGCGCGACCCTACCTCGACCGGGTACCCGCAGACCCCTTCTCGCCTCTTGGGAACGCCCCGCTCCGTTACTCCCCGCGCACGGGCGAGGTGTACAGCGTCGGCGAAAACGGGATCGACGACCGCGACTCGGGCGATGACATCGGCAACCACTGACCGGATTAGACTCACACGAACGGGTTGAACACCCGAACCCCGCTGAAATCGCCCTGCCACGCCTCGGCCCCGGGAACCATGAAGATCAGGTCGCCGGCCTTACCGAAGCGGAAGTCTACTATCTCGTCATACTTGATGGTCGCGAGGTGCCGCCACCGTCGCAACGCTAGGAGCAACGTGGCGGCAGTTCCCGGGTTGCTCCAACCTTTAGAAATGTCAACGCCCTCCTCCTCGCTGATCTTCTCAATCATGTCGTCCCCACCCGCGTGTAATCCGATGTCATTCCCCAGCAACAGGTGGTCGTCATAGCAAATATTTTCCTGAATTGGGCTGATCTCTCGCACATACCGCGCGAAGTCATCCTGTCCGGCACCAATGATCATATTTGTTTGGTAGTTGTAGCCAGGCGCGGTAGTGATCAGTCGAAGGGCAAGCCGCGCCGACGGATGCGGCTCCATTAGCAACGTCGGCGGCGACACGCGCGAGCGGGGCACTTGCGGGGATATAGCGAATGAGCGGGACGCCGCCGACTGCTGTTCCTCCTCCATGCTCCCCCCAAAACCCGTCGGGGAGTGGCTCCCAACTACCGGCTTCGGTCAGGCGACCGAACTGACGCGGATGGAAAGTGTAATAATAGTCGTTGAAGTAGAAGAACGACAGCAACCCGCTTGTCGGCAAAGTGTCGTCCGTCGGTAGGAGGCGGTGTACCTTGGCGAGGTTGAACTGCGCGAGAAACGCGAACGGGATGCGGTACTCCGTGAGCGGCCAGTCTTCTCCCTCCGGCAGGTCCGGTAGCCCTCCGAACTTCGACGAGCCGGGTGGCAACTCTTCGTCGTTTGCCGCGACAGTGGTGATCGCGAGCGCGGGCAGTAGTTCCGGCTCGATTGCGCGCCCATAGGTGACCCAGCCCCGCCACGTCGAGCGCGCGCCGTATGCCATCGGGTGTCATGTCCTCAGGTGCTGTCAGCTCTTCCATCGTTTCGCCTCATGAGTCGGATCTTTCACCAACGATTCCGTCTGGTTCGCTCGCATCCCACGCTAATTGGCCCGAATCTTGTAAGGGTCAGTGGCTAGCCCGAACATCCGGGCTATACGGATCGCGACCAGCATGGCACAGAGGATGACGCCCGTAACTATTGCGGTACGAGTGACTGCGGTCCAAGCGACAATAGCGGCGGGCGCGGTCTGACCCAGTTCGTACCGCCTATGATGAACACTGATGGCATAAATCTCTACGGCTAAAAAAGCAATCGCTATATTACCTAAAACATTTCGGCTCATGATTCGTTTCTCATCTTCATTGTACCCTTGCTTCGAGCGGAAGGGGCAAAGACCGGAGCAATTTTCATAAGGCTTGTTTTAGCCCGGAGGCTGACTTCTGGCGGCGCGATAACCGCGTTACCTGATTCATGGCAAGCGCATGGGAGAATCCCAACATCACCCCCCCTCGAAAAGGACGCGCATGGGCATCACATATACGCCACTGGTTCTCTCCGACCTGGTTTATGCTGACGACATGTCACCCGGCGTGGCCATGAGGTTGCTAGACGGAATTCGAATCGCGCATGGCAATCTGCCTGGTGACATCGCCGGGGGACGGATGCCGACCCTGGATGAGCTTTTACACGCGCTGAGGGAGATGAAAGGCGTGCGATTCATAAGCGATCCTGACGATGGCGGTTCGCATGTACGCCTAGAAGATGTACAAGATCCAAATAAGTCTGTTCGTGTGGACGTAGACGGCGCATTGAATAATCAGGTAAACGGGTCTATCAACTTCTCCTTCCATCGGGGCGACTTCGAGATGATCGTGCGACTGATGAAATCATTGAGCTACGTGTGTGGGGATTTCGCCATATTTGATGGCTTCGCGATCTTCCTCCTCCAATAACATCCTCTTAAAGGCACCACTGCATTTTGTTCGATGCGCGGTCGGCTGTGATTCTTCATAATCTCACCCCGGCAAGTGGTCGCGTCTCCCGCCACAGACTGGCGAATTTCCCCCTCTCTCAAGGATTGAGGGAGGGGGCCAGGGGGTGGGAGTCCGAACTAGCTCCACCGACCGACCGACCGAACCGCGCGTCGTTTGACACGGCGCGTTTCCCATGATATATTCTACGCCGTTGTCTGGTTAGCGGGACACACAAATTATCGGGCGGGCGTTTCCCGCGACAACCCTCCGCGAAAGAAGTTTAAGCACACCATGTACGCGATTATACGAACGGGCGGCAAGCAGTACCGCGTTCAAGAGAACGAAACGATCATCGTCGAAAAACTCGCCGGTGAGACGGGCGAAACGATCACGATTGACGACGTTCTCTTCCTCGGCGGCGAGACGACCAAGGTCGGTTCCCCGACGGTTCCCGGCGCGAGTATCGCCGCGACCATAGTACGGCAGGGCAAAGGGCCTAAGATCCACGGCTACACGTATGTCAAGGTCAAGGGCGAACAGCGACACTACGGGCACCGGCAGGAGCAGACCACGCTTCGCATTGATCGGATCGCGGCGTAACACACGGTTTTCAGGAAGCGAGATAAAAAATGGCACATAAAAAAGGCGTCGGTTCGTCGCGCAACGGTCGCGACTCGAACCCTAAAATGCTCGGCGTGAAGGAATACGCGGGCGAATATGTCACCGCAGGCTCGATCATCGTGCGACAGCGCGGCTCCGAGTTCGACCCCGGCTCAAACGTCGGCATGGGGCGCGACTACACGCTCTTCTCGAAGATTGACGGCTACGTCAAGTTCGAGGGTTTCAAGAAAAACCGCCGCGTCTCGGTGTACGTGAACAGCCCGTACGCGACGACCGCGAAGCTGGCTACCGAGCCGATCGCGACCGTAATTACCGAGCCGACAACGACCGGGGCTGTCGCGGCGTAAGGCTAATCAGTCTTATCGGTTGATTCACAGCGACCCGAGCCGTGTCAGCGGCTCGGGTCGTCTTTTTGGGGGGATCCATAATGTCTATATTTATTGATGAGGTTGAGGTGTTTTTCAAGGCCGGCGACGGCGGCAACGGCGCGACCACATTCCGACGCGAGAAGCACGTCCCCCGGGGCGGCCCGGACGGCGGCGACGGCGGACGCGGGGGGTCTTTCTTTGTCGAGACCAGTCTGCACCTTTCCACGCTCCTCGAGTTCCGACCCGGTAAACTCTATAAAGCGGACCGGGGCGGTGACGGATTGGGCAAGAAGCAGTCCGGCAAGAACGGCGTTGACCTGATTCTCAAGGTACCGGTCGGGACGCAGATCAAGAACGCGGAGACAGGACACCTGATCGCGGACCTGATCCGTTTCCCCCAGCGCGAACTGATCGCGGCGGGCGGGCACGGCGGGCGCGGCAACCAGCACTTCGTTTCCTCCATCCAGCAGGCACCCCACTTCGCGGAGAAGGGCGAGCCGGGTGACGAGTTGAAGGTGACTATGGAACTCAAACTGCTCGCGGACGTGGGGCTACTCGGCTTCCCGAACGTCGGCAAGTCCACGTTGCTTTCCCGCGTCTCCGCCGCCAAGCCGAAGATAGCGGACTACCCGTTCACGACGCTGGTTCCCAACCTGGGCGTCGTGCGTGTGGACGAATCGAACAACTTCGTGATGGCCGACGTGCCGGGGCTGATTGAGGGCGCGAGCGAGGGCGCGGGCATCGGCATCCGCTTCCTGAAGCATCTGGAGCGGACGCGGCTTCTGGTACACCTGGTGGATATTTCGGGCATGACCGGGCGCGAGCCGCTCGACGACTACCGGATCATCAACAACGAACTGAAAGAGTGGAGCGCGGAACTCGCCGCCCTGCCGCAGATTATCGCGCTGTCGCGCACCGACATCATCACCGAGGACGGCGTTGTCGAGCGGTACAAGGCGCATTTCGAGGCGTTGGGCTTTACCGTGTTCCCCATCTCATCGGTGTCCGGCGAGAACATCACGCCGCTGGTCTGGCACATCCACAAGATGCTCCAGGAGATCCCGCGCGACAAGTCCGGCACGTCGGAGAGCGGGATCCCACAGGGCATCGTCTATATCACGCCGCAGGCGCAACCGGTTGACGACGATCCGAAGCACTTCAAGATCCACCGGGACGACGCCGGGGTGCTGGTGGTTTCCGGCAAGGGGTTGGAGCGCATTATCGCGATGACGGAGATGGACAACGAGATCGCGGTCCGGCGGCTACAACGGCGGCTGGAGCGACTCGGGGTGTTCAACAAGCTGAAGGCGGCGGGCGCGGCGGAAGGCGACTCGGTGCGCATCCGCGACGTCGAGTTCGACTACATTGACGACGACATCCCGGAGACGGCGGAAGCGGCGGAAGCGGCGGAGGAATGATCGTCCGCGCCGCCCGCGAGGGTGATTTACCCGCGCTCGCCGCGTTGCAGGACGCGAACCTGCTCACGAACATCGCGCCGGAGGTACAAAGCGAGCAGGGGTTCGTGACAACGCCTTACGCGCCGGATACGATGCGCCTGTTTATCGCGCGAAGCGGCGCGTTCGTCGCCGAGCAGGACGGCGAAGTAGTCGGTTACGCGTTCGCTGGCGCGTGGCATTTATACGACACCTGGCCGATCTTCCCGTACATGGTGTCGCGCCTCGCCGAACTGCCGCCGTTTGCGGGCGTGCCGGTCATCGCGGAAAACTCGTTCCAGTACGGGCCGGTCTGCGTCGCGGAACCCACGCGGGGGCGGGGGGTGCCCGCCGCGCTGTTCGCGCATGTGCGCGCGTCGTACGCGCCGCGCTTCCCGCTCGGCGTGACATTCATCAACAAGCGCAACACGCGCTCACTCGCCGCGCACCAGCGTAAACTGGGCTTCGCGGTGATTGACGAGTGGAGCTACGGCGCGGAATCGTTCTACTCGCTGGCCTTCCTGACCCGTGACACGAGCGATACAATATCAGCGAACGAATCAATTTTATGACCGAGACGACAACCGCTACTGTTTCATTCCCCATCCGTTTCACGGACGCGCCGCCCGCCATGCGCCGCTCGGTTCGCGAGACCGCCCTGCGCGTGCTGTATGCGCTGGACGCGGGCAAACGCTCGCAGGAGCAGGAGGACGTGCTGAAAGACTCTGCCGACGCCTCCGACCTTGATGATCGCGGGCGTGGTTATCTAACGCAACTGGTCGCCGGGACGGTGGCGAACCGCGCCGCCATTGACGCCGCGCTGGACAAGTACGCGACCGACTTCCCGACGCACCGGCAAGCCGTGGTGGACCGCAACATCCTGCGGCTGGCGACCGCCGAGATCCTGTTCAACGTGTCGGACGCGCCGCCGGGCGCGGTCGTGAACGAGGCGGTGGAGCTTGCGAAGAAGTACAGCACGAAGGACTCCGGTCGGTTCGTGAACGGCGTGCTCGGCGCGCTAGTGCGGGCGCAGGACGCGACATTCGTCCCCGAACCCACGGAGCTGGACATGGACGAGATTCTGCCGCCGCTCCCGCAACGCTATTGGGGTGAGAAGCCGCCCGCCGACGCTATTTCCCCGGAGGATGAACCCCATGCCTGACCCGATTTTGCTGGACGGGACCGCGACCGCGCAGGCGATACGCGCCGAGGTCGCCACCCGCGTCTCGCGCTTGAAGACCGAGTTCGGCATCACCGTCGGGCTTGCCGCGGTGCTGGCGGGCGAGAACCCGGCGAGCGTGACGTACGTGAAGATGAAACGCAGGGCGTGCGAAAAGGCGGGGATCTACAGCCGCGCCGTGGAGTTCGGCGCGGACGCTACCGAGGAGCGGATCTTCGACGCCGTGCGCGAGTTGAACACCGACCCCGCAATCCACGGCATTTTAGTCCAGCACCCGCTCCCGAAGGGCATGGACGAGTACCGCATTCTAGCAGAAGTGTCGCCCGACAAAGACGTGGACGGCATCGGGCGCGGGTCGCTCGGCGATCTGGTGAAGGGCGACGCGCGGTTCGTGGCGTGTACCCCGGCGGGCATGGTGGAACTGATGGATCGCTATAATCTGCCTATCGCGGGGAAGCACGCGGTCGTGATCGGCCGCTCGGTGATCCTCGGCAAGCCGCTCGCGCTCCTGTTGCTGAACCGCAACGCGACGGTGACGGTATGCCACTCGCGCACGGAAGACCTGGCGAAGTACATCAAGGACGCCGACATCGTGTGCGCGTGCGTCGGCAAAGCGGAGTTCATCACCGGCGACATGCTCAAGCCCGGCGCGGTGGTGCTGGACGCGGGCTACAACCGCGTGGCAGGGCGCACGCACGACGTCGGCGACTGCGAGTACGAATCGTGCGCCCGCGTCGCGTCCGCGATCACGCCGGTTCCCGGCGGGGTCGGGCCAATGACGATAGCGACGCTCCTCGCAAACACAGTGAAGGCGGCTGAGCGGAGCGTCGGCATCGGCTAAACCAGCGATCCGGGTCACACAACTGCCTCCGCTCCCTACAACAACCGGGTCTTCCGCCGATAGCGGCAGAACGACGGGAGCAGTCCGAGTCCCAAATAATATGTTTACTTCTTAATTACCTGGACTACCGCCACTCACTATGAAAGTCGCACGTTATCAATCTCGCCTCATCGTTAAAGTAGAGAGTAGCGAAGCAGTACTCAGACTTCAGAAAGCCGTTGGTTCCGGACACAGACCCCAGCGAGACTTCAACTTTGAAGTCGCCGAATCCCTCCAGCGGTAGATACTCCTTAAACAGTGCTCTCGTGGTGATGACGACATGCGTCGAGGGCGGAATGTGTAACATCTCTTCATCGACTTCAACATCATACATGCCGTCCACTAAAGCAGTTCTAAGCACTCCATGTAGGGAGTCGAGAATCAGTTCGTCCGGCACCAACTCCTCCAACAATATAGCGAGATCATTGTAACCCATCAGTGTAGCCCTTCCGGTTCGAACTTAGTTAACTCAATAATTCTTTCCCCCCTCCAAAGTGCCTGCTTGCCAAATATTCGTGACTTACTTCAGCGACCCTGCCCGCGCACACGGTGAAGGCGGCAGAGCGGGCCGCCTTCACCGGGTATTTCCTCCACGGGCACGGCGATCATCTCATTGGCTATGTGGGCGGGCGACTTTCTTAGCGGAGACACATTCTCTGGTGCCACTCCCGCAACGCTGAATGCCTTTTAATTATGTGCCTACGACGGCGTTCATCCCGCAGTGGCAACTCGTCTGATAAGTCGTTGGGAACTGCTATAGGAGAGAAGTATACAGATTCGCTACATCGGTTTCTGAGTAGTGAGGGACCAATGACTTTCAAGGTAAGAGCATCAATCCTCGGAAACATGCAGATCTTGAATATCCATGGAGACTTTCTTGAACCGAATGGCCATTTCGCCTCCCGCAACGAATGCGAAGCGGAACTCGAACAATCCGTGGCTGAGTATCTCAACTTCGGTGTTCGTGACCTCTAACACTCCCGTGGCACTGATTAGCCTACTTCTCCCCAAGTCATCCGCGAACGATAGTTCCGACACCCCGGAATATGTCAGGCGATACACTTGCTCCGCACGGCTATGAATATTCTCCCCGATGACTTGTAGTTCCACGGTCGCGTCCGCAATATGTGCGGACACACTATCTATTGAATAATCACCAAAGTTGACCTTATTCGCTAGATGAAATAATTCGGGATCCAAGGAAGATTCGACAGACCGTATGTATTCGGCATAGGCATTGATTTGCTGGATGATGATGCTATTTTCTGCCTTCCCCCGCTCCTTAGAATCAGTGATGTTGCTAACGTCATATTTTTTGAAGTACTTCATACTCGCAATCTATCTGATTATGTAGGTGCATAAGAGAGATAGCACTTGACACATTTGTTTAACGTGACTCTGATACAGGCTAATTCTTTCCTACATTGCCCCGAAGAGTGGGCCATTCAAATGTAAATTCTGAGTTGACAATGCAGAAAGTATCCTCTTGTTCAAAATGCTATTTCGGTTTCGTATGGCTTTAGAAATGAATTTGTAAACGTGTTTTGCTTCATCTATTTTGTTTGTGCTTGCTAGCGCGAGCGTATACCAAAGACGCACTTCACCACTCACCGCCTGCACAGGCTCCGTACATAATTGGACAAGCATCGGCCAATCTTCCATCGCTCCAAGGACGCGCACATAATAAAGTAATGCGCCAGGATGGTTAGGGTTCTCTGTTGTTATCTTTTTGAGGAAGAAGAGTGCATCTGCATAGTTTTGGGTAGAGTACTTCAATTTCGCTAACGCAAATTGAGAGGGGATGTGGTCTGCATCTATTTCTAACGCAAGCAAAAATTGCGTAAGAGCGGAATTATAGTCATCAATAGTTAAAGCCAGATTTCCTAGGCGATAATGCGAAGAAGCATGTCCTCCTAGGAGTTTCGTAGCTAAAGGTAGCATAGCTCGAACCTCCGACAGGTTGCCGATACGTGCATCTTCTTCTGCTTTTGAAACCATCTCCTCGAAAAGAATATTCGTTCCGTTGCCGGTTTCAATATCAGATGTGATTTCGTAGCCAAAATATTTGAAACGTATCCTCATTTCTACTTGGCTATGAAAAACAAATCTAAACTCAAAATCGTCGGAATTTATTACTTCGACTTCGTGATTGGCAACCTCGAAAGCTGCGGTGGCCGATAATAACGGATTTTGCACTTGTAGTGGGTTAACAATATCAAAGTATGTAACGCCCGAGAAATCTAAAGTGTAGGTCTGTTCCGGGCTACGCATGGAAGTTTCCCCATTCACTTTAACAGTCACAGTGGATCGAGACAAATCAGCGTTTAATTCATGTACATCGTGATCACCAAAGTTGACGTGTTGTGCTACATGCCACAGATTTTCAGGCATCTTCTCACGTACTACATCAAGATATGAGTAATAATCGTTCCGTCGTCTCGCAATCTCTGCATTATTATCCTGGTCGTTTGAGGATATGCCGAAATACTTCATGTGTGTTGACATTTTGAACAGATCCTTGACAAGGCGCAATCGAATTACAACCGGTCGATTGTTACCGGAATCGGCTTTAGAGATATTTACCTAAGTATTTTTAGACAAGAAGTTGTGAGAAATGCATATCGGCGTTCCCCTATTTTTCTGACTATGTCAGAGAGACGAGAGCATCTCGTCTCTCTGACAATTCAGTATCAGGCACTGCTTGTAGACAAATCAGAACAAAGTCGCACAATCGGAACCAACTTTGTCAGACTGAACTGGACGTTGTTTTGTGCAATGTTTAAATAACTTGTCTATTAGTTACTTTTTGGCAGTTTTGCTTTCAACTGGTGGACCAAATCATGCATCAGCTTAAGCGTCCGCCTTTCAGACGCAGGGTCGTGCCTCACCATAGTATATGGAAATGGTAAAGCCGTGAGGCATCCCACGAGCGGACCCTCACGCATATCAGGTACTATGGTCGTGTGTGGTGCTACGTCAGACAGAACCTGCACTCCTTCTTCAACCTCTTCTAAAAACTTTGCCATATTCCGAGCACTCTTTGATGTTCGGACCGCTTTGTTAACTTCCTGTGCACCATCCGCACGAACGCGGGTTTCCATCGCCTCCCTTGCTTCCCTCATAAATCGTCGAGTAATGGGTCTATAGGCCGCGCGTACAGATCTCGGTATTGGTTGTGTTCGCCTGCCTCTATGTATAGTATCAACCCAAGATCCATTTGGTCTGACAATGGTCTCACCATTCGGATGGTATATGTGCATATCGGGATTCGGTAATTCTGCCTTATCAATCCGGTAAAGTGTTTTTCCTGGACCTTGTATTTCGCCCGATAGCCCATCAGGATCAACACCCATGACGGGGTTGCCGTCGCAGTAGGCGTAGACGTTGATGCCGCCGTCGTAGCCCGCCGGGTCGCGCGTTAGCCAACGACCGGTTGACGGGTCGTAGAAACGGTTCTGGCAGTAAATCAGTCCCGTGTCAGTGTCGCTATAGTAGCCGGATTGTCCTTTATACAGAAAAGGGAAGTCCAATTCGTCGTAGTATATGTATCCAGATGGTGATTCAGGGCTTGAAAAATATTGTTCAGTAATCTGACCATAAGCCGTATAAACCTGTTGCGAAATTATCGGAGGACCTGTGTAAGCCATGAAACCAGATTGAGCACGCCGAATGGCAGATATCCTCTGTACACAGTTTCCAACCAGATCGTAAACCGGAATTGTCCTCAATTCTCTGAGGCTAGCACTGGAATTGTCATTCTCCGTAATATATAGACCATCGGGTCCATAATAATACCTCTTACTGACGGTTATGGAACTCGAAGTATAATTGGAACCGATCAGGACATTCGTTTCACCAACCAACAAACCATTGGCATAGAAGTAATACCTGCGATAGTTGCTTCCACCTCTTGTGTACGCCTTCCACGCTCGCAAGCCATTCGGAAAATAGGCATACTGTAGCGTACTTCCAATCTGAGTAAGGCGGTCTACTGCGTCGAAAGACATGGTTTGGTTCTTATATAGAACGGGGTTCCCACTGTTATCGTAACCAAACTGCTCCCCGCTCAATTGGTTGTTCCCGTTGAACTCGAACGTTGGCCCGGCAAAATTAGTGATATTCCCCGCCGCATCATACTGATATGTACCGCTGAGAGAATCACTCGTCACACGATTATGTCTGTCATAGACATATGAAATGTTGTATGTTTTGCCTGTTACGTAGCTACTAGGCACGGTTCCCGGCGAATATCCCACTACTGACCAGTGGGGGGACGACGGTT
>JAYUUO010000048.1:0-16746 GCA_043754515.1 Armatimonadota bacterium
GCCGCTATTTCCGGGAGTCTGCGCCCCGATTCGTTGAACACGGCTCTGCTTCGTGCGCTCGCCGCCCTCGCCCCGGATGGCGTGACGGTGACCCTGTACGAGGGGCTAGGCGATCTCTCTCATTTCTCTCCCGACCGCGATGAGGACCCCGCGCCACCCGCCGTCCACGCCCTGCGCGAACTGCTCGCGGGCTCCGACGCCGTGGTGTTTTGCACACCCGAATACGCGCATGGAATGCCTGGCTCTCTTAAGAACCTCCTCGATTGGCTTGTCGGCTCGGGCGAGCTGGTCGGCAAACCGGTCGCCGCATTGTCCGCGGCTCCGTCCCCGGACGGCGGGTCGAACGCCCGCGCCTGGCTCGTGCAGACGCTGACCGTGATGTCCGCGAACGTTGTCCCGGAGGCGTCGTTTGGGATCGGGCTGGTGCGCACGAAGATCGGCGCGGATGGCGCGGTGACCGACGCGGCGACGGCGGATGCGCTCCGGGGCGTACTGAGTATCTTGCGCGACGCGTGACGCGGTATAATCAGTGGTGAAGGAACGACTACCTCGCGGCGACGGGAGGAAAACGGATGCGACGCGGCCACCCCGGTGTTCAAAGTGCCATCTGGCCGTTGTCCTGGCGGTTAGCTCCGGTGCCCAGGGTAGAGCAGGAGCCGACGAACCCCGTCGTGACGAACCCTGTCGTAGCGCGGGTTCTGAAGCGCGAAGGGTGCGGATCTAAAGCCGTGTCGCTACCGGAACGTCCTTCAGTAGCCCGGTCCGCATCTGGAAAGGTGGGGCACATGATCACACGGAGAAAACAGGCGGTGGTCGCGGCCTGTTGCATTGTAGTAACGTCGCTGGCATGGTTTATGATGCACGGGGCGAGCGGTCGGAACTCTCTCTATGCAAGCGGAGGCCCATAGTAGAGCCGCGAGTAACATGATGAGCTACGGCTTTATCGGCTCCGTGTCCGGCACATTGCGATATCCGAGCGGCAAACCAGTAGTCGGACGCGAGGTCTACGCGCGTTTCGTCAACCATTCCACGGGAGCTACCGGCGAAGGCACTGCTATCACAGATGTCTTCGGCAACTACTCGATCCGGGGCTTGACACACAGGCAGCTCGGGGAAAAGACGGAGTTTTCGATAGCCGTGGCGAATCACGGCGAGTCTTTACTTTCCCGCGTTCCCGCCATCCCAGTCACGCTCACGCCCGCTAAGCCGCGTGTTGATGGGGTGGACTTCGTGATGGAGCCTGGCCCCGAAATAACCGTGCGCGTTCATGATGCCGAGACGGGTGCTCCGATAGCCGGCATGAGCGTCGCCGCTAACCGGGGGGAATTCTGGTCTGTGGAACCGGCGGGTGTAACAGACGCCAATGGCCAGTTCGTATATCACAGTCCGAACCGGCAAAACGATCTCGTGCTGGACCAGGAGCATCAGGGTAACCCCGCCAATAGTGCCGCCCCTGGCTATTCCTTTTACTACCGGCAGACGCTCACCCCCGGTGCTAAGACTGTGTGGGACGTGCGGACCTACGCCGCTCCTCTTGACCACCCGATGCGAACGTTCCGCGGCACGATTTCGGACAGGAATGGTGAGCCGTTGCGGGCGACCACCGTGCACCTTCTGCGCGACCAGTTTTGCCGCAAGCGCGATCAGCAAACAAGAACGGATGAAAACGGCGTGTTCACCTTCTTAACCGAGCGCGTTGATCAGTTCTCCGATAATAGTGGTGCCGTGTTGCTTGTCGGGGAAGGGGTGACAACGATGGTGCGGTTCGTCCATGCCGCCGACTTGTGGCAACCTCTCGCGATAGTGTTCAACCCCACGCCGACGGCGACAGTATCCGGTCGGGTTGTAGCCCCGGGTGGTAGCCCCTTGGCGGGCGTGCCTGTCTCTTACGACGAGACATTCTGGAACCCTGAGCCGAACACTGGTAGTGGCAGTAGTAACGAATGCTTCTCGTCCGGTGGCGCACCGGTAACGGACGCCGCCGGGCGATTCGCCATCTGTGGTTTGCATCCTGAGGCGGTCTACAGGTTCACCTTCGGCGGGGTGAATCAGGGCGGCAACCAGAAAGCCTTCGGGATCTCCCTCTACCCGCCGCCCCCGCGCTACACGATGGCTGATTTGCGCTTGAAGCCGGGGGAAGGGTGCGACATCGGCGACATCGTGGTTTGGGAGGCGGATAAAACAATCTCCGGTCGGCTTGTGGATGAGCGCGGCGATCCGGTCAGCAATGATGTAATGCTTGCCGTCTCCGGAGATCACACGAAACAGAGTGTAACGCTGAAGCCGGACGGCACCTTCCATGTCGTCGGTCTCGTCGCGGAGCCGCTTTATCTGATGATCGTCTATGGGCGCGACGGTAGCTACGGTTGGACGGAGGAGAAGATGCGGTTCCCGTACCGGCGCGCTGTCAGAGCGGGGGACACCAATCTGCGGATTGTCGCGCCTCCGCGTAACGCCCCGTGATTGTTTCGGATCTTATGACTGTCACGCGCCGCCGTGATTCGGCGTTTCGTTTCCACCCCGGCCCGTTCCGGCTGGAGTGCGATCTTTTGGAAGGACATGATGAAACGACTAGACCGAATAGCCCTTGTGTTGCTCTGCGTTGTCACCAGCGCGTGCCTGAGTTACGCGCGGCAGGAGACCACGCCACCGAAGAAAGCGACCTACGCGCTGACGTTCGCCGACAGCGACGGCTTTTCCCAGACGGTGGAGGTCACCCGGAGTGACCGATTTCATGTCTCGACGCGACTAAACGAAAGTGACTACGACATATCTGGGAGCAATGAATGGACGCATGATCGCATGAAGATAATGGCGTCGGTGCGTCGTCGGGTCCGTTCTTTGTTGCCGGGTGCGGGGTCGCTCGGAACCGTCCGAGAGCGTCGCTTCGAGGCCACGCTGAACCTGAAGTCCGGGGATGCGCCCCAATCGCTAGGCTCTTCTACATCCGGGGAGAACGGCGCGAAGCCCGTAAAGTATGAGGTGACCATTTCAGTGGCACCCGCGCCCGCCGGAAGGTAAGTGAGTGTGCGATTATCGAGCCATTGAAGGCCGCCTGACGGACATCAGGCGGCCTCGACTAGTAGGCGGTAAGTTCCTCGCCCTCGGAGCAGAGCAGACGCGCGAGTGAGTGTAACCGCGTCTTGATCCCCTTTGGCGGCTTTGGCGAGCACGTTGTGCCAGTGGTCGAGTTGCTGGACGGCGGCGTCTTTGGCGAGGTTTGCGACCCCGTCATGTAGGGCGTCGAGGAGCGCGGCTAGCTCTTTCGGGATCGGTAGTGCCATGATGGATAGTTCCTTCTAGTGGTTCCGGGCAGGCGCGTGTATTATTTTGCCCGCCCGCCTAGGTTCTACCTAGCGTGTGACACCGCATAAACCAGTGAGTCATACGATTGGTAAAATCCACGTAGAATAGAACGTACGCGTGTTTATGTCCCGGACGGCATGATTTGGCACGATTCTTGCAATACATATGTTCGGGATGACAACGCCGAACATCCGCGCTACAATAATCACCACAACAGTTACCGGCCGTGCACAGCGTCGCGGCGGAACCGGGTCGGGATAGTTCGAGGAACAACCATGCGATTTTTTGGCGGGTCTGCCACGCCCCCGGTGGGTGCTAATATGGACGACGCGGTTCTCGGGTTGAGACCGCTTCCGTCGCCTTCCGCTCCGATGACCGCCGCGACGGTGATAGGGGCACTTGCCCCGCCGCCTACCGGCACCGCATCGCCCGTAGCCGCGTCCGAATCACTCGCGTTCGAGCGGGAGCGGTGGGAGGATGAAAAATCACGGTACGAACGTCAACGCCTCGATACCGAGTTCAACGACGCGCTGAACCGCCTAGCCGACATACAGAACCCCTTTATGCGCGCGGGCGGCGCGAATCGGGTCGCCGCGCTAGCGCGGCGGCATATGGCCGACTCTCTTGATATAGAGGATGCCTACCCGTACTTCGTGCGCTCCTCCGGGCACCTCGCCGCTGCCCTGCACCTCGAAGAAGAGTCCGCCGTGCGCGATGAGGTGCAGAAGGCACTCGACATGATGACGGACTTCGCCCACTTCGAAGGCGACATGGGCCAACTACTGATCTACAGCCTGCTCGACGACATCGCCGCCGCGAACCGATCCGCGCGCAAGGCGTTCGTCGGCGCGCTCGCGCGGCACCTTGCCCGCACCGCCATCTCCGAAAGTAGCGCGGCGACGAACTACGACGGCTTGCGCCCTCTCGTGGATTTTACTTCGTTCTGCCCGCGTGAAGAGGACACGTTCCGCTGTCTCTGTGACATAGCCAATTCGCCTGATTGCCGGACGCAAACGCGGTTCCAAGCGGCGGTCGGACTAGCACAATCTCTCCGCAAGGCGTCCTCGATGGCGACGCAGAGCACAGACGCGCTGGACGTCGTGTACCGCGCGGGGGAGCGACTGAAGGAGACCACGACCGCGCTGACAGCGTGTCTGCGTGCCCTCACGGCGGTGCCGGAAGATGTCGTGGGCGGTGGTGATACTCGCCTGGGGATGTGGCGGCGTACCGGGCGGCGGTTGCACCTCGCCGGTACGTTCCTCGCGGGCGCGCGGCTCGCCGGGGCACATCTCGCGGGCGCGAACCTGATGGACGCGGTGCTCCACGGCTCTGAACTGGACGGGACGAATCTGGTGGGGGCGAACCTGTTCGCGGCGAAGATGGGCGGTGCGAACCTGTTCAACGCCTACCTGACTCCCGAGGGTAACCCCGGCGTTCCGCAGGGCGCGCCCTCCGCGACGCTTACCGGTACGGACTGGTGGCGGGCGGGGGCGACCTCGTGGCGCGGGACGCGCGGCGAGACGATGAAGAAATGGCTTCAGGCCCGGTTCCCCGCGCCGACCGACCCGGACACCGTGCCGGGCTGGGACGACGTGCCGTTGCCCGTCGTTGCCCCGACCGTCGTCGCGGTGCCAGGCGAGTCGCCTGCCGCCGCCGCGAAAGCAGGGCGCGGCACGAGCGGGCGATCCGTGCGCGCTCTGTTCGCGGGGCCAACCGCGACCCAAGCCGTCCCGCCGGTCAAAGATGAGGAGGCAATCGGCGACGAGGACGAGACGCACAAGCGAGTGGATGCGGCCTCGGTGCGCGTGGATACGGTGCAGGTACGTCCGTCGGGCCGCCCCGGATACAACGACAAGTTCTACAAGCAGGATCTGAATGCCGTGCGCGATCTGATGACCGACAGGACGGACGAGGATCTAACGCGCGTTGACGAGGCGGCGGTGCGCGTGCGCGACTCCGCGAACCCGAACGATCTGCGGCAAACCCCGCTCGTCAGTGGTCGCGACCTGCTTGCTGTCCAGGATCTGATGAAGGAGCGGTAGTCTTGTGATTGACCTATACTATTTTTGGCGGTCCTCTTGACAGGCAGGTAAAACGGGTGCTGACATGTGGTTGACAACGTTGTCATCCATACTTTTGTCTAAATCAGTCTATACCGTCTGTTACTGTCGACAGAAATAGTAGTTTAGAAAGAGTCCCGAACCCATGATCTCAATCCCGTCAACTGCCGCTGGCACTACGCCCCGCGCGGCCTCAACCGCCCGAAGCGACTTCACCCTAATCGGGTTGCTCGTCGTAATTGCTGTTATAGCAATCCTCGCCGCGATACTGTTCCCCGTATTTGCGCAAGCCCGCGAAAAAGCGCGGCAAACCTCCTGCGCGTCAAATCTGAAGCAGATCACACTGGGCTTCATGTAGTACGTCCAGGACTACGACGAGACGTTCCCGCTCTGGACGAATGGTGCCTGTGGCGGCAAAACACTCGGCATTGAGAACATTTATTACGGGTTGGTCAATCCGTACATAAAGAGTGGATTGACTACGACAAACGTCGTCACCGGTGCCGGAACAATCAATGGTGTATGGGCGTGCCCAACCGCGAAGGCGGACATTGCCGACCTACGCGCCGGTTATGGCTACAACTACATCGGGTTGGGTGGCACTCAGTCAAGTACATGCAACCCTAGCGGTAATGGTTTGGATGCCGGGTATACCCCTTTCAACGGCCCGAAGTATACTTTCCCCGCGCCTCTCGCCAAACTTGGAAAGCCGGCGGAGACGATCTTTATCCCTGACGGTGCTCAACTACTCCGTCCCCCTGCAGTTGTGGAAGCCAACGGGAGTCCGTATCAAAACTCAGGCGTTTGGGATGCTCACCAGAAGGGGACGAGTGTCACCGCTCCTGCCACCGGTGGTGTACCGGAGGACATCATCAAAACCTACTACACCGGCAAGCTGACAAACGTCGGTTTCTGCGACGGTCATGTCAAAGCGACTCGGACACAAAAACTAGTATTGGGCACCGTAATAATGGAGAACGGGGCGTGGAAGGGTGAGGCTGTCGGCGGTCCTACGCCCGCTGGGAACGCGGGCTGGGCGTGGGACTGGTAGATCCCCATCACCCCCTTTCCCCTCCCTGTCTTATAGGATCGAGAGAGGAAGGGGAGCAACAATCGCTCACTTCAGCCCCCGGCACCGGTATAGGTACCAGACCTTAACCGGTCCCCGGAAGCCGGGGCGCGTAACGTTCACGATCACCGGCTTGGACACCGATGCGAACCGGGTTTGCAAGAACGCGGCCTGCTCCGACCGCTCGCCGTCAATGGCGACCACCGCGTTCTTCCCCGCCAGCGCGGCCTCGTTCGTCCACAGATTGTACTGGTCGTGGCGCGTGTCCGGCATCTGTATCTTCTCCACTGGGGGCGAACCCTGCAGGTAAAACGCCAGTATCGAGGAGACACGGTAGCCGGTCCCGGCGACGAACACGGGCACGCGCGGGTCCTCGGCACGCAGGGCGTCCCGCTCCCGAACCACCGCCCGCGCGATCGGCTCCCATCCGTACTGCTCGTTTACCTTCTCCCACGTGCCGTTCTCGACGAACGGCCCGAATGGTCGGATCACCAGCGCGTTCGGGAAGAACAAAACCAGACTCAGTAGACCAGACACCACGGTCGCGGCGACAAGCCAGCCGTTGCCGCGTTGCCTCCCTGGCCACATGGCGGCGATGGCGAGTAGACCCGTCAGGTGCGCCGCGACGGGCCAGTTCACCTCCACCTTGGAGCGAACCGCGATGATAGTACAGACGGCGAGGACTGGCACCGTGAAAGCGATCAGGAATGCGTTGCGCGCCTCGGTCGGGCGGCGCAGGGCGCGGTACAGCGCGTATAACTCAAATAGGAGCAGGAACGGTCCGACCACGATGGCCTGTCCGCCCCAAAAGTCGCCGAGCCAGCGGCCCGGTGCCGCGCCCGTGTCACGATTTCCCCGGTTGATCGTATGAATCCAGTTGACGTTGTCATGACCGGCGTTCCAGATAAAGACCGGAGCTAGGCAGAGAAGTGCCAACCCGAACGCCAAATACGGATGCGGAGACGCGAGTTGCTTCCGGTACGTGGGAACGAGCGCGAGCAGGAGCAATACCCCCGGCGCGAAAAAGATCATGGTCGGTTTGGTGAGAGTTCCCAGCCCGACGCAAATTCCGGTCAGATACCACCAGACGGGAAGGGGAATGTTGGCTGTTTTCGCCATCGCCCCGGCGGAAGTAGCGGAAGGTCCGGGGGCTTCCGCGAGGGTCGTGCCGTCTGAACCCGCGCCCACTGCCCGCGTCACGCAATACAGTCCCGCCGCCCAGAAGAATATCTGCGGCAGATCGTAGGTAGCGAGCACGGAACCGATGGCGAGCAGGGGAGCGACGCCAGCGAGCACTAGCGTGCCGAATGCGACGCGCGGACTCCACCAGCGGCACGCGGCGGCGTATACGAGCGCGTCGGCGGCGACGCCCATCAGGATCGGGACGAGTCGCACCCCGAGCGGCGTGTCGCCGAGGATCGCGGTCCCGGCGCGGATGGAGAGCGCGATGCCCGGCCCCGCGTCATAGTAGCACAGGGCGAGGTGCCGACTCCACTGCCAGTAATAGGCTTCGTCCCATGCCAAACCGTAGCGCGTGGCGGTGACGAGGCGCAGGATCAGCAGGGCAGTTAGTAGCAGGAACGCCGCGCGGTGATAAAACCGCGTGGGTTTCTGGTCGGGCGCGTCAGCGGTCGGCTCTGTTACGGTCGCGTCGGTCACGAGGTGGCGAAGAGCGCGTCCGGGAGGCCCGAGTTTATCTTCAGATCCTCGACGGCTTGCGCGGCACCGAGTTTGCCTTCGGGGTTGTAGATCTCGATGCGGAACGGGACGAAAATGCCGGGGCGTACCTCGCGGACGTCTTTATAGCGCAACTCCATCTTCAGCACGTTGTCGCCGCTCCAGGACTGACGTCGCTCGATCACGTGCGTCTTCGGGTTCACCCAGAGCATCTCGTGGGACTTATTCGTGGAACGGCGTTGGTTCAGTTTAATTACCTGTAAGCCGTCCTCGGCGCGCACGAGATGCGGCTCGTAGTCAAGTTTTAGATAGTCGGACGCGTAGATGCCGAACTGCAACATACCCTGTTTCTGACCTGGCTGTCCCGCCACCGACGATGTCTCGGTCTTAAAAGGCACCTTGTAATAACGCGTGTCGCCGTTGAAGACGAGTAGCACCGTGGAGCCGAGTAGTTTCGACTCCATCCGCGTCTTGTTCGGGTGCTGGTAGGCGATGCTCATGCGCTTAAAATAATATGTCTTCTTGAAGTCGGAGCCGCATTTCTCCAGTTCCCGCCAGTTAGACTCCGTGACGCGCAGGGTCGCGGACATGTCCTTGATCTTGTCGGTGACGAGTTTGCGCGTCGGCACGTCGAGCGTTACGGCGGGTTCGGCTTCCTGCGCCTGCGCCGTAAAGGACGCGAGTGGTGCCGCGAGAAGCGATGCCGCCGCGAGGAGGGCGGTGACAGTGGTTTGTAGGTTTCTCATGGTAATCTTCTTTCCGTGGCGGTAGCGCGACTCGGGTCAGGCTTTCTTCGCCGCGGGTGCCGATTTACCGGCCACCGGTTTCTTCGGAACTGCCTTCTTCTTCGCGCTTGCGCCCTTCGCCTTCACGGGAACAATTTTCTTAACGGTCGCGGCGGTCGCCGTTCCGGGCACGAAGCCGACGAGCGACAGATTATGCGCCTTGTACCAAAGCCCTGCGGCGTTACGCTTCCCGCCCCCCGACGCGTTGACGTGACAGTAGGAACACGGTTTCCCTTCCTTCTTCGCGTAGGCGGGGAAGGCGTGGGCGGTGTTGTCACCGAGAGCGGCGAGAACGGTCACCACGGCAATGACAGTGGTCAGGCCGGGAGCAGGATTGAGCTTCATAATGGTTCGCATATTAGTTACAATTCTAGAACGGCGGCGGTTCCCGGTGCCGTGACTGTTCCGCGCCTGACTTCTCGTGCCAGCCTTTCCAGATCATCCGGGGTGTCCATGTCGTACCACGGGGGGAGCAGACGGGTGCGGGTCGCGGCGGCGGCGGCACGCTCCAGTGTCGCTTTGAGTACATCGGGGCTGCTCCATGGTATACCCACGAAGAGGGGCGGCAGGGGGCGGTTCATCCCCGCGAGGTAATAGCCCCCATCGTCGGTCGGCCCGAACACGGCGTCCGTGCCGCCACCATCAAGCCGCGAGAACGCCTCTACGAGAAAGGCGACCGGCAGGTGCGGCGTGTCGCCCCCGATCACACAGACCGTATTCGTGCCCTGCGCCGCGAATTGATCCGCGAAAAGGCGCGTCAGCCGCTCGCCGAGATCGCCCCCGCCCTGCGCGACAGCGGGGAAGGAGCGCAACGGCTCCGGCAGATCATTCGGGTCGCCGTCGAGCGCGACGACGACGCGGGCGGGGAGTGCCGGGTGCGTGAGCAGAGCGGCTGTGTCTTCTAAGAACGCCGCCGCAAGCCGCGCGGCATGGTCGTGGTCCCCAGGACATAGACGCGTTTTAACCCGGCCCGCGACCGGTGCCTTTGCGACCAGGAGGAGAACGTTGCCCTCGCCCCCTGCTTTACCCATTCGCGACATAGACGGATGATTAGACGTGGCGCGAGGCAACTAGTTTCAAATCGCGTGATCGCCGAATCGCGCCCCATGATCCGCCCGTCGCGGTACCGATCCGTCTTGCCGATCGAACAGGTAGGCGGCGCGCCGTTTCAGAAGGTAACAGAGCCAGCACACTGCCAGCAATCCCCAGACTATATACGCGTGCGTGTGGTAGACGTACAAGCCCATGCCGGTCGCGACCAGAACACAAAAGCACAGAAACAACAGATTACGAAGAAACAATTTCGTCCTACCTCCGTCGGGTCTTCGGGAGTCACAGGCCGTCGTTAGCGTGCCCCGATAAGTTGGATAATTATTCCACACAATCCCCCGAATTACCTATATTTTAGGAACACGCGAAAAATAGTTGTTTCCCTCGGTCGCTAAGTCGGCATCGGTAAACCCGTAAGCAACCGTTTCTGACCGCTCCGCGCGCCCCGACGCCTGCGATTCTACCGGCGGGCGTTCAAGATCACCTTCGTGCCGTCGCGATCCAGCGCGAATGGTAGTTCCTGCAAGTCAGTTAGTGCCGCGCGTAGCGATGCGTGACGCTCCGGGGGGCAGGAAAGGAGCAGGAATCCGCCCCCGCCCGCGCCCGCGATCTTCCCGCCCGTCGCCCCGGCGTCCATGGCGCGGCGGTACAGATCGTCAAGGGCGTCGTTCGTGATGCGCCCGGCGAGTTGCTGCTTGTGCCGCCAGCCCGCGTCCAGTATCTCCCCGAGGCGGCCCGTCTCGCCGCCTTCTAACACCCCGCGTGCCTCCGCCGCTTGCGCCCGCATCCGGTCGAGAGTTTCCAGTCGTGCGTTAATGTTGTCCTTTTGCTCCGATAGGATCCCATCAGCCTTTCGCGTCACGCCGGTGTAAAACAGCAGGAGGCTTTCGCCGAACCGCCGCCTCCGGTCATCCTCCATCGGTACCGAAGTCACCGTCACCGAGTCGTCGGCGTGAAACTCGATGAAGCGCAATCCGCCGTACGCCGCGATGTACTGATCCTGCTTGCCAATGGGTTTGCCGAGGATGCCGACCTCGATTTCGCAGGCTTGACGCGCGAGTGTTTCCGGCGTTACCAGCTCACCCTTGAAAGCGTACAGGGCGTGGAGCAGTCCGACCGTTACCGCCGACGACGAACCCAGCCCGCTCCCCTCGCTCGGGATGTCCGCCATGGTCGCGATCTCGATCCCGGAGACAACGCCGGTCATGCGGAGAGCCTCGCGAGCGAGTTCGTGCTCAATTTCGTTCACGGCGTCCACCATTTCGGTGCGCGAATAGCCGACGCGGATCTTTTTGTCGAACCGCTCCTTGACGATGACATAAATGTACTTGTCAATCGCGGACGACAGAACCGCGCCGCCGCTTTTCTCGTAGTAGCCTTTGAAGTCGGTGCCGCCCCCGGCAAGCGAGATACGGAGCGGCGTTTGCGTGATGATCATTGCGTGTTTCGTAGCAGGCTGCCAGGCGTGATTCGGGCATCGGCGGGCACCACCGCGCCAGGTTCCACGACTGCGTCGTCGGCGAGAACCGTTCCGGCACCGATCACCGCGCCCGCGCCGACCACGACGTTCCGCCCGAGAATCGTCCCCACGCCGATCACCGCGTCCATTTGTATCTGACAACCGTCCCAGAGAATGGCGTCGGTCAGATGCGCGCGTTCGCCGACGAAACAGTCGCCGCCGATGATGTTGCGCCCGTCCAGGATAGCCGACGACGAGAGCATCGTGTCCTCGCCGAGTGTCATGCCACAGATCGCGAGCGGCGGGTCGCCCGTTTCGCCGTCTAGCACATCCCAGTTCGCCTGGCGGTAGCTCTCCAGCGTGCCTGTGTCGCGCAGATAACCATCGAGCGGACGCGCGGCGAGTCGGTGCCGCCCCGCCGAGAGTACCGCAGGGAACACGTCCTTCCCGAAGTCGCACGCCGTGTTCGCCGGGATGTAGTCGAAAACACCCGGCTCGCAGACGTACACGCCCGCGTTCGCCTGATCCGTAAACACCTCGCTTATCAACGGCTTTTCCTGGAAGCGGGTTACGATGCCGACGTCATCGGTGACTACTAACCCGCACGCGGTCGGGTTCGGCGTCGTGAACGTCGCGAGGGTCGCCACCGCGCCGCTCGCCCGGTGCGCCGCGATCAACGGGGCGAAGTTCGCCCGGTACAGGTTGTCGCCATACAGCACCAGGAACGGCTCGTCGAGGAACGCTTCCATGTGCTTCACGCCGCCCGCTGTCCCCATCAGAGTTGTTTCGAGCGAGTAGTGGAGCCGAACGCCAAACGTGGAACCGTCGCCGAGTGCATCCCGGATGGCCTCCGGCTTGTGAAACAGGTTGACTGCGATCTCGGTGACGCCGTGCGATTTCAGGAGGCGGATGGTGCGGACCAGGAGCGGGACGTTCGCGATGGGCACCATCGGCTTGGGTAGGGCTAGCGTGAGCGGATGGAGGCGGGTGCCTTCCCCCGCCGCGAGAATCATGGCTTTCATAGCCGAACCGTGCCGTACTTCGCCCGTTGCCGCGCCAGCCCCGCCTGTATTACCGGCTCCCCGACTGTTACCCCGGTCACCACGTCCCCGAGGGCGCGGGCGAGCACGAACTTCGCGACGCCGCCCTCGGATTTCTTATCCCGACCGAGGAGCGCGAGGAGGTCATCGTTGGATACGTCTGTCGGGAGCGCGAGCGGCAGGTGCGCGTGCTCGCACGCGAGCCGGATGTGGTCGCGCAACCCGAGTGGCGTGACGCCCGCTATTTCGCCGATACAAGCCGCCGCGATCATGCCGATGGCGACCGCCTCGCCGTGTTTATACCGTTTGTACCCCGTCGCCGCCTCGACAGCGTGCCCGATGGTGTGCCCGAAGTTCAAAATCGCGCGTAGCCCGGTGATTTCGTATTCGTCCCGCGTCACGACATCAGCCTTAATCTCGCAGGAGCGGCGCACAAGGTAGGGGATAACCGAGTCGTCGTGTCCCATGGCATTGCTGCTGATGTGCCCGGTCTGACGGAGTATCAGGGGGTCGCTGATCACACCGTACTTGATCACCTCGCCGAGTCCCGCGGCCATCTCGCGCTTCGGGAGCGTCGTTAGCGTGTTCGTGTCCGCGACCACGGCGCGGGGCTGGTGGAACGCGCCGATCAGGTTCTTGCCCGCCCGGAAGTCTATACCCGTCTTGCCGCCGACCGACGAGTCCACCATCGCGAGTAGCGTGGTCGGCACCTGAACGTAATCCAGGCCGCGCAGGTAGGACGCCGCGAGGTACCCCGCCACGTCGCCGACGACACCGCCGCCGAGCGCGACGATCAGCGTTTTACGGTCAATCGCCGGGCGCAGATCATAAAGCGCGTCGTACAATTTTTCCAGCGTGCGGCTGTTCTTGTGCCGCTCGCCCGCCGGGAACAGCACGACGTCCGGAACGTCGAAACCCGCCCGCGAGAGCGAATCGGCGACAACCCCCGCGTAATGCTTCGCGATCGTCGGTTGCGAAACGATCACCGCTCGGTTAGACCGCGCGACGCCCTTGATCAGGTCGCCGACGTTCGCCAGCAACCCCGCCCCGATGTGTATGTCATACGCCCGCGCCCCTGAGAGGGGTACGTGAACTATCTCTGTCAATCGTCGCCTTCCAAAATTGTGCCCCGCTTGGAGCGTAGGGGCTACTACCGCGACCAGGCTATAGGCGGTATGCGCCGCCTGAATCTCACGTGCGTTGTTAATGGCACACAGCCCCGCCGCGAACAGTATATCGCCTCCCGAACGGGCACCGGCCTTTCTTGAATGATGTCTTCGGGGACGAGTCTGGGAAGCGGATCACGCGCGGCCTGACACGAAACCGAACTCCTTCGCGTGCGCGAGACCCCGGAGTGATGCAGGATTCCCGCCTCTTTTGGGGAAGAATGTAGCGGCGCGGAACGAGCCCGGTGCGGTCACTTCGCGCCCGCCGCAACCACCCATGAAACCACTCTTCGACGACACGCACCCCAGAATCGAGCAGATGCTGATCGAGGGCTACCGCCGCATGACGACCGCCCAGAAGCTCGAGCGTATTTGGGAGATGAACCGGTTCGTCTACCATATCGCGCTCGCCGAGGTGAAGAGCCGTTACCCCGACAGGACGGAACGCGAATGGCGGCTACGTGTCGCCTCGCGCTACCTGCCCGCCGACCTGATGCGGAAGGCTTTCAACTGGGACCCAGATACGGAGGGGTACTAAAATAGTGGACGAGAACAGTATAGTTTTGCGAAAGGTGATCGCGGTGCTCGATGAGTTGGATATCCCGTATTTCGTGGGTGGGTCGGTCGCGAGCGGCGCGTGGGGGATCCCGCGTTCAACACACGATGTGGATTTAGTCGTCCGTATGACGCTGGCGACCGATATTGACGGCATCGTTTCGCGGCTCCAGGACGAATTCTATGTGGACGGCGAGTTGATACGCGATGCGATCACGCACCAAGGTTCGTTCAACCTTCTTTACCTTTTGACCATGATCAAGGCGGACGTTTTTATTGCTCCGACAACGCCTTGGCGGGAACAGGCGTGGGAACGTCGGCGGCTTCGTCCCGTGGGGGTGGAGGACGGCCCGGACGCGCCCCGTTTATACTTCGCGAGCGCGGAGGACATGGTTCTCCAAAAACTGCTCTGGTATCGAATGGCTGGCGAACAGTCCGAGCGACAGTGGGGGGATGTACAGGGAATACTACGGGTGCAATCCGCGCTGATTGACCTCGATTACCTGCGGCACTGGGCACCCGAGCCGGGGGTCGCCGACCTTCTGGAGCGTGCATTGAGTGACGTAGGCTTGACATGAGTGGGCGCGGAGGTATCCATCGTCCGCAGTGGGGTAGGTTCGTCCGTAGAAACGGCTACACGACTTCGGCCTACGCGGCAGGATTCTCGCCGCTTTTGGGGAAGAATGTAACGGCGCGGGGTAGTATCGCGTCACTACTTAAAACGACGAGGCAGACCCCCTTATTATGATTGCAAGCAAGAAAATCGCGTTCGGTACCGACGGCTGGCGCGCCGTGATGGCGCGGGAGTTCACTTTCGACAACGTCGCGCTGGTCGCGCAGGCGATAGCGGATCATGTGGTCGCCACTGGCAAAGCGTCCCAGGGCGTCATAATCGGTTATGACGCCCGCTTCCTCGCCGAACAGTTCGCCGCGCTCGTCGCCGACGTCTTGGGCGCGAACGGCATTCCGACCTTCGTTCCGAACCGCGACACGCCGACGCCCGTGATCGCGTTCACGATCCGGGCGAAGAACCTCGCGGGCGCGGTGATGCTCACG
This sequence comes from Armatimonadota bacterium, assembly GCA_043754515.1. GTDB lineage: Bacteria > Armatimonadota > Armatimonadia > Armatimonadales > Armatimonadaceae > JACMIU01. The sequence goes on from JAYUUO010000048.1 coordinate 15,224, forward strand.
GCGTCGCACAACCCCCCGGAATATAACGGAATCAAGTTCATCCCGGATTACGCGCACCCGGCTCTGCCCGACGTCACCGACGCCATCACGAAGCGGATCGCCGAGCTACAGGAGGCACCGGATCAGGTGAAGACTGGCGGTCCCGCGCCGACCGTGATTGACCCGAAGCCCGACTACGTCGCCCATGTCACGAAACTGATAGATATGAAGGCCATCGGAGACGCCAAACTCACTATCTGCATTGACCCGCTGTACGCCTCGGGGCGCGGCTACCTGTCCGATATGTTGCGCGACGCTGGTTGCACCGTGTACACGATCCACGACGAGCGTAACCCGCTCTTCGGCGGCTCGCTCCCGGAGCCGAACGCGACCAACCTGAAGGAGTTGTCCGCGCTAGTGATCGAGAAAGGCGCGGATCTGGGCCTTTCGATGGACGGCGACGCCGACCGCTTCGGCATGGTGGACAAGACCGGGCAGTATATCACGTCGAACCAGGTACTCGCGCTGGCGGTCTGGCACTGGGCGAAGACGCGCTACCCGACCGGGTCCGTGGTGCGCACCGTGCCGACGTCTTACATGATTGACGCGCTGGCGAAACACCTCGGCCTGTCCGTGATCGAAACGCCGGTCGGCTTCAAGTGGGTCGGGAACGCGTTGAACACGACCGACGCGATCGTAGGCGGCGAGGAGTCGGGCGGTCTGTCGGTCAAAGGACACATCCCGGAAAAGGACGGCATCGTCGCGGATCTGGTCATCACCGAGTTGGTTGCGAAGTCCGGCAAGTCGCCGCTGGAGATCCTCGCCGAAATCGAGGGCATCATCGGCAAGTTCGTCGCCACCCGGATTGACATGCGCCTGCCCGACGAGTCGAAGATGGCGTTGATGGCGGGTTTGCGGCAGAACACGCCGCGCACCCTCGCCGGGAAGCCGGTTGTGGAGTCGTCGCTGATGGACGGCGTGAAGATGATCCGCGAGGACGGCTCGTGGCTCCTCGTGCGCCCGTCCGGTACCGAGCCGCTGGTGCGCTGCTACATCGAGGCGCGGTCCGACGAGGGCGTCGCCGAACTGAAGCAGGCGGTTCACGAATTGATCCCGGACGGTGAAGACGCGACGCATTAGGCGGATCGAGTCAGTTAAGGCGCGGTCGGTACGTACTTTCCGCCCGCGCCTTGATGAAGGAGCCACTGCATCCGGTGTCGCCCCGTTAAAAGGTGAACGGTCGCGTTACGCAGCGGCACTCGACTTTCGGCGGATCGAAACCGCTCCAAGAGCGAGAACGCCCGCGAGGGAGATCAGCAGACCGGCACCCGCTTCCGGCACGACAGTCGCCCCCAAATACGACAGTCGCCCGTTCGTGCCGTTCGCGGTAAACGCCCATCCCTGCGGCACGGTGACCGTGTTCGCCCCCGTCACGCCACCCGTGGCGGTGACGATATTGAAGAAATCGTTCACGCTCGGGGTGTAGCCGTTGAGCAGATTCAAGGCGAATGTGCCGCCCGTGAACGTTGCCGAACCCGACCCGA
>JAYUUO010000049.1:0-5537 GCA_043754515.1 Armatimonadota bacterium
TCCATTCGTCGCGCCGAATCGTGCCGGGCGAGTTGCTGAGCGAGAGCCAGACGCCGCGATTGCCGCGCCCGTCGTCGCCGTCCGCGAGTGTCCCCGCCACGCTCCGGGCGAACGCGGCGAACCGCTCCGTCTGCGCGCGGGTGGACACTGTCCCGTCCTGCTCGCAATCATCGGCGCACGCGAGGTGGGACGAGATTCCGGTCAGCCGGATTCGGGGCACATCTCGCGCCGCGTTCCAGAGCGCGAACGCGGCGTCTGGTTGCATCCCCTCGCGTCCCATGCCAGTGTCTACAACCAGGAAGGCGCGGGCGGGGAGCGGCGCGTGCCGCGCGGCGTCGGCGAGAACGCTGAAATGACCCGGCGACGAGATTAGCGCGATGATGTCGCCGCGCACGATGGCTTCCGCTTCGTCGGGCACGAACGCCGAGAGCAGGTAGATGTCGCCGTGCACGCCGGATCTGCGCAGGGTGAGTGCCTCCTCCACGGTCGCGACGCCGAAGTGCGAAACGCCGCCCGCCGCGCAGACTCGTGACACGGGAGCCGCGCCGTGCCCATAGGCGTCCGCTTTCACGACCGCCATCACGGCGTCCGATGTCGCGGTGCCGCGCGGTGCGAGCGAGTCGTGGATTGCGCGGACGTTCCCAGCGAGCAGACACAGATCCACTTCCGCCCAGGTGCGTACTCGGCGCGGATCATACCGGGTCATATTGACGGGGAGCGGCGTCGCCATAGGTTATTGTAACGCGGCTTCCGTGGCGTCGGCGAGCGCGACCGCCATCCGCTCGTGCCCGGCGGGGGAAGCCAGGAACGCCTCGTCGCGCGGATTCGTCAGCACCACCATTTCGACGAGTAGCACCGGCACCCGCGACCAGATCGAGCCGGTGAGTGCGCCCTGCTTCGCGCCGATGGCGGTGTAGATGTCGGACTTCAGCCCCTTGTCTTTAAGGGGCGTGTCCGTGAGCGATCGGATTAGCCCGCGATGGAACGGCGGGGCGAGTTTCGCGGTCGCGGCGAGCACGGCGGGCGGCGGGCCGACGGTGCCCGCGTGATCCCGCCCCCGCCGATCCGGGTAGAACACCGCGATGCCGCTCCCGGCATCGGCGTCGCAATGGAGGCGGAGAAGGAGGTCGGCACGAAATGCGTTGGCGATCTCGGCGCGGCGGCGGTTGGTCACGTACTCACGTTCGGCGCGTTTCGTCAGGGCCACCATCGCGCCCCGCTCCGTAAGCAGATCGCGCAGGCGAACGGCGACGGTCCACGCCGCGCGCAGTTCGGTCAGCACGCGTCCCCGCGTCCCGACGCCGACTTCGGAGGTGTGCCCCGGATCAACGCAGACGCGCTTGCCGTCGAGCGGTTTCGGGTCGGTCATTTCGGTTCCTCTAGAGGAAGGGGAGGTGGGAAGGGTTGTTCCTCCGGTTCGCAGGTGTGCGAATGTGGTGGAAGCCTCCGGCTTGGTGTTCCTACGGAACGCAGATCGGGGAGTGCTTCTGCCGTCTCGGATTGGTCCTCTGATACGTAGGAAAGGTTGTCTCCGGATAAATGCGGCGTGGCGAATAGCGTGGTCAGGGCGGGGAGCAGGTTTCGTATCGCGATCCCGCGATGCGACCGGGCATGCTTGTCGTCCGGCGACATTTCGGCGGCGGATTGGTCGTGCTCCGGCGCGGGCAGGAAGATCGGATCGTAGCCGAAGCCGTTCGCGCCGCGCGGGGCATGCGCGACCCGCCCCTCGAACATCCCTTCGGACTCGGCGACTATAGTGCCGTCGGGCGCGGCGACGGCGAGCGCGGCGACGTAACGGGCACCACGGTGCTCGTTCGGCATGCCGTCGAGTTCGGAGAGCGTTTTCGCGATCCATTCCGCCGCGCCGGAGCCGGGTCCCGCCCAGCGCGCGGAGTAGACGCCGGGTCGCCCGCCGAGCGCGTCAATGCAGATTCCGGAATCGTCGGCGAGCGCGTATCGCCCCGTCGCGAGCGCGACGGCGGTCGCCTTAATCCGGGCGTTCTCGGCGAACGTCGCGCCCGTCTCTTCCGGCTCGGGAACGCCGGGGAAGTCCAACGCCCCGACCAGTGTCACCGGAACGGGCGCGAGGAGCGCGCGCATCTCCTCAACCTTGTGCGCGTTGCGGGTCGCTAAAACCAATTGGGGGAGTGGTGTCATAGGGCTTTTATTTCATGGGGCCGGGGTCGGGCGCGAACGCGGCGTCGAGCAACACCCAATCCTCTTCGGTCAGAGGCATCTGGTTTGTGCCCCACTCCGGCGCAAAGCCGTGCTTCTTCCGGGCAAATTGCCGCATCCGTTCGGCGGTGACAGCACCGGAAGTATCAAGTTGAGTGGACCCCCCACACCGATTATACCGACTGGCTTCAGAAAAGTCCCCTGCTATTGGGGGTGTCACAGGGCGGGCGTCATCACCGCCCGCGTCATCCGACAGCCATTCCGTGACTGTGGCCAAGGCGGATCGAGTCGCTTCCCAATCCCTCCCTTTGTATATCGGCAATTCCACGGCGGGTAGACGTTCGGCATTAATCCATTGATCCCGCACGAGGCCGGCAGTGTCAACCATTATGTCTGCCCGAAGATCGCCGCGCAACACCTGCTGGACGCGCTTTGCCATCGCATCAATGAAGGCGTCATGGAACTCGTGAACGGCTCTCACGAAGGCGGCGACGGGGAGTGCGGCCTCGCCACGGTCGGAATGCCACACGGGGATCTCCTCGGCAACTTTATCGCGGTTGTCCCAGCGCATATGAATCGTATCTTCCACTCGCCAGAGCCACAGGTTCGGCGGGTATTTTAAGCGCCCGGCATACCATTGTCGCTCATACCACCAAGCCGTCGCGCTCTCGTAAATCTCATCGTGTTCGGGGTCGTCTGATGTTTGATACTGCTCCCACGCCTCGCCCAGCCACTTCCGCCATTCCTCCCCCTTGTTTGTACGGGCGGCTATGTCCTCCGGCACGGGGTCCATCACCGTACGGGCCAGTTGTACTAGATCCTCCCAGTAGCGCGCGACCTGGTAATCCTCATATGGCGACGCCACGCTCGACGGGTACTCCCGCAGGATGTGAGAATGGAATACGTTCGAGTAGCGGAACAGTTCGCTCCCATCCACCTCGATCCAGAACAGCCCGTCGGTCAAGCCGAACCAGTGCAGGTTCGGGGTTCGTCACCCCAGGGATGGACTAAATGAAGCGGGGTGAGTGTGAAACGAAACCGCAGGTGACTCATATGCTTGTATGTTTTAAGGTAACGGGTTAGAGATGGCCTCGGGGGACTTGTAGTAGTGCGTTTTCGCTACAGTGACACGGGACCTCCCCCTCTGGCACGGAGAGGGGTTGAAGTCCGCGCAACGGCTACAGTAACCCTTCGACCGCCTCCGCCTGCTTTTTAAGCAGCGCGTCCAAACCGAACTGCGCGACATCCAGCAGGCGGTTCAGGCGGGCGCGGTCATACGGGACGCCTTCCGCCGTGCCCTGCACCTCGATATACTTGCCGGTGCCGGTCGCGATCACGTTCATATCCACCGCCGCCCGGTTGTCCTCCTCCGCGCATAGGTCCAGCATCTCGATGCCGGCGACTACGCCGACCGAGACTGCCGCGACCGAGTCGGTCAGCGGGTTCTTGCGCAGAGCGTTCGTGGCGCGGAGTTTGGAGAGAGCCTCGACCAGCGCGACGTACGCGCCCGTGATGCTCGCGCAGCGCGTGCCGCCGTCCGCCGAGAGCACGTCGCAGTCGAGCGTGATCATCCGCTCGCCGAGCGCGGCCATGTCCACGATGGGGCGCAGGGAGCGACCGATCAGGCGTTGTATCTCCTGCGTCCGGCCCGCCGGCTTCATCGTCTCCCGCTGGTTCCGTTCCTTGCCCGAGCGCGGCAACATGGCGTATTCGGCGGTGACCCAGCCGCTCCCGCGCCCCTTCATCCACATCGGAACCCGCTCCTCGACGGTCGCGGTGCAGATGACCCGCGTGTCACCCATCGAAATCAGGCACGAGCCTTCCGCGAACTTCATATAACCCGTCTCGATGCTGACCGGACGCAAGTCCAGATTCCCCCGTCCATCCACGCGATTGCCCATTGCTTTGGTATCCTTTTTTCCGCCCCCCGTGTTTTCGGAGCGGCTGGCAATTCATGGTACAGTTAAAACCGGCGCGGGAAAAGGGGTACGGAACGAATGCGGTGGCGATTGCCGGGACTTTCGAGAACGCTATGGTTTGACGGGGCCGGGCGCATCGTTCGGGGGCTGGACGCGGTGTCCACGGTTGCGGCCTCCCCCGAAGGCGTGGTCGCGATGGGCGGCGATCTTTCGGTGGAAACGCTCGCCGGGGCGTACCGGCGCGGCATCTTCCCCTGGCCCCATAACGGCTACCCACTGTGCTGGTTCTGCCCCGACCCGCGTGCTGTACTCGACCTGGACTCAGTTCACGTCCCCAAGTCACTGACGCGGGAGCGGCGCAAAGAACGGTTTACCTACACGATAGACGCCGCGTTCCCGGATGTGATCGCCGCGTGCCAGCTGGCGAGGCGGCCGGATCAGGGCGGCACATGGATCACGAAGCCAATGCAGGCTGCCTATATCGCGCTCCATCAGACCGGCCTCGCGCACAGCGTGGAGGCGTGGAACGCCGAAGGGACACTCGCGGGCGGCTTGTATGGGGTGGACATCGGCGGCGTGTTCACCGGCGAAAGCATGTTCTACCACGAGGACTACGCCTCGAAGCTATGCCTCCTGCACCTGTTCGACCATCTGCGCGAACGTGGCTCCGACTGGATTGACATACAAATGATGACGACGCACTTCGCTGCGCTGGGCGCGACCGAGATCCCGCGCGACATGTTTCTGGCGCGGCTGGCTGCGGCGCAGTCGTCGAACCGGCAATTGTTCCCCTGATGCCGTTCGTGGCCTCCGGAAACAGGCGAAGCGAAGTTTCTGCCGGATCGCCGCGATTGTTCCCCGGAGGTGATCCGGGGGCGGTCGCCCTGCCACCGCGCTTGCTTTCACAGTCATTCCTCCGGCGCGAAAGCGGCAACTGTCATGTCGCCTTCTGAAAGAATCTGCCTTGCCGGCACCTCGCCGTCGAGACGCTCCTCGCCCTGCCTGCGGCCCGCGCCCGACTAGCACTCGCCGAAGTGGTCGGATTACAGAGTTGACTCGATTCGCGCTGGTGCCGCCTGTAACACGCGCAGGGCAGGTATCTATACCGCTACGCTCCCCGCACGACGGAGAACGCCCGGACGCCCGGCACGGGATATTTCGGCGCGCGGTTCTTCGACGCGAAGGAAGGGGGCTACCGTGTCACTTTCTAAGAACACGAATACGAAGGACGCGGAACTGACGATCCGCCCGCCGTGCGGCGTCGCCGCCGAACAATCCGCGCTGGGTTCCATGCTCCTCAATGCCAAGGCGGGCGCGCCGACTCGCGCAGGACTAAGATCCACGCGCCGGTGCTGACCCTTGTGGGTCAGGAAGCCCCGATCTACCCGGTGGAGATGTAGCAGAAGATCCACCGGGACACGCCCGGCTCCCGTTCGGTCGTCA
>JAYUUO010000050.1:0-5502 GCA_043754515.1 Armatimonadota bacterium
GGCGTACCTGGCCCTGCAAGCCCGACTGCAACGCCTCGAGCGTGACGGACGTGGACTTGTTGAACAGCGAGGAGAGGTCGGTGGCACGCTCGACGACCATCTCGGACGTCTTCGCGGACTGGTCGAGCGTCATCCCCGACGCGTTGAACAGGTTGCCGAACATCGCCGCCGCGTCGATGGCGGACGTCTTACTCTGCCCGATCCGGGCCACCGCCGTGTCCGCCCACCGCTCGATCTCTTTGCTCGACGATTTGAAGATGACTTCGGATTTGTTGACGCTCTCGTTGAGGTTTGATGCTTTGATCGCCGCTTGATCGAGCCAGGCGAGGACAGGACCCGCCGCCGCGACCGCCGTGCCGACGCCCGAAATAGCCGTACCGATGGCGAGCGTGGACTTCTCTTTCAGGTCGAGGCCCATCGCGGCGAGGGAACGCCCGACGAGCGGGGCCGCGCCGCCGGGCAGGTTCAGGCGTGTCGAGTACACCGCGTTCGCGAACACGGACGGCTTCGGCGCGTTCTGCTTCTCCAGCGCGAGGATCTGTTTGCGGAGCGCGAGACGCCGATTGATCGAACTCTTCTCCGCCGACTCCTCTTCCTTCAGGTAGGCGATATAGTCCGTCGCGCTTTTGCGGTTCGACGTGAACTCGTAGCGCGCGAGCGTGTCGTCATCACGCTTGCGCCGCGCCCGCGACGCCGTTAGAGCGTTGTCTTCGTCCTGGACATACTTCTCTCTCGCCTTCGCGCCCGCTTGCGCCGCCCGCGTCCGTGCCAGCTCTTCCAGCGCGAACGCCCGCGCCGCCTTGCCACGTTCGGTATCCGCCCTGCAGGACGCCGCCGCCGCCTTGCTCTGCTCCGCGTCCGCTTTCGCGGCCGCTTGGGCGGACTTACTCCGCGCGGCGTCCTGCTTCGCGATCTCGGTCGTGATAGTGGTCTGCTGTTTCGCGCTCTGCGCGATGAACACCGCCTGGGATCGGGCGTTCTCCCGCTCGATCCCGCCGTTCTCGCGGCGGACGGTGGTCACGAGTCCGCGCACGGACGCCTCGACGTTCTTCGTGTCGAGGGTCGCTTTCAGGAGGAGTGTGCCGCGTGTTCCCATGTTTTTCTAGCTTCTCTTGAAGAACGCCATAACCAGCTCCGAGAACCCTTCGAGCAGCGCGTACGTGCCCGGTGCCGCCGCCTGCTCCAGCGCGTAGTTCATCTGTTGGAGGTACCCGTGTACCATCGGCTCGGTCATGCGCTCACGGACGTAATCCGGGGATGCCCAGCCGTAAACAGAGCCGAGCCGGGCGTAAACTTTGCCGGGGAGTCCGAGGTCGGGCGAATCACGCCCCGACCGGTTGCCGGGCCGGTTGTAAGCGGCCATCGGACGCCCGGTCAGGGCGAGGTAAAACGCGATACCAGGTCCCCCTCGTAGCGCGTGTCGCACCCGCAACACGCCCGGAACACCGCGCGGAGCAGGTCCGCGAAATCGGCGGGGCGCAGGCACTCGATCAGAAGGCCGGGCAGGGTCTCGCGCGAAAGGTCAGGGTTATAGCCGTCCGCGAGCTGCCACACGGCGTCGCAGATGTCGTCGAGGACGTGCGGGACCGGCGGCGGGGAGGGGAAGTCGGGCGCGGCGATTTCCGGGTTAAGGGGTGGGCTGTCGCGCTCGGAGGCCGGGACGTAATCGAAGAGAGATCGCGCGAACGCGTTCAGTTCGTCTTCGACGTCCGATCGGTTCACGACAACGGAGTCGGGGATCTCGCCGTATCGCTCGTTCCAAAAAGCCGTCACCACGTCCACATCCACGCCGCGCCCGTTTGAGTCCGCGACCGCCGCGCCGATCAGCACATCCGGGAACGTGCCGAGTATTTTCACGTAGAGCGGCTTGGCATCCTTGATCACAGGGGCGCGAAGGTGGATCGTGAGTGCCGTGCCGATCCGGTGCGCTTCGGGCATACCGAGCGTCGCGGCTTCCGTGATCGGTGCGCCGTCTTCGGCGACCTTTCCCGCCGCCTGGTTCCCCTTGCGGAGTTCCCGCCGTGCTTTCGCCGCGTCAAGAGCAGCCTCCCGCTGTTGCTGCTGTTCCTCAGTGGAACCGGGTTTTACCTGCGTTTCAGACAAATCGCGATTTTCTGTTGTTGCTGTTTGCATATTATTTATTTCGCGACGAATGACGACTCAGAGAAACCGCCCGAGCGGTTTTCTTGAAATGCGGAGCATTTTCGCGTGAGGGTTTACAGGTTCGTGGGAACCTGTAAACCCGAATATCCCCCTACCCGCCTAGAGTATTACGAACGCGTCCCCGACCGCCGGGGCCGATCCGAACGCCGCGCCGACCGTGAACGCGCACGTCGCGCCGGTGTAGGCCGTCACGATCTGCTCATTGCCTTTGAGCGCACCCGAGATGAACCGGAGGCGGCGACCGATATACGCGCCGTCCACAGTGGACAACTGGAGGTTCGCCGCGCCCGCGACGATATTCGTCGTGGTCGGGGTGCCGGTCGCGAAACCATAAATGTAGTTCCGATCGGCGAAGCGAGGGTATGCGGACGGGTCGAGCGGCGCGCTCGGCGCGACGATCTGCGCCGCCGTGACGGAGTTCGTGATTTCGACATACAGGTCCGTGCCGGACGCGTCGAGCGGCGCGTCGAGCGGCGACACGGAGAGCGTCATCTGCACTTCCTGGTCACCCTGCGTCGTGATCTGGGTGGTCACGTCGCAATTGGGCATAACCCAGCCGAATGTGTTCACGAACCCGCCCGAGTTCGCGGGCGGGTCGAACACGAGCGACACCGGCGCGGTGATCAGCCCGCCGCGCTGCGGGCCGTACACCGTGGTCGGGTCCGCCGCGTAGCCGAGGTCGCGGTACCGCTGCTGGAACCCGACGCGGTTGAAATAGGTGGTCACGGTTGCGGTCGGGTTGCCGGTGATTTCCACGAACCCCTTCGGCGAGCGGGTGCCGTCGCGCTCCTTGTAGCTGGCGAACGTGTTCGTGAGCGTGGCGTCGAAGTTCTCCGCCCCAGCTCCCTGCAAACCATTCAGGTAGACAGATCCGTCGTCGGGCGCGTACGGGGTCGAGAGGTCCGCGCTGGCGGTGTCTATCCCGAGCAGTGCCTCCACGCCCGGCGTGATCCGCTTCTCGAAGATCATACTGCCACTTGCCATCATGTCGAGCGTAATGAGGAGCGTATCGGTGCCCGAAAAATCGGGGGCGAGCTTTAAGGAATCGCACTTGCACCCGGTATAGACGTTGTACGTGTCGCCGATCTGATGCACGACGGTGAGCGTTTTAAGGCCCTTCTTGTTGCTGTATCGCTGGCGGTAGCGGACAGGTGAGGCGAGCACCGTGGTGCTTTCGTAGGCGAGCGAGGAGGCGAGCAGGGCAAGTGTCGCGCCCTCGGCGCGGAACTCCAGCACGAAGCTACCCTTGTAGCCGATCTTGCCCTTGACCCCGGCGCGGCGCAGGGTTTTGGTTTTGCGCTTCACCCGGCTGAATCGGCGTTCGCGCGTGTCGGTGAAGCCGCCGCTGACGAGTTCCGCCTGGAACTGGACCTTGCTCGGCACTCCCTCGAACGCCTCGATGCCGACGAACAGCCGCTCGTCCGCGCTAGTGATTACCTCTTGTGTGTCGATCATGACTGACTCCTGTAGGGGATAGGGCGCGCGGGCGAACGCGTACGCCCAGGGCGAGAACAGCGACGTGACGGAGTCCTGCCTCCGGGCACGGTAGATGTAGACCTGGCCGGGTACGACCGGCACGTGGTCGAACGAGACGGGCGTTCCGAGGTCGGGCAGGCTCGCGTACGGGACGAAGTCGCCGTCGGCGTATCCCGCCGTCGAGACCTGGACAAAAAACGTCAGCGGCACGGCGGCACCTCGCTAATAGATGTATTTTATCCGGTGTACTCGGCTAGGCGTTCGGCGACCAGACGCTCGGCGAACGCGGCGGGCACGGCGTTGGTGCCCGGAGGCGCGTCGTCAAGGATCGGCACCGGGATACCCTTCTCTAGGATCAGGTCGTTGCCGCCGGTGCCGCGCCCCTCGTACGATACCGCCGCGCCGGGTCCGACGTAGACGATGTGCGAGTCACTCGTGTCGGGTATGTCGGGATCCGGGTTCATTTCCTCGACCGTCAAGGCGACCGCGCGGGTCAGCCGGTCTGATCCGGGCACCGGGCGTGCTTGCGGCGAACTCGCCGCAAGCACTGCGGGCGCGGCGGGGTGTTCTGTGTCTGTTTCCGCCGGAATGACGGGGGCGGAAATTTCGTCTTCGTCCATGATGTTTTGTTGCTTCCTGTTGCTGTTTGTTTTTATTAAATTAATTACTATGGAAAATCGCCGCATCGCGGGGGACTCGTCCCCCGGCTATTTCCGGCTACGCGTTGCGCAGGTTGGACGCGAGCATGAACGTGATGATCGCGACCTGCATTTTCTGGGGGTTACGGGCGTACTGCGCCGTAAACTGCCCGACCGGGAAGCCCCCGCTGTTTTTCGCGTCCCCGCCGAACAGCAGTTTGTGCCAGAGCTGCGGCGCGATCTTGTCGGTGATGTTCGTTTGCAACACCTCGATCAGCGCGTCACTCGTGTCGAGGAGGTTCTGATAGATCGTCTCGTACGTCATCCCGGTCTCGTCCTGCGGCTCTGGGAACATCAGGAGCGCGGTGAACCCGCCGGGGCGCCGGTGCTGGTTCGTGGTCGCGAAGCTGTTCGATTCGTGCGTGCAGTAGAGCGCGAGCGTCGGCAGGAAGGCGGGGTTATTGTCGGGCACGTTTGCCGGGTAAAGCACGGTTTTGTAGAACAGGCCGGCGAGTCGAGGGTCGGCGGCAATGATCGCCGCCAGACGCCCGAGTTGCCGACGTCGTAGTCCGGTGGGGAGTGGCATGTCGGTTCAAACTCCTTCTTGATAGAAATAGGGGGCTAGCGAGGATTCGATAGCCGTCTGCGTGAGCGCGGTCGCTCGCGTCTCGGTCTCGTCGGACACCACGATGAAGGTCCGCGCGGGCAGGTTGTGCGCGGGGTCGCCGAAGTTCTGGTCGGCGGCGTAGTCGATCTTCCTCTCGTCCGGGCCGACCTGCACCATCACCGCGCTCGACAGGAACGCGCTCCCCATGACGCCGGGCACCGTGGCGACCGAGGCGAGGCGCAGTTCGTCCGTGACGCGCTCGGGGTCGTGGAGTCCCGCCGCGAGCTTGCGCCCCGTGCGCGCCTGCCACTCCAGCCGCTCCGCGATGGTGCGCGGCGAGAGTGCCTGCCATTTCGGGATGCCGCCCCGCAGGAACTGCTCGTTGATGCCCGCCGCGAACAGCTGGCCGACGTGGAGCATCACGTCCGGTAGGCCGCGCGAAAGCTGGGACGCGGCGGCTTCCATGTCGGCGCGGAACCGGGCGTACTCGGCAACATCGAGTTCGAGGGCGATGTACATGGGAACATCCTTACATGGGCGCGGCACTGACGAGTGCGGTCCTGCCCTGGAGCCTGCCGCCGCCGAACCGGTCGTCGCGGATCTGCTGGATCAGCCAGA
>JAYUUO010000051.1:0-53487 GCA_043754515.1 Armatimonadota bacterium
TTCGGCGCGTCGGCGTTCGCGCCGAGGGCTTTGCCGTAGCCTCCGTACACCGACATCAGCACGAAGAACGGCACGGCGATCGCGAACGCCTTCGCCCAGTACTGAAACGCCTGCACGAGCGTGATGCCCTTCATGCCGCCGAGCGCGACGTTGAACGTGATCACGGAGCCGACGATCAGGATGCCGACGTAGTAGGGCCAGCCCATGATCGTGGACATAGTCAGTCCGGCCCCTTTCATCTGCGGCATGGTGTAGAAGAAGCCGATACACAGCACGAACAGCACGGCGATCTTGCGGAACATGGGCGAGTCGAACCGCCCCTCGGCGAAGTCGGGGATTGTGTACGCGCCGAAGCGACGCAGGGGACCCGCGATGAACAGGAGCAGGAACAGGTATCCCGCCGCATAACCCACCGGGTACCAGAGCGCGTCATAACCGTTCTTCATCACGAGGCCCGCGATGCCCAGAAACGACGCGGCGGACAGGTACTCGCCCGAAATCGCGGCGGCGTTCAGCGCGACCCCGACCGACCGACCGGCGACGAAGAAGTCGGACGCCGACTTAGACTGGCGCGTCGCATAAATGCCGAGCGCGACGGTGAGGAGCGTGATCAGCACCACGGTAAAAAGGGGAATCAGGGTGATCGGGGTCATCGTACTACGTCTCCTTTCACCTTCGTGTACTCCGCGACCAGATCCGCCTCAATGCGATCCGACGCGCGGATGAAATAGCCGGACAGCACCCACGTGAGCGGGTAGAACAGCACGCCCAGGAAGAGCCAGGTCAGCGTGAAGCCGCCGACGCGGGTCGCGGCCAACTCCGGCAGTAGCCAGTTGACGAGCGGCAGTCCAAAGATCAGGACGAGGAACACGGACGCGACGCGCAAACTGAGTGCCGCCTGCCGCCCCATGACGGCGCGGATCAGGGCGGCTTGCGCGGTAGAGTTGTCGGGTGAAACGGGGCGTGGCACAGTCGGGTCCGGCATCGGCGGCTCCTTCCAAGGAACGAGTTTGGTGCGTTTGTATTCGCGATGGGGGACGATGATTCCTGCTTCTTGGCTCGGGCGTTCGGGTGGGCCGGTAGTCGCGTACCCGGGGGGGAGGCACGACAACCGGCCCGCGCCCCGAGGAGCGGGGTGCCCCCTGGATCATTAGATCATCTCCGCCATCATCGCGTACCGCTCCAGGTCCGGGACCAGCGTCGCCGGTGCTTCACAGACTGAGCGGAACGCTTCCGTGGCGCGGCGGACGTAGGCATTCTCGTGCCGCCCCAACTCGTAGAGTGCGCGGCCCTTCGCCAGCGTTTCGGCGAAGTCCTCGCGTTGCCACAGAATATTTTCGCCATTGTCCAGTCGGTTCCAGAGGTCGGGTGCCTGGGCGAGGATCAGGAGCGCGGTGTAGACGGCCACGGCGGAGAAGCGGTCGAGGCGCGGCCCGAAGTCACCCGGCGCGCGAAGCGGGTGCTGGTACGCCGGGTGTCCCGCCTCGACCCCGACTCGCCCCGCGAGCGCGGGAACCCACGCCCCGTCGTAGTCGAGCAGGTGCAATACCGGGGCTTTACCGCCCCTGCCGAGGCGCACCATGACATTGCCGTGTTGCAGATCGCCGTGCGCGAACCGCTCCCGCTCCGTCTCCATGATCAGTTTGCGCCACGCGTCCCGCAAGCGGCGCACCGCCGCCGGGTCGCTCGCGATCTCCCCGATGTAGACGTTGAGCGGGGTCGCCTCCTGGAGCCACGGCATCTGTAGCACCGGGAACCAGTTGGTACCGATATGAATCCCCTGCTCGTGGTAGGCAAATGGCACCAACCAGGACGGGGCGGGGGACAGGCGCAACAGGTGCGTTTGCAGGGCACTGTAATGCACCGCGCGACTCGAAAGGTGGCGCAAAAATAGTTTCACGCCCCACGTCCTGCCGTCATCCGAGCGCATCCGGTAGACGTTCGCGAACTGCCCCGATATGGGAGCGGGCAACCCGAACGGCGCGAAGTCGAGCGGGGTACAGGTACGCAGGATTGGATCTGCGAAGCAGGAAGCGGGATGTTGCAAGGCGTCCTGGTAGGCGACCTGCGACGGCCAACGGGGGATGTGAGTGCCGGGATTCGGCGGCGTTGGCGTTATTTGCGTTGCGTTCGGCATGACTTTTGTTGACCCTCCTTCAAGAGGCGATTGATTCGTGAGAGGCGATTGTTCGTGATCCGCTGCCTATGACAACCGACAGACAGCCCGCCGACCGGCCTCACTCCCCGACCCGCACCCGAGCCACGGTCACATCGTCGTCCGTTAGCCGCTTCGTATCGCGCAGGTCGCGCACCGTCGCGGACAGCAATCGGTCGCCGTCCGGCAGGTCGAGCGGGTCGAACCAACGCCATGGCGTGCGTCGCGCCTCGATCTCCCCGAGGAACCACGCCGCGAGCGCGTCCGACATCAGATACAGCACGTCGCCCGCCGTCACCACGCCCTCATGCGTCATGACGTGCCGAGGCAGGTTTACGTGCTTTGCCGCCTGCGTAGGCACCAGAATAGGTGCCCCCCCGAAGTCACCGGATCTCTCGTACGGGAACGCGGCGACCAGGGCATAGTTTTTCGCGTCCGCCGGGCGCGGGCGCAACTGGAACAGCGCGCAGTCCCCGACCGCGAGCGCGTGAAAACTGCCGGATTCCGGCGACACGCGCACGCCGAGTAGCGCGGCGTGCGAACCATCCCGCCGCACCTTCTCCAGCGCGTACCATGGGAGCGGTTCGGACTGCGCCTTTTTTGCCCAGTCGCGCCCGAGGAACGCGAGGCGCGCCGTGATCGTCTCCATCGTCATACGACCACTCGCGAAGTCCGCCGTCAGCAGTTGCGCCCACAGCGCGGAAAAGGTAGAGCCGGTCGCGCCGTCCGCGATCGCTATGCGGAACGGGGCACCGTCTATAGCCTCGCCGACCGCGTAGCAGTCCTCGTATTCGGCGGGCGAGTAGCCACTCTTCGGTGTCCACCACGCTTTGACGGAGAACGTCACTTACCACATCGCCCCGGGGCGCGTCCCGATCTCCAGCGACAGCACCAGGAGCGATGGGTCGGCGTTCAACACAAAGGCGCGGGCGCGATCCGTGAGCATCAGGCCGCTTTCCCACGCCACGTTGCGCATGAACGGGGTTAGATAAGACGAGTGCTCCCAGAGCAGTTTTGCGTACGGGTCGGTGCGCCCGCCCACCTTCGGGAGCGATTCCACGGCGTCGGGGAAGCGGAGCGGCTCGGCCTGTCGGCGGCTCGAAAGGTGGACATTGAACAGCGTCACGCGCCCATTGTGGTTGCCAAGCCCGGCAAGCGCGGCGAGGTAGGGCGCGGGGTCGCCGTCGGTCGCCTCGCCGTCGGTGATATGCACGATAACCGGGGGGAACGCCGTCGCGCCACGGAACAGCCACTCCGAAAGCACCTGATACCCGTAGCGGAGCGCGGTACACATAAGGGTCGAGCCTTCTGCGGTCGGCTGCACCCAGATTGGGAGCTTGGTGATGCGTGGCACCTGGACGTTGAACCCGAACCCGTCGTTCACCATGTCCACTTTATCTACCATGCCCGCGTAGTTGTTAGCGACATCGCGGATGGAGACGATCTCGCGACCGGCGAGCGCGCCGCCCCAGGCGGGTTGCACGGTCTTCCCATACCCGATCACGCAGACGTCGAAGTAGTTACGGATACCGTCCGACTTAGAGCAGGTGATGACCAGATTGCGGATTATGTTATTGAGCGCGAGCGCGACGGCTTCGGCCTTGGATTGCGGGTTGGCGCGGTCCTCGCCGTACGACTCCGCCATCGAAGACGATTGATCCACGATAAACAGGAAGCAGGATGGGTTGTCGCGCGTGATGCCGGAGGAGGCGTAAGCAGCGGTCGGGTTGTAGGCGGGCATCGGCGTCGGCTCCTTCGTGGGATCATTTCTGGGGATGTGTACAGGCGATTATACCGCGTCAAGGCACTTTGTTCGAGGGCGACAGTAAACCCCGGCGCGCGAAGCGGCTATCTATAACGGTCATGTTCCCGAACCGGTTACGGCTCTTAACGAAAATATAATCTCCGCTTAATAATCCCTTAACATACCCTGGGAAAGTTTATGGTATCCTGGATCTGTCTCCCATCCTTTCGTTTAGGGGCGCGGGGACGGCTCTCACTTCTCACTCAGACAGTAAGGAACCCGAAAAGTGTCTACCGAAACAACCCTCCCAGCCGTGCGCAACGGCTACTCGAACGTGCGCCGCGCGTTCACTCTCATCGAGTTACTTGTCGTCATAGCGATAATTGCCATCCTCGCCGCGATCCTTTTTCCCGTGTTCGCCCAGGTTCGCGAGAAGGGCCGTCAGACCGCGTGCCTTTCTAACATGAAGCAACTCGGCCTCGCCATGGTGCAGTACACCATTGACTACGACGAATCTTATCCCCGCCAGGACGATTGTATCAACGGCGGCACCAAAGCACCGGATGGTGCTCCCGCGACTGCGTTTGGTTGCACCGGCACTCCCGGTTATGGTGACCGCATAAACCACTACAAGTGGTGGTACTGGCTGTATCCGTACACCAGAAATACACAAATTCTGTTCTGCCCGAGCAGACCTATCACCGACGCGCCGAAGGCTATCCAGGACGCCTGGAATCTTTCTGCTGAAAACGACTACGGTTACGCGCTGAACGCGTCCCTCACGGGCGAATTAAACACCTGGAACAAGCCCCTGCCGCTCGTCGCTCCCGGGGCAATCCGCGACTCCTTCAGCGGCGGTACCGAGGCTGGAATTCGTTCTACTGCCAGCACCATGTTACTTATGGAACGTACCGGCGTGGCACTGGCCCCGATCGCTCAGCAGGGCGCGGGTGTGCAGACGACGATATGGCCTGTGATCGGTCAGGAGTATTGGGGGCGGGTCTTCGCTAGGAACAACGCGAGCACCGCGATCAACACCGCGGCTATGAACGCGGCGGGAATTGACAAGGGAGCGGCCCCGCATAACGAAGGGATGAACATCGCCTACTGTGACGGTCATGCGAAATGGCTCAAGGTGCAACAGTTTATGGACAACTGCGCCCCCGTCGTTGCCAATGACATCATCAACGCCACGACCTGTGGTCCGACCGGGGCGACCTGTAGCGGCACCTTCGCGAACCCGGTTCTCTCCAAGCTGGACAAAGACTACCCGTTCTGGAACGTCTACAAGCCCTAGCCTGAATGTGGGCTAGAACAGAGACGAGGCCGCCAGCAAGTTACCCGGCGGCCTCGCCGATGTGTATAATCTCCATGATGGCGCGAACTATCCGACTACCACACCGGAATGTCGGACTTCCTATTCCTTGACATGGCCGTCAAGGCAATGAAGCCGGGCCGGACGTGGACTCGGGCTACCGCCGCGATTGTTCAGGCGAATCCTCCCTCGGTAAGCGGCGCGGCTACGCCGATCGGATCGGGGATGGGATCAACGGCGTAGACTGGTACACCTACAAGTTGAACTAGGGCACGGGATCCGTGGACTTATGGAACGCTTGGTATCGCGGCACGCCGATCCTGTTTCCCTAGGTTGAAGATACTACCTTACATAGTGAGAATGGCGCGGCGCGCTGGGTTTCCATCTCGCCGCGCTTCGTCGTTTCATGGCTCGATTTGGTGCGACGTTATATATGTTGTGATGGAGAAACGTGCAAGAATAGGAAGGGCGGGCCTATACGTATCACATGTTTCTACTAAGACTTAATATTCCCTTAACATTCCCTTAACAAAGACGCCATCGGGGTGTGGTACTCTGTCATGATTATCCTGGAGCGAAACACCGGGGTGACGACAGTACATCGCAGATAAACCCGAACGTGCCCGTCTTTCGATGGAAGTTACGCCTGTAATAAGCGCGTGATTGGGAAAACCCTGAGACTATCGAAACGTTCCCGATACTGGTAGCCGATACGGAAAATTGGAGAGGCGACCGGAACCGAAAACGAAGGAATCCGACCGTGTCTATTTATAACAACCGCCCCGCCAGCCGTGGCGGATCTTCAAACGCATTCACGCTGATCGAACTGCTCGTCGTTATAGCAATTATAGCCATCCTCGCCGCGATCCTTTTTCCCGTCTTTGCCCAGGCCCGCGCCAAAGCACGACAGGCCGCTTGCATCTCTAATATGAAGCAACTCGGCCTCGCTGTGGCGCAGTACACAATTGATTATGACGGAGTCATTGTGCCGGCGCAACTGGTATATGCCCCTTCCCCTGCTACCGCTCCGACCGTCTCGTGGCCAACCCTGATCTATCCGTATGTGAAGAGCGCGGGCGTCTTCTTCTGTCCCAGCGCGGATGAAGGCCTGTTCAAGCCCGACGTTAGTAAGATCGCGGTGTCAGCTCGTCTTTACACAGGAGTAGCTGACCCAACGCAGGGATCCCCCAAAGGCACGACTAACGCGGGCGACGGCTCTTCCATGGCACTGTCACTCGTTCCACGCCTCTCTTATGGTCGCAACGTGATCCCCACCCAGAGCGTGGGGACGCCGCCGTGGGGTGCGGTCACCAGCGGTCGCGCGACGAATCAGAACCAGCAATACTCGGCAGCATTCATCGCGAAGCCCAAGTCGGGATTCGTGAGTACCACCACAAGCACGGAGGTCACCGATGCGGACGTCAAGGAGCCAGCTGGTACGATCCACTTCGTGGACGCGATGACGGGTGCCGTGCCCTCCGCCAGTGAGTTCGGCGATCCACGAAACAACGGGAACTCTATCCGTGGCATTCAACAGGACATACGCACTGATATGTACAACAACGCCACTGCTAGCAAAGTAGCCTACCGCCACACTGACGGCTTCGTTATCCTTTACGGGGACGGGCACTCCGGTTGGAAGAGATGGGGTTCGACAACGCCCTGCCAGTGGACAATTCAGGAAGATACCTGCCCTTAGTCAGCGGGTACCCCAATGGCGGGCACGACACCGGAAACGGTTTCGTGCCCGTTTTTTTGTGCGGATCACACCCGGTAACTATCACATTCTCCGGATGCCTTCGTAACACGCTGTCAACGATTCGTCTGTTATACTACCCCTGCGAGCGTTTGGTCTGAAGACGAACGTGGTGCATAGAAAGTATGTATTACAATGGCTGATATCGTAGATGTTGCGGTTGGTAACGGATCGTTTGGAACCCTGGTCGCGGCAGTGACCGCAGCAGGACTCGTGGAAACCCTCAAAGGGGCTGGTCCCTTCACCGTGTTCGCCCCGACCGACGCGGCGTTCGCGGCACTCCCGGCGGGCACCGTGGAAGACCTGCTGAAGCCGGAGAACAAGGCGAAGTTGACGGCGATTTTGACTTACCACGTCGTCGCCGGCAAGGTGATGGCGGCGGATGTCGTCAAGCTAACCAGCGCGAAGACCGTTAACGGCCAGGACGTTAAGGTAAACGCGACGAACGGCGTGAAGATCAACAACGCGACCGTGGTGATCGCGGACGTCCCGGCGGACAACGGCGTTATTCACGCCATTGACGCCGTGTTGCTCCCGGCGTAGTCGTTCGCCTGGCTTGAACAGGCGGGCCATGGCCCGCCTGTTCTGGTCCCCGGCAGACGTGCCTACTCCCGTCATGCAATGGCACCGCATTTAACAAACCGCGTGGTATCTCCGATAGTGCAAGGGTAAAATACCCGAACCGCACTGTATCGAAGGAAGACCACCCCTATGTCCCCACGAGTCGCCGAACTACTAGCCCGCTTCGAGACCAGCACCCACCGCGAGCGTGTTCGCGAGATGATCGCCCTCGGTCAAGGTAGCACCACCGACCCGACCAACACTTCAATACTCGCCGAACTCGAAGGCGAGTCCTTTTACGAGCGGCTACTCGCGCTCTACGGGGCGCAGGGGGCACGCGACGGCGCGGCGGTGTTGCGCAACCTCGCCGGGGAGTCACACCTGCTCCGCAGGCTGGCGGCGATCCTGGTACCCATCGTCTGCACCGATGAACAGGCACTCGCCGCCCTCCGAAACGCGGCACGTCAGCCGCGACTCTCCCTCGCGCGTGACCTGCGGCAGGCGCGACGGCTCGCCGTGCTGGACGCCTTCGCCCGAGAACGAATGGAGGCGAGCGACACCGCGTGGGGCAAATGGCTCCCGTATTGCTCCGGCGAGTTCGCGCGCGAGTGGTTGCCGAAAGCCATCGAGCGGTTCGACGCGGACGATTGGCGGCGGCTCGCCCGCGCCCATCCGGACATCGTCGCCGAGTCACTTGATGCACTCCTGGACGCACAGACCGAACCCGACCGCCGCCTCCGGTGGCGGCTCAACGCCACGCTCCCGCCGCTATCCGAACTGCGCCCGGCGTCCGCGCTGGCACTCGTGATCAAGGCACTGCGGCACGAATCGCCGTCCGAAGTCCCGCTCGGTCACCTCGCGGAGTACCTGCCGAACGTGGTAGCCGACCTTTTGCTGGCGCACGAAGGCAGCTTCGCCGTGTCGCTAAGCGGGCAAGTTCG
Source organism: Armatimonadota bacterium (assembly GCA_043754515.1). Lineage (GTDB taxonomy): Bacteria > Armatimonadota > Armatimonadia > Armatimonadales > Armatimonadaceae > JACMIU01. Next base: position 8,473 of record JAYUUO010000051.1, read on the forward strand.
GCGACTCACGCCCGAGCGGTTCCTTGCCCTGCTGACGCAACGCCGGGAGTATCTGCCCGCCCCCACGTCGTACCTGCCACGCATCCCGACCGCGCTCCGCGTCGCCGCGTACGAGCAAGCAAACTTCGCATGGCGAGATAAAGACGGCGTGATCGCGGTCGCGGTGGTCGCGGCACTACCCGCCTCGATCCGCGAAACCGAGGCGCGGCGGCACCTCGCCCTGCCCGTCATGCAAACGCGCCCGCTGTCGCGAATACCCTACGCCGCGTTTCTGCCGCCGGACGAGGCGATAGCGGTGCTGAACCCGTACCTGAAAAACCCCGACGCCGACTTGCGTTCCGCCGCGCTTGCCGCCCGGATCGGCACCGCGCGCTACCACCGGGACACCCTGCCGGACGTCCTGCGTCTCGCCCTCGGCCGTAAGAACGAGCAAGACCCGGTGCGCGGCGTGCTACTACGCGCGCTTCGCGAACTGCCCCCGGCACGCTGGCAACCCGAACACCTCGACGATCTGGGGCAAGTCATCCAGGACGCGCTGGACGCCTCCGACCTATCCCACAAGACCGGGGGCGAAGCCGAGCATCTGGTGATCGCGCTGGTGCCGTTTCACCCGGAATGGGCGGCATTATGGCTCGCCGTGCTGGTTACGGAGCGCGGGGCGGTGTCCCGATCAAAGATAGGGACTATACTCACCGATGTTGACGTGGCGCGTATCGCGCCCGCTCTGCTCCCGATATTGTCATCATGGGTTGTCCAGGAACGGGAAGTACATATAATATCCGCCGCAGGCGCGTTCTGGTCACGCCTCCGCGCTTTTACAGGAATTGCGCCGATTCTGGAATCCGTCGCTACCTCCACGAAGAGCCGACAAATGGCGCAAAGCATACTCTGTATGCTTCGGGAGCACTCGTCGGAGCGGTTCGCCGCGCTGGTACCGGGAATGATCAGTGCCGACCCGAGCATCGTCATATTATCCGTCGTCCACGAGTTCCTACACAGCCGCCGACAAGATCTGCTGACGCCGTTTCTAGGACAAAAGGCGTATGTAGGGCGGTTCAGCACTGGGCAGGCACGCTTCGTCCTCCCGTTCACATCGGGGTTCCACCGGTGGACGCGGACGCAACAGGAAACGTTCGCGCAGACCCTGATCCGCGTTTCTCGGGAAACCGACCGCGACACGCCCGCGCTCTCGACCGTGATCGTCCAACTCGCCGCTATGCCCGCCGTGAAACCGACACGCCTTATTGAACTGGCACAGACGGAGAATGACAAAGCGGCGACGCGCGACCTCGCGCTAAAGGTACTGGCTCGCCTCGACGCGGGGCAGGGCATCCCGACGCTCGTGGAGGCGTTAACCGACATCCGCGCCCGCGTCGCCATTTATGCCCTGCGCTCCGCCCTGCTTGAAATGCCTCCCTCTCTCGCGTTCGTACTCCTGCGCGGCGCACCGACCGACCAGGTGACTGTGGCGAAGGAGATACTGCGGCTCGTGGGCGAACTCGGCACGGCGGACGCGCTGCCGTACCTACTCGAACAGGCAGCGAAGCCGCTCCACCGTGATATTCGCGTCGCGTTGCTCCGGGCGTTGTGGGATCATATCGAGTCGGATGATGCGGCTGCGGTGTTGCTCGCAGCGGCATCGGACACCGACCCGGCGGTGGCGTCGGGCGTAATCCGCATCCCGGCGGAACGGCTTATGGAACGTACCGCGGACACGCTCCGCGCGATCTTGGCGACGTTGCTCACGCACCACGAGCCGACCGTTCGGGTTGAAACACTGAACCGGTGCGCGACGCTCCCTCTTTCCGACCCCCGGCGACAACTGCTCCCGCCGCTGTTAGATCGGGTCGCCTCGCCACTCCCGGACGAAGCGGGTGCCGCCGCGTCCGCTGTGTTCGCCACCTACGGCGAGCGGGACGCCGACGCCATCGGCGCGGCGATAACGCGGACATTGCCCGACCGCGCCGTGCTGACCGCCGTGCTACGCGTGTTCGGGAGTCGCCTGAACAGCAGCCGGGGGCGGCTCCGCGAAACCACCCGCGCGGTGCTGAACGCGCTGTCCGCCGACCCGCTCACGGCGCGATTGCGGGCGGAGATCGCGCTCGCGGGTCTAGCCGTCGCGGACGCGGGGGCGTCTCTGGGCGCGCTCGCCGCGACGAACGAGCTACACGCCGAGGCAACGATGGGCGCGGTCGCCGCCGCGCAGTCGCGCCCGGCGCGGGAGGCGGAAGTTCTGGAGCAGTATCTGGCGGGGAGTGGAGATGAACGGTTGCGCCGCGTCGCGCTCGCCGCGCTGGTCGCCGTCGGGAATGAAAGCGGGTGGGACGGGGCGCGGCGCGAGCGGCACGGGGTCTACTGCCGGGACACCTCGCCGCTTGTCGCCGCCGCCGCGCAGTTTACTCTCCTGCCGCCGCTAACCGAAACGGGCGATCCGGTGGTATAAAAAGCGGCATGCATGCATGGGAGTTCGGCGCGGCGGAAACCGCCGTCAATAGCGCGGTACAGTGGTTGCGGTTGCTGGTCGAAACTACAGGCGCATTGATCGTCGCCATCGGGATGACGGTCGCGCTGCGCGAACTCGTCCGCGCGTTGCTTGCCCGAAAAAGTGGCAACTTCTCGGCGATCCGTCTGATCCTGGCGCGGTACCTCGCGCTCGCGCTGGAGTTCCAACTGGGAGCGGATATACTGTCCACCGCTATCGCGCCGACGTTCCCGCAGATCGGCAAACTCGGCGCGATAGCGGTGATCCGCACAGCGCTCAACTACTTCTTGTCGCGGGAGATAGCGGCGGAACGGGGCGCGGTTCTCCCGCCGGATGTCGCCGACGCGCCCTAGGCTGAGTCGCCAGGGACCAACTGGTTCCCTGGCAAGTCCACTACTTCTACGCCGCGACCAGAAACGGCGTGTTCGCGGTCGCCGCTGTCTTGTTCGCTGCGTCGCGCACGGTCAGATAAAGCCGGTACGCGCCGGGCACGGCCGGTGCCGTGAAGTTCGCGGTGCCGTCATTTGACGCCGCGACGTGAACCGGTTCGGGTAACTTCTGGCCAGGCTCGTGCCGCGCCTCCTCGATCTTCTCCGGGCGGATGACGTACTCGTAGGTGAGCGGCGTCACGGAGCGGACCACGGCGGTGACGGTCTGTGGCGAGCTGGGCTTGACTTCTTTTTCGGCGACGCTCGTCTGGAACGCCATGATATCCGGCGCGTTCTGAACACTCCATTTGCCCGTCCACAGGAACGAAAGGGCGTCCGTCGCGCCGAGCCGTTCCCCGGTGCCGTGGACGAACAAGCCGTACCACGTCTGCGTCCCCTCGACCTTGTCCCCCCACACGAACGCATAGGAGCCGAGGCACGTGGGCTGGCCTTGTATCGAGCGCAGGTAGTTGCCGAGGTAAACGCGGGCTTTCTCCGTGGAACTCAGTTCGAGCGGCGCGTTCCATTTCGTCTTGCCGACCTCCCAGGTTCCGTTCGGGCCGAACTCGGTCACCATGTAGGGCTTCGTGATGCCCGCCGCTTTCAGCCGGTCTGCGAGCGACGCCAGCCCGCCGTATGAGTTGATCCCGATTACATCAATATCGGGACACAGCGTCTGAATCGCCTTCGCCTTCGCCGCGTCCGCCCCGATCTCCGCGATAACAGTCATCGTCGGGTGGTTCGGGTCTTCGCCGCGCGCCATCGCCGCGATCTGTTGCACCGCCTCCCAGACATGGGGGATGTTCCCGTCGCCCTCCATCTCGTTCCCGATGCCCCACGCGAGGAGCGCGGGGTGGTTCTTGAACTCGCGGACTACGTTGCGGGCGGTCTCGAACTGTTCGCGCACCATCTTCGGGTCGTCGTATTTGAAGCCGTGTTCGGCGTGCCCGAGCCAGATGCCGACGGTCACGGTCAGACCGAGCGCGTGCGCGGCGTCCAGGTCACGCCGGGCGGTGTCCGCGCCCCAGGTGCGGATGGAGTTCCCGCCGAGCGACCTGAGCAGGGCGAGTTGCTCGTGCCCCCCGGCACCGCGCACGAAGTACGGCTTGCCGTCGCGCGTCATCGTGTAGCCCGCGCCGTCGCGGACAATCCGGGTTATACCGGACGACGGCACGGCTTGCGCGCCCGTGCCTTTTCCCGCCGCGACGGCAAGCGAGACGACGCCCGCCTTGATAAGATCTCTACGGTTCATTGTGCTTCTCCATATGGGAACTGGCGGGATGAAGTTGAACGTCACATCCATCCCGCCGACACCTCGTTAGGCGACCAGTTGACTCCGAATACTACGAAATCACACTGCCCTCCTCAAGAAAACCTACTTGTTTTGAGTACCTTGATAACCCTTGTACGTCATTCCCTTTGGCACGACACCGGGCGGCGGGGTCGCCGTCACGCCCGTGTCGGATGGGGACGACGCGGCGGCGGCATTAGCGGATGGCGCGGTAACCGGGAGAGGCCCCGCTTCTTTTTTGCTGTCGCATCCACTGGTACCACCCGCTGTTATCGTCGCCACGGCTATCATGACATAGAAGCGCATCATATTCAATCCTCCTCATTCGTGAGGAGCGGCATTATCCCCTTGGCGTTCTTCTGAGCGAGAGTTTCGAGTCGGTACCACTTGACGTGCCCGTCTACGAAGGTTGTATTCAGCCCGCCGTTGTGTCGCGCGATTACTTCCCCCAACTGTTGCGGCTTTGTTTCCGTGACTACTCGCGCGTAGGGATTGTTTTTGTTGTCCCAGGCGAACTCACCGATAATGGGCCAGTAGTACGACGTGAATTGGGATAAACCTTGCGCCTTCCAGTCGGCAAAATGCACCGTACCGGCGGGGACGCGGACATCACTTAGCGTGATCGGTTGCGGGTTAGCCCAGTTCCCGATCCCGTATGCCGGCGCGGTCACCCCATCCGTGTGGTCATAATATGTGTTGTTCATGCCATAAGATCCGGGGTTCGTACAGCTATTGAACTTGTTCGCCGCGTGATTGGGGTCCCCGGGAGGGGGGGTCCGGTGGAAAGTCGAGTCGTAAGGGCTTCCTCCGAGTTGTGCGTCCTCCGGGCAGTTGAAAATCTGGTCGTTTTTGGTGAAAATCCAGAGTAGATCCTGCCACCGCTGATCGCCCGGATGGCCGTTGCCCCATCCCGAGTAGCCGATCCATGAGGGGACGAGGGTTTCGTCATAGTCCTGCGTGTACATCATCGCGGCGATGCCGATCTGCTTCATATTCGATAGGCACGCGGCCTGTCGGGCCTTGGCGCGTGCCTGGGCAAAGACAGGAAACAAGATTGCCGCCAGAATGGCGATTATCGCTATCACGACTAGCAACTCGATCAGTGTAAATCCGGTCTTTTTGCGTCCGGCTGTAGAAACAGTAGTGACTGTCATAGATTTGGTTTCTTTCTAAACGATTCCCGACATCGGGAGGACTATGCCGCTTTCAGGAACACGGCGGGAAATCGCACTGCTACGCGGTGTCTCCTTCGAGAAGATATACAGGGAGCGTTGTAACCGGGGACACCGGCTCGCGCTCCTCCGGCGCGGTAAAACGCGCTTCGATCTGATCAGCGAGTAAAGTCATCGCCAACTCGCCGATGTTGTTCCAGTTCGCGCCCGCCGTTACGAGACGGCGGGGCGTCAGGTTCGGGTCAAGTAACCCGTCGAATCCGACAACGGCTAGGCCGCCGGGCACCCGTAATCCCGCCTCCCCGCAACGCCGAATCAGGTCGTAAGCCGCCAGGTCGTTCCAGCAAAGAACGGCGGTTGGCGGCTCCTCCACTGCGCGGATGCGTGATAGCGCGGGCGATGTATCTTCAATCTCGATAGCGAATGTCGGTGCCTTGTCGCCCGCGTCCCGCGCCCGCATCTCATCCAGGAACACGCGTACGCGGCGTTCCACGGACGCGAACGGGGTGCGAGGGTGTACATAGGCCATGTGTCGGTGCCCCTTCTCCCACAGGTGCGCGACCAAGGCGCGGGTGCCCGCTTCATCGTCACAAACCACGGACGGGATGCCGGGCAGCGCGTCCGCGATAGCGACCACCGGGAGTGTTCGGTTCTCCGCGAGCCGCGCCGCAAGTGGGTCGCCCGCGTGCGTGTGGAGGAACAGGCCGTCCACGCGCCCGTCAACAAGTTCGGCGTATATATCGTCCGTGGACGCGCCCCGGAAAACGCCGTGCAGGAGGACGTCCATCCGCAGTCTACTCGCCGCCTGTTGGAGACTGCCGATTATCGCCGCGAGAAAGGCGTTGCGGGCGTCGAGGTAGCCGTAGCCCGTGTAAAACCCCACGATGTTGGTCCGGCGGCGGCGCAACGACCGCGCGACGGCGTTCGGGCGGTACTCCATCGCACGCGCGGCTTCCATGACGCGGGCGCGGGTCTCTTCGGCGACACGGTGGCCCGCCGCGCCGGTGAGGATGCGCGAAACAGTCGGCTGTGACAGCCCGAGGGCGTCGCCGATGTCCTTAGCCGTTACAGCGCTATCTTTACGTTCGCCGCGTCGCATTCCGTTGTTCATCTTTTTTTACTCTAACGGGCTACGCAAAAGGAATTGCGTATACGTATGCGCAGATTGTATACCAAGGAACGCACGCTGTCAAGGTGGGGATACTGCCACTGCGGCGGTAGCGCGACCGTTTACACGCCGCTCCACGCGGGAAAAACGATACGTGAACCACAAAGTAACATCTACGAGCGAGCATGATATTCCCAACCGGGTCGCGGCGAAAACTGCCGAGCTGTGCTATGTATCGGACGACACGTCAGGCATCCGCCGCGAAGGGGACAAAGAAAACGGGTTCCGCTACGTCGCCCCGGACGGCTCCGAAGTGACGGATGAGGCGACGCTGGAGCGGATACGGAAGATCGCGTTCCCACCCGCCTACACAGAAACATGGCTCTGCCCGCGCTCTAACGGCCACCTTCAAGCGACAGGGCGCGATGCGAAGGGGCGTAAGCAGTATCGCTACCACGCAAGGTGGCGCGAAACGCGCGACGCGAGCAAGTATGACCACATGATGGCGTTCGGTGACGCCTTGCCGGGTATCCGCGCCCGCGTCGCCACTGACCTTGCGCGGCGCGGTCTGCCCCGCGAAAAGGTGCTGGCGACCGTGGTGTACCTGCTAGAAACTACCCGCATCCGTGTTGGCAACGAGGAGTACGCGCAGACCAATCATCACTACGGTTTGACCACGCTCCGACACCAGCACGTCTCGGTACACGGCGAGACGTTGAAGTTCTCGTTCGTCGGGAAGGTGGGCGTCCGGCACCGGCTGGAGATCAAGAGCCGCCGGCTCGCTCGCATCGTGCGAAGCGTGCGCGACCTGCCGGGACAGGAGCTCTTCCAGTATATAGATGCCCACACCGGCGAAATCAGGCCGATCCACTCCGACGACGTGAACGAGTACCTGCGCGCGATCACGGGCGAACCGTTCACCGCGAAAGACTTCCGGACATGGGCGGGAACCATGCTGTGCGCGATGGAACTTGCCGCGTTCGAGACGGTGTCCACGCACGAGGCGGTTCAGGAGAACGTGATCAGGGCGATCAACAAGGTCGCGGCGCATCTCGGCAACACACCGTCGGTCTGCCGGAAGTCCTACATCCACCCGGCGATACTGGACGCATATATGGGGCCGGGGTTGCCGGACACGCTTAAACCGGGGCTGTCCGCGGTTGCCGAAGTGCCGTCCGGGGTGCTACTGCCGGAGGAACGGGCGGTGTTGCAATACCTGCGGGCGCAGTCCGTTTCTCAGTAGCGCGATATGGCCTGTGGGACGCCATGGGCGCGGCATCGCCGCGCCCCGCGCCATCCGACCGGTCGGTATCAGCCCTTCGGTTTAGCCGCATCGCCTTTTTTGGTCTGCTCCTGGATCTGCTTGATCAGCATCTCTTTCTGAGTGTCCGGGATGTTGGGGTTCGCTTTGACCTTCGCCACCATCTCGTCGGTGCTTACGGCGGGTGCCGCCTTGCCGGGTGTTCCGGCCCCGGCGGTTCCGGGGGCAGGGGGCGATGAGCATCCGGTCATCACCCCGATGAGCGCGAATAGCAGGATGAGCGCCGCGAACGCGGCGCGGCGCGTGAATACTCTGGGTGTCATTGTTGGATATAAATTTCTGGGAGATGAGTCGCCCCCCGCCCCGCCGCTCATTCACACAGACGGGCGGGGTGGGGAGCACTGTCAGGGCGCGGGTCCGATAACTACCCGCGAAGCCGGGGCTACTTGTAGCCGGGGCAACCCCAAGACTGATCATAGAGCCAGTCAATCGGCCCGTTATCGTACGACTTGATCATGCCAAGGAACAGCACGTTCTTGCAGTAGTTCATCGAGCCTTTCGTCATAGACTTGGCGTGGCCGTCGGCGAACAGCATGTTGGCCGACTTGGTGTGACGGTAGCGGGGCATCAACGTGTAGAACACCTGGTTAGAGTCGGATCCGGGAACCAGATCCTTATCGAACTGGGCACCGCCGTTCACGCCGGTGAACTGCGGGGGCCAACCGCCGGGCATGAGCGGGCCACCGCCCTGCACCCACCAGTCCTCGGTCATGCCGCGGACATCGGAGACGTTGTTGTCGTCGCTACCCATTTCGGTGACCAGAATTGTGTCCGAGACGCGCGGCAGGTTTGACAAAGTAACCGCAGGCCACTCAGTCGTTTTGTTCGTGGTGAACGGGTCGTGGAAGATGGCGCTGTGCGCCCCATAGGTGTACTTCCCGTCGGCGAAACTCGGACAACTGAATACGCCACCGCTGACGCTTTTGACCGCGCCATCACCCGCCGCGTTGTTGCTGACAGTGCCAGGGTTGCCGTTCTTGATGTAGGGAGTCAGGACGACGCGCCAGTCGGACGTCGCGCCGGTGCTGTCTACGAACTTGGAGAGGGGATACGTCTCCTCGAAGTCTTGGACATACATCATGGAAGCGGTGCCGATCTGCTTCATGTTGGAGATGCAGGATATCTGCCGCGCCTTTTCCCGAGCCTGTGCGAACACGGGGAACAGTATCGCGGCGAGGATCGCGATAATGGCGATAACAACAAGCAACTCGATCAGTGTAAAGGCGGAGCGTTTGACGCGGGTGAAAGCGTTGCGCGCGGCACGCGTCAGGGTGGTTGTATTGGTCTTCATTCGTTGTAGGTACTTTCCTTGGTTGTCCGGTCCCTCCGTGGGACCGTCTACGATACTTCGCGCTATCGGGTGCCGGCTTACATAATCAGCTACATGTCACTGCCGACGTCATGCCCGCGTGTTGCTTTGAGAACCGCCGCGCGGCACGCCCTTCCATGGACGACTCCGCTGATCTCCCCAAACTCTTGCCGGTATGGGGGCGCGTTCTTCACCCCGAGCACACGTCAAACAATCCGCGGTGAACCGGCTAATGCCTAATCGCGATACGTTGCGCATTCGTATGCGCACATATTATCGTAAGACATGCACGTTGTCAAGGACGTCCCGAGGAAATTTGTTCCGGCACCGAGTTTGATCGCTATAGAGCCTTCAGACTGCCGATGGAAAGGGATAAGACTGTTACAATCCGCTATGTACGAAACATTCCCGCGCGACGAGAGGCCGGTGCTAGTCCTCACGTTGCCCGTGACGGAGACGGCGACCCGAGACGCCATAGCCAGGTATCTAGGGTGGCTAGCCTCGTATCCGAAGATCCAGTGCGTGGTGGGTGATCGCGAGCCGTTCGGCGACGACATCTGGATCTATTATTACCAGTCCGCTGAGTACGTTCGGACGGGAGATTTCAATACGATGCTCGTCGGGAACGCCCCGTTTCTCGTTGATGTTACGACGGGCGAAGTGTTTGTGACGGGGACGGTGGAATTACCAGAGGAGTATGTCGCGGCGTACAGGAATGTCAGAGCGTCGAAGATGAAGATATCGAGGTGATTCGAGTTGCGCGGCATGATCAAAAAAATAATTTAAAATATATCTTCGCATTCGCGTGGTTTGGCATGTATCCTGCAAACAGTGATGATCGCACGAGAAACACCATGACTAGCCCGGCTTGTGGACCGAAAGGTTCACGCCGGGCATTTTTTTGCGTCAGGCAACAGCGCGTTTATTCGGGTCAGCGCGTCCAGCGCGCCGAGCGGCAGACCGACCCGCGCCCCGCGCACCGGCAATACACACTCGCGCGGGTTGATCCGTATCAGCGTCCCGCTGAGTGTGTCCGCGACGCGCTCCGACAGCAGGCGCACCGTCGGGATCGCCTGACCCGCCCCGATTTCCACCACGGCTACCATCCCGCCCCTTTCCAGCACCCCGGAAAGCCACTCCTCTAGAAGGCGCGTTTGTGCTTCGGAGCGGGTGTGTTGCCACCGCCAGTCGTTGAACATCAGCACGTTGGGGCGCGCGATCGTGAGGCACTTCGGGCAACGCGGTAGGGACGTCAGCGCGGTCAGCGTCGCCTCATCCACCGCGACCCCGTCATCGTCCGCGCTCCATATGTCCCACGAACAGCCGTAGAGACATTGCAGGTGGTGGAGCGAGCCGTGGCACTCGACGATCCGCTCCGGGTCGAAGCCAGCCTTCTGAAACTGGCCGTCCACGTTCGAGGTGAACACGAACGCGCCGAAGCACTTGGAGTCCGCCCAATGCTTCAGGATCGCGAAGCCGGGATGCGGGGTAGTGGCGCGATACAGGTTCAGCCGGTGTCCGTAAAAGCCCCACGCTAGCGTCGGCTCGTCATAGAACCGCTCCTGGGACGCGATTTGAGTAAAGCCGATACCTGCCTCTTTCAGCGGTGGGTACGCCTTCCAAAAGCCGTCGTCGCCGCGAAAATCCGGCAAGCCGGAGTCAACGCCCATCCCCGCCCCGGCGCAGATCAGTAGCGCGTCGGCGTCGCGTATCACGTCTGCGGCCCGCCGAAGATCGCCCGCGATTTTAGATTCGTCGCTCGCTGGCGGTTTTTTGGAGTCAGCGTTTGGCATGGATATACTTTCGATCATATCACCGCCCGCTCACCCACCGCGCCTACGATAACACACCCGATTTAGCAACGGGTCTATGATGCAATAAGCCCCACGGGTGCCGTAGGGCGGTCTATGAGATGACCGCCCTACAGGGTGCCGCCACCGTCCGCGATTCGCCCACTGTTCAGCGGGTATATCCGCCTCCGACGGGCGGCACGGAAAAGGAGCTGACTGACCGGGGTAGGGAGTAGCCTGCTAAAACAGGCGCGACCGCGACGGGCACGCAACCCAGATAGAAACGATCATTCCGTCGCCAATAGCTCGTCCCATGTTTCGACCTCTAACAACCGGTCCGCCATCCGCTCCAAACGGTCGAGCGACTCCTCCGCGTCCAGCGTGATTTCCACGGATAACGAGGGCCTGCCGAACCGCTTGTCGCCGATGCGGCGGACCATCCGCCGCGCCTCGTCGACCTGTGCCGTCGCCGCGCCCATGGCGATTCCCCTAGCCTCGCCCAGGGCGATTCCTTGCGCCGTACCGGTGGCAATCCCTTGTGTCTTCCCTTTTGCCAGCCTGCCTACGAAACCTTCCTCCACAATCGCCTGATATGCCACTAATCCTCGCATTTGCATCACACCCTGTGGCAGTTTCTGGTTCATCGCTTTGTCGTAGCGTAAGCCCATCAACACATACGTCGCCGTCCACAACTCCCTCGCGTCCTCGGGAGTCAGTAGTTGCCCGGCCTCGGCCGCTCGCACTCATCCGGGCCCAAACATCCGGCACGTCGTCCCGCGACACCCGCGCGATAGGCGCGAGCGGCAGGAGCGACAAACCCGCCGTCAGGAACTCCTCCGCCGGAATCTGCCAGACCCACATCACCTCATACGAGAAGCGCAGGTACTCTGTTTCTCCGGGGCGCGACAGCGTGAACGTCCCGGTCAGGCGTGGGCTGTCCGCTTCGCTCGACAGCAGAACGGCGACGGAGCGCACGGGTAACTCAAGGGTGTCGTTGATCAAAACGTTGTGGCGCAGTAGCCGCGCTGCCAGACGGGTACCAGTGTGTCCCGACTCGAACTCGATATGGATCGTCTGCGGGTTGTCGCCGCCGCCGCGGAGCACGCCGTCCGCCGCAGCGCTGACCGTAGACAAGTCAGCATCCACCCGCTCCACCGGCGTGTCGGATGGCAACCCGAGAAACGCGAGCTAGTCCGCCGGGCGGGTTCCGACCAACACCCGCGTCGTGGCATTGTAAGGGGTGTTGGAAGGCATACGTCATTATATCGCTCGCGGACTTTCCGCGTGTGGCGGGCTTTCCGCATGTGGCCCATCAGGCGTCACCCGAGGGATCTATTTAATCGCTCCCCTTTCGATTCTCGTGGAACTTCCCCCGAGCGTTTGCGGTTTTCTTTACCAGAACGTAAAAACATTTACCGATGAGTAAGAATCCCCATCAGCCATGCTTCCCCACCGTCGCTTCCCTGCGCGAGCGTCAGCATGTCACCCGCGAGGATGCCATCCTGACCGTCGCGCTAATGATGATGGACGAGATCGGCTACGGCACTATGACGATGGACGATCTGGCGGCGCGGGCGGGGATCTCGAAACCGACGCTCTACACCTACTTCGCCTCGAAGGAGGCCATCGCGGTTCGCGCCGTGGTTCGCATGATGGAGCGCGGACGTGCTTTCGTGGACGCGCAACCGCCCACCACCCCCGCGTTCGAGCGGATCGAGGCGACGGTTGATTACCTGTGCGACGGGAAGTTCGTTCACCGCATGGCGTATCTGGGCACTGGGCATGACGCGCTCGGCCCGACCATACGGGCGCACCCCGAGTACCGCTCCGAGTACGGGAAACTCGCGGCACGAATCACCGCCCTGTTTGAGGAGGCGCGTGACGAAGGAACATTAAAACCGGGATTGGCTACCCGCGTCGCGGTACAGGCACTGTTCAGTCTGTTGCGCGACGCCGAATATACCGACCTGATCGCGCGGGGCGAGTGCGACGCGCGAGCCGTGGCGTATACGCTGAGGACAATTTTTCTGGACGGTTTGCGGACAAAGGATCGAAAGTGAAGCGAGCAGTATTAGCGATAGTAGCGGTGGTGACCGCGCTCTCGGCACCAGCGGCTTACGCGCGGCAGGGGCAGGCACCGACCGCGCCGGGGCAGGCACCGACCGCGCCGAACGCGCCCAACCCGAACACGACGCCGCAAGGCGGTGCCCCCGGCACGAACCCGTCGAACCCGGCGCAGTCTCCCGCGCCCAACCCGAACGCGCAGGCTATTTCCGGCGCGAACGGCGGCGGGGCGGACCCGTCCCCCGACTTCGACGTGAACCGCGCGATCCGCTCGTCTCTGGGAAGCAGCACCGCGCTATCTAACGCCCGCCGCTCCTTGCTGAGTGACAGGGCGCGCGAAGGGATCGCCGCGTCCGCCAGGCGGTTTAACGCGACCGCGAGCGCATCGGCGACGCGCTACGACGCGGCGACGCTGATCCGCACCTCGCCCGAGGCACCGCCCTTCATTGCTCTACGGGATCATGCCGAGCAAGTCACAATAGCGGTATCGCAACGGCTAGATTTCACCGGGCAGATACGGGCTGCCACATCGCAGGCGCGTCTGCAAACGCTCGCGGATCAGTTCACCGTTGACCGGCTCTCGCAGGACCGCGTGTTGCTGGCGCGTACGACGTTCTACAACTACCTCCGCGCCACACACCAGGTGCAGGTAAACGCGTCCGCGCTGAGGGCCGCGCAAAGCCAGCGCGACATCGCGCAAAAACTGTACGAGGGCGGGATCGGGCAGAAGATTGACTTCCTCAGAGCCTCGACCAATGTCGCGTCCGCCGAGCAGGACGTCACCCGCGCCCAGAACAACGCCGACATCGCCCGCGCGACATTCAACGACCTCGTCGGCCGCCCGCTGACGGCACCCGTGAACGCCAAAGACGTCGAGGGCGCGACCGTGGGCGAGGGCACCGACGCGCCGACGGGGGCTACGGGAACGCCGGGTGTGGTCGGGACGGTGGGGGCGGATCTGCCCGCGCCGTACACAGTGCCCGCCGCCGACATCGACATCAACCCGGAGTCCGCGACTCAGATAGCGCAGGCACGCCGCCCCGACATTTTGCAGAACGCCTTGCTTGTCCGCGTCGCCGAGACCGGGGTCAAACTCGCCCGATCCGGTCTGGAGCCGGGTTTCACGGTTTCGGCGGCGGGTAACTACTTTCCGACGACCTCCTTCCAAACCCCGCGCCAGCGCGTGGCAGGAATCACGGCGTCTCTGGTGATCCCGCTCTACGACGGCGGGGCGACACGTGACCGGATCACGGAAGCGCGTAGTCAAGTGGAGACCGCGCGGGCGAATCTGGGATCGTCCAAATCCGACGCCGCCCTCGGCGTCCGCCAGGCGTACTTGAACCTACAAACGGCGGCGAAGCAGATCAATTCCGCTAACGCAACCCTGTCGCAGGCGGGCGCGGCGCGCCAACTCGCGCAGATCCGTTACGCAGGGCAGGTAGGTCTATTTTTGGAAGTAACCGATGCCCAGGCCGCTCTGGTACGGGCACAGAACGCGCAGGTGGACGCGGTGTACGATTATCTGGTCGCCCGCGCCCGCTTCGAGAACGCCACCGGGGAGCCGGTACAACCGTAGGGACACGAGGAACACGAACATGGCAACCGCAACCGCAGAACTCAAAAACAAAAATACCGCCGACGAAGTGGCTCCGACGACCGGCGCGCCTACCCCGACACCCGGCGCGGCGACTCCTTCCGGCCCGCCCCAATCCACGCCGTCAGCGGGCGATACGCCGGGCAAACGCAACCCGCTCCCGATACTACTCGCCGCCGCCATCGTGATCGGCGGCGGTGCCTACGGCGTCTCGTACTGGTCGTGGTCGCGGACGCACATATCGTCGGATGACGCCTACCTCACCGGCAACATCGTGAACATTTCGCCGCGCGTCGCAGGCACGCTCGATTCGATAACCGTGGCTGAAGGTGACCACGTGAAGGCGGGGCAGTTGCTCGCGCACCTGGAGGACAGCAACCAGCAGGCCGCGCTCCGGCAGTCACAAGCCGCCTATGACTCCGCCGCGACGCAGATCCCGCAGGCGAAGTCGAACCTGGAGTTTCAGAAGATCTCGACCGAAGCCGCCATCGCGCGCGCCCAGTCCGCGGTCCAGGCGCAGAAGGCGCGGACGCAGGGCGCGGGGGCGCAGGTGAACCTGTCGGAGGCGACCTCCCGCTCGCAGGTGGCGCAGGCACGCAGTCAGATCGCGCAGGCGCGGGCGCAGGCGGCCCAAATTACGGCCAACATTCGCACGGCGCAGGCGCAGATAGCGGCGAACCGACAGGCTGTGCAGACCGCCGCGTCCGGCGTCGCCGCGCTTGTGGCTCGCGTCTCGTCGGCTAAGGCGGACGTTTACCGGGCCGTCGCCGACGAAACCCGCTACGCAAAACTGCTCGCGCAGGAGGCCGTCACGCAGGCGCAGTACGACGCCGTACATGCGCAAGCGGAAGCCGCCCGCTCCGCGCTAGTCGCGCTCAACCAGCAGATCGCGCAGGCGAGGTCGCAAGAGGCGGGGGCACGGGTCGGCGTTAGTCAAGCGCAAGCCGCGCTGATCGCGACGCAACGGGCGGCGGACGCGGCGCGGGCGCAGGTGGCGGTTGTGGAGGCGGGCCTCGGACTCGCCCAGGCGGGTGGCTTGCAGGTGGGCGTGCAACAAAGCAACCTGAACGCTACCGACGTGCAAAGCGGTCAAACACAAGCCGACCTGCAAACGGCACGCGCCGGTAACTCGCAGATCGCGCTCCGTAAACAGCAAATCCTTTCCGCGCAAGCTGACCTGAACCGCGCGCTCGCCGCCCTGAAAACGGCGCAGGTCAACTTGCGAGACACGAACATCTACGCGCCCGCGGACGGCACGGTCGTGCGCAAGGGCGTGAACGCTGGCACCAGCATCTCGGCGGGGCAGACGATCCTGTCCATGACCGAGGGCGACAAGCTGTGGATAACCGCGAACATGAAAGAAACGCAGCTGGCGAGCGTCCGCGTCGGTCAGAACGTCGAGGTGGATGTGGACGCGCTACCGGACAAAAAGTTCAAGGGCGTAATCGCGACGGTGAACGCGGCGACGGGGAGCAGCGTTTCGCTCCTGCCGCCCGATAACGCGACCGGCAACTTCACCAAAGTGGTGCAACGCATCCCCGTCAAGATCGCGCTAGTGCCGAGTTCGGACGGCGGAAAGTGGGCCACGGCGGACGACTTCAAGCGGCTCCGGCAAGGCATGAGCACGACGGTGGTCGTGGATACGGCGGAGAAACAGGCGCATCCCGAGCGGGTTCCGGTGAACTTCGACCGTCTTCCGGGGAACGGTGAGCCGACGAAGAAGGTTGCGGTAGCCCGGAGAAGATAACAAACCATGACAGTAGCAACCACAAGATCAAACCAACTTGCCCCACCTGTCGCGCCCGCGCCCGACGCGCCAAGCGCGGCGGACATTGTGATGGCGAATGTGGCGAAGTACCGCTGGTTCATCCTCGCGGGGCTGTGGGCGGCGGCGGTGATGGAGGTGTTGGACACCACCATTATCAACGTCGCACTGCCACAGATGGCGGGCAACCTCGGCGCGACGACTACGGAGATCGCCTGGATCTCGACCGGGTACATCCTTGCGAACGTCGTTATCCTGCCGATGACCGCGTTTCTGGCGGAGCGGTTCGGGCGTAAGAACTACCTGATGTTCAGCATCGCGCTGTTCGTCGCGGCGTCGTTCTTCTGCGGCGTTTCCAAAAGTCTGGGCGAGATCGTGTTCTGGCGCATCCTGCAGGGCGCGGGCGGCGCGGCCCTGCTCTCGACCGCGCAGGGGACACTCCGACAGATCTTCCCGGCGGCGCAACAGGGGATCGTGCAAGCCATCTTCCTGCTCGGCATCATCATCGCGCCGACGCTAGGGCCGACACTCGGCGGCTGGATTACGGATAACTATACGTGGGGTTGGTGCTTCTTCGTCAACATTCCGGTCGGTCTGCTCTCGCTGTTCCTGGTCGGGTCCTTCCTTGCGGACGTGCCGCGCAAGCCGGACGCGGCACCGCCGAAAGCCGACTGGCTCGGCATCGGTCTGCTCGCGGCGGGACTCGGCTCGCTCCAATATGTCTTAGAGGAGGGCAACAAGGACGACTGGTTTGAAAGCGTGACCATCGTTCGTTTATCGGTGCTCTCGGGCGTCGCGCTGGCGGTGCTGATCTGGTGGCAACTCTCGCCGCGCAACCTGTCGCCGGTGGTCAATTTCCGCGTTCTCAAAAACAAGCAGTTCGCCGCGTCGCTCGTGATGTTCCTCACCCTGGGATTCGGTTTGTATGGTGGCATCTACCTGTTCCCGCTGTTCACCCAGACCGTGATCCACTTCACGCCGACCCAGACCGGCCTCGCGCTTCTGCCCGGCGGTCTGTGTACGGGCGTAGTCGTGATGATCTGTGGCGCGCTCCTGAACGGTAAGGCGAAGATTGACCCGCGAATACTCATATTCACGGGCGTCGCGATCTTCCCGATCTCGATGTGGATGCTCTCGCACCTGACGACGCAGACCGGCGAGGGGGATGTCCGGCTTGCACTGATCATCCGTGGCATCGGGCTTGGGTTCCTGTTTACGCCGCTGAACCTGGTCGCGTTCAGCAGTCTGAAGGGGCCGGAGGTCCAGCAGGGCGCGGGCTTGATTAACCTGACCCGGCAAATGGGCGGCTCGTTCGGGATCGCGCTCCTCGGTACCTACGTCACCAACATGACGACGTACCACCGGCAAAGTTTGTCCCAATACGTCTACGCGGGGAATCCCCTGGTTCTAGAACGGCAACAACAGTACATATCATTGCTACTCACGAAAGGATACACGTTCGCGCAGGCACAGGCGGCGTCCATCGGGCTACTGAATCGGAACGTGACGGAGCAGGCGATGACAATGGCCTACAATAACTCGTTTACATTCATCATGCTCGTTTTCCTCGCCGCGTCGCCGGCGGTCTTTCTACTCAAGGCGGCGAAGCCGGGCGCGGCGGCGGCGGGGCCGCCCGCGGACGCGCACTGAGGGGAGGCGCCCTCCTCCCCGGCCCCGGCCCCGGCGGAGCGGGGACTGTGGTCACTCAGAGGACGCCGGGGGGCACCCGAGGAGGTTCCCCGCTCTCACAACGCCAGCACAAGTAGCCGTAGCGCGGTCATCTCCTCCATCGCATAGCGCACCCCTTCGCGCCCCGTGCCGGAGTCGCGCTCGCCCCCGTAGGGCATAGAGTCAACGCGGTATTGCGGCACGTCGTTCGCGATCAGCGCACCGACTTCGAGTTCGTTCCACGCGCCGAAGATCCGCCCGACATGGCTCGTAAACAGGCCGGTCTGCAAGCCGTACCGCCCTTCGTTTGCGAGCGTAAGGGCTTCCTCGAACGTGTCGAACGGCTCGACGCAGACCAGCGGGGCGAACGCCTCGGTGCTTCGTACACGCATCTCGGGGCGGGTGCCGGTCAGGATAGTAGGAGATAGGTGGGCGAACCCGGAAGATTCTCCCCGCGATAGAATGGTCGCGCCCCCGGCTTCCGCCTCGGCGATCATGGCGAGCGCGTTTTCCCGCGCGGTCGGCGTGATCAGGGGGCCGAGGTCGGTCGCGTCGTCCGCCGGGTCGCCGACGCGTAGCGCGGACGCGCCCGTTATCAGAGCGTCGCGGAACGCCGCGAAGACGCTCCGCTCGACGAAAACGCGTTGCACCGAGATACAGACCTGGCCCGCGTTCGCGAACGACCCCGAGACCACCCGCCCGGCGGTGTGCGCGACGTCCGTGTCGGCGCAGACGATCACCGCCGCGTTCCCGCCTAGTTCCAGCGTCACGCGCTTCTTGTTCGCCAGCGATTTCAGGTGCCACCCGACGCGATCCGAGCCGGTGAACGAGAACACCGGAACGCGCGGGTCGGTCGCCAGCAGTTCCGCGACGGCTTTCGGCTCGTTCGGCGTCAGCACCGAGAACGCGCCCGCCGGGTAGCCGCTTCCCGCTACAAGCTCTGCCAGCCGGAGCGCGGTCAATGGCGTTCGCTCCGACGGCTTGACGATCACCGGGTTGCCAACCGCGAGCGCGGGCGCGACTTTGTGCAGGAGCAGATTGAGTGGGAAATTGAACGGCGTCAACGCGGCGACCGTGCCGACCGGGAAACGGCGCGTAAGTCCGACACGGTTTGTGCTGGCCGCGTTGATGTCGAGCGGCAATACGTCGCCGCCGAACCGACGCGCCTCCTCCGCCGCGAGCGAGAGCACCAGCAGTCCCCGTTCCACCTCGACGCGGGCGTCACGGATCGTCCTCCCCCCTTCGGCGACGATGCCCCGCGCGAACTCGTCGGCCCGCCCCCGGAGTCCCGCCTCGACGCGGCGCAAGATCTCGTACCGCTCAAAGGCGGGTAGCAGCCGCGTCCACGCGAACGCGTCGTGGGCGCGAGCGATGGCGGTTTCGGCGTCGGCGAGGCTACCGACCGTGACGCGGGCTATCGTCTCGCCGTCGTGCGGCGAGATGACGGATCGCGTTGCGCCGGTGCCGTCGCCCCATTCGCCGCCTAGATATTGCTTGTAGAACGGAGTTTCCATGGCGTTATTGTACCGGGGGCGGTTGACTCGCGCGTTTGCCACGCCCCCCCAACCGGCGTACACTACGCAGACCACCGCATGAAACGAATCGTCCTCAAAGTCGGCACCTCTACCCTCACTCACGCCGCGCACGGCGGGCCGGACCGCGTCTACATCAACGCGCTGGCGGCGCAGATCGCGGCGCAGATCGCGGGGGGGCGTGAGATTATTCTGGTGACATCGGGGGCGATACGGGCGGGCGTCGCGCGGCTGGGGCTTCCCGAACGCCCGCGCACCCTGCCGGAAAAACAGGCGGCGGCGAGCGTTGGGCAGGGCGTGCTCATGGCACTATACGCCGACGTTTTCGCCAACTATGATCTGGCGGTCGGGCAGATCCTGCTCACGCGCGACGATCTGCGGACGCGCTCGCGTTACCTCAATGCCCGGAACACCTTCGAGGCACTGCTCCGCATGGGCGCGGTACCGGTTGTGAATGAGAACGACACCGTGGCGGTTGACGAGATCAAGGTCGGCGACAACGACACGCTAGCCGCTCTGGTCGCCTCGCTGACCGACGCCGACGCGCTGATCATTCTGTCCGATATATCCGGGCTGTATGACCGGAACCCGGCGTTGCATCCCGAGGCGCGGCTGGTCGAGCGCGTGGAAAAACTGGACGCGGCGACGCTCGCGATGGCGGGCGACGCGGGAACGCCGGGCGGGACGGGCGGCATGCGCACGAAGCTCGCGGCGGCGCGGATCGCCACGGCATCAGGTGTCGCTATGTGGATCGCGAACGGGCGGCGGGCGAACGTGGTCGCCGACTGTCTCGATCAGGTCGCGGGGGCGGGGACGTTCTTCGCGCCGACCGCGAAACGACCGTCCGCGAAGAAACGCTGGCTCGCTTGGGGCGGCGAGCCGAAGGGCACCCTGTTCGTGAATACCTGCGCCCGCCGCGCCCTGGAGGACGAGGGGCGGTCGCTCCTGCCGGTCGGCGTGACCGGCGTTGCGGGAACATTCGACGGCGGCGACACGGTTCACCTGGTCGAGGATGTTTCGGGCGAGGAGTTCGGGCGCGGCGTGGTACGCTATGACGGAGTGACCTGCGCGCGGCTAGCCGGAATGGCGACGGATAACACCGTTTTCACAACGGGCGGCGCGGCTCCCACACGGGACGAACTGATCCACCGCGACGAAATGGCGTTATACGGCAAATAGATGGCTACCGATTTCCTCCCCTTCGACACGTTCACGCTCGCCGCCGTGGCCTCGGAGCTGAACAGCGTGCTTGAGGGCGCGCGGGTGCAGAAACTGCGCCAAACGTCGCCTTCCGAGTGGGGGCTGTCACTCTACAACGCTTCGCACGGCTCGCAACACTTGCTGCTATCCGCCGACCCGCGCCTTTTCCGCGTTCACCTGACGCAGGTCAAGCGCGAACCGCTCCCGAACGCGCCGGGATTTCTGCAGGTGGCGCGCAAATGGCTCGACGGGGCGTACTTCGTCGCGGCGACCCTGCCGACCTGGGATCGTGTCGCGCGGCTACAGTTCCGCACGCCCGAGGGCGAGACGGTCACGGCGGTCTGCGAGCTGATGGGGCGCAACGCGAACATCGTGCTGACCACCGGCGAGGGGGACAGCGAAATCGTGCGTGGCGTGCTCCGTAGCCCGTCCGGTGGCGAACGCTCGCTACGCCCCGGCAGTGCGTATACCGCGCCACCCGGCACCGGCGACCGGCCCGACCCGCGAACGGCAAGGGGTGACAGCTTCCCCGACGCGCCCGAGAGCGTCGCGCGTTACCTGACCACGAGCTTTTCGGGCATGTCCCGCTTCGCCGGGGCGGAAGTGGTCGCCCGCGCCGCCTACGACGGAGACGGCTACGCCGCCGCGCTCGCGTCGCTCCTCACGGACGCGGACGCCGGACGCTTCGACCCGCACCAGATGGGAGATGAGAACGGCGCGACCACCGGCGTCTGGGCGTTCGTGCCGCGCCAGGTTCCGGCGGGCTTGCGCTTCCGGCGCGAAAGTGTCTCGGTCGCGCTCGACACGTTCTATGCCGCCCTCGGGGAGCGGACCACGGAAGCGGGGGAGCGCGCCGCGCTAACGAAGGCCATCGAAAAGGAGGTCGCGTACCGCGTCCGCGAACTCGCCGCCCAGCGCAAAACGCTCGCCGAAGCGGACCGTGCTGACACGTTCGAGCGGTGGGGGAACCTGATCCTCGCGTCGCCGAACGACGTCCCGGACGGCGGCGCATCCGATGTCGTGCTGGCCGACCTGTATGCCGAGGTCGAGGGCGAGACAGTCAAGATCCCACTCGACCCCGCCCGGTCCGCCCGCGAGAACGCCGACGCGCTGTTCGCCCGCGCCCGCAAAGCACGCGACGCCGCCGAGTACGCGGACGGGCAGGTCGCCGATCTGGAGGACGAACGGGAGCGGCTCGCCGCCCTGACCGCGCGCTTGGAGTCCGCCCGCACGGACGAGGATGTCGCGGATGTCCGCGCGGAACTGGAGGAGATAGTCGGCTCGGAGCGCGTCGGGGGCGCGGACAAAAGTCCGGTGAAAAAAGCCGCGCAAAAGCCGTTCGACGGGCACAAGGTGCGCACGTACGATTTAGAAGGATACACGTTCTATGTCGGGGAGACAGCGCAGGCGAACGACCACCTGTTAACGCGCGTCGCCGCGCCGACCGACATCTGGATGCACGTCCGCGCAGGGACGGGGGCGCACGGCGTGTTGCGCACCAACAAGGAGCCGGGAAAGGTGCCGGATAAAGTAATACGCAAAGCCGCCGCCATCGTAGCCGCCAAATCGCCGGGCGTGAAGCATAGTAGCGTGGTTGCCGTTGATATCACCGAGCGGCGGTACGTGCGCAAGCCACGCGGCGCGAAGGCCGGGCTCGCGCAGTATAGTCAGGCGCGAACCCTGGACGTGACGCCGGAACTGTTCTAATGGCGCGATTAGCCGAAACGCGGGTTAAGACCCACGTCTGTGGACGCGTTCCGCGCCGGACGTCCTTCGGACGGGGACGTTCTGGCGTCAAAAATCGTCCGACCGCGTAACACCTAAACGGTGTCAAAGGTGGTAGCTAGCGTTTCGCGGCTGCTTTTTGCTTGTCGTCCGCGCTTCTGTAGGGTGTATCCCACTCGAAAACGACGTCGGTGACGTCGGACCGCGATTTGAGGGTTTTATAGAGGGAGTTGATCTCCTCGTCGAAGCTACCCTCGCGTCCGGGGAGCGGACGAACCCGCCCGTAGAAATGCACCAACCCGCGCATCACGGAGACCTGTGCCTCGTTCGTGTCGAGGGCGCGCCGCACCAGTTCCTTTTTCACCATGCGCACTGTGTCTTTATCACTCGCCTGCATTTACCCATCCATCCCTTCTGGGCGCGTCATCATGGACGCTTAAAATACTACAGATTTTCTACACCAGCGAATCACACGATATGAGATTGTCGAAGCAAGAACATTATATCCGAATTCAGCCGATGGCGTGTACGAGCCGCGTGCTTTTTTATCAGCGACGACGTTCCCGCGTCGGTTACTTTTTGTTTCTGTTAGTCGCCTACCCTGTGTTATATTGTTGGGTGAGTGTTGGGCAGACCGACACGACCGACTAACAACCGTAAGGGTACACGAAACGATGACAGAGAAACTGGAAGAGCCGAAGCCAAAATTGTTCAAGGGCGTCTGCATCCACTGCGGGTCGGACGCGCTCTGAATGAACGGGACGCGCGGCGAGAAGCAAATCTACTTCTGCAACGCGTGCGGGCGTATCATGGGCGGCTTCCCGATCCCGGCGCAAAACCTCTGTGGGCGCAAGAGCACGGTGCAAAGTCTCCACTATCCGAAGTGTCACGGCGCGGCCAGGATACGCGAGCGGGTGGACGAGTACCGGTCGCGCCTGGTTTGTAACGTCTGTGGATACTACTTCACCGACTGCTACCGGCACGCGCCGCCCGACCGCGATTCCGGGCCGTTCCTGCATCCAATCACATTCCACCTGGACCCGGGCGCGGTCCGGGGGCTGATGGAGATCTGCCGGGTGACGCGCTTGCGGTAGAAAGGGGGCGGGGAAGGGGGCCGACGATGAATCGTCCCCGTCTGCGGCTCGCAAACAGGAATCCTTCGGCACAGGTTTTTTCGCGGCGAAAAAGACCGGGTAGACGCTTCGGGTCGCGGAGGTTCATTCCAAAAACCAGCATTTTACGGGTGCCCAACGCGTTGGCTGCGGTAACCCTCGCCACGGGAGGCCAGGGATTCGCCGCCGATGTTCCCGGAGTAGGCGTCGCCCCCCACCCGTCGCCGCTCCCCGAATTCACCCTGCTCGACGAGGGCGGCATGATGCACAACCCGCCCCCCAAAAACGGTCGCGGCGTGGCGGCGTGAGTTGGGCGGCCCCGTCGCTGATCCTGAACGGCGCGCGTCCCTGCATCTGCTCGCCGACGAGTGCGACCTCGTGCCCCGCGAGCAGCCCGAGGACGCCCTCGCCCACTTCGCGGCGGCACGCGCCCTCGCCCCCGCTCACTCGCCCCTCCCCGGCTATCGCCTGCGCCATGAGCAGGTAGTTTGTTCAGCGAGTAGCGGCGCAACGAGTGGAGCGTGATGGCGTCGGTGAGTTCGGCGAATGCGGTGACCCGGTGCAGTATCTTGAGGAAACGCCCTTCGTCTATTTTCGCCCCGGTGTCGCTAATAAAAAGCCAGCCATCGTCGTCCGCTTTCGGAACGTTCCGCATGACCCGCGCCCGGACCCGGAGCCAGACTTCCATCTGCGCCGCCCATTCCGGCGACACGGGTAGTGCCCGCGGCTCCTTGCCCTTGCTCTCGCGGATCACGATCTGCCGTTCTTTGGCGCGGTAGTCGCCGACTTTCAGCGACAGCATTTCGCCGATGCGGGCGGCGGTGTCGAGCAACCCCAGGACTACCGCCATGTTCCGGTCGCGGTAGAAGATGCGGGCGGCGTGGGGCATGAAATGAATGGCCGGATTAGGCTCCGGGTCCCAGTAGCCCCGCACGCCGGCGAGCAGGGCGACAATCTCGTCGTCGGTAGGCATGTGCTTCGGGGGGCGGGGCGCGTTGTGGATCTCGTACTCGGCGAGCGGGGAGCGGTCGAGCAGGTCGTTCTTCGCGCACCAGGCGTAGAACACTTTGGCGCACATGCCGTCGTGCCGGAGCGTCATGCGGGACTTGCCTTCCCGCGAGCGGAAGGCGACGTAGCGGTCTAAATGCCGCTTGCCGAAGTTATCGAAGCGAACCTCGTTATCCTTCGCCAACCTCGCGAGCATGGAACGGCGGATAAATTACGATGTAATCGTCCTATATGCGGTTATGATTGGGATCTGAATTTTACCAGTTGTAGTAACGGTAAGGATCATCGCCCAACTCGAAATCGGCGCGATAGTCGAGATGATAAAGGTTTGAGGGCGGATCAGCAGGGGATGTTTGTTTAAAGAAAGAGCCTGTTGTCATAAATCTGCCTCCTATATTCCCGATGAGTTGGCTCATTGCTCTGGTTTGACGCCAGCGGGTCAGACGCAGATAGGTTCGTTTATCGGCGTTCAACGATTCCGGATCCAATTGACAGTAAAAGATACTCCCTTTGCCGACGGTTTCGCGGGCGAACAGTCCACTCGCGCCGCTCGCAACACCGCCCGATGTTTCACAAACAGTCCAGTCGGCGGCGGCGCGGAAACGCAGATCCGATGCCGATAGGCCCGCGCATTCCGCCCAATCAGGAACCGAAAGCGAGCCGAAAAAACCGCTTTGCCGGACAAAAGCGACGCCGGTTCCCGGCGTGTTCCGCGCCGATAGGTGGGCGAGATGGAGGACGCGCCCCCCGGTACGGGCGAATGTTCGCAATATCGTCTCGTCGAAACCCGCCCCATCACCGACGATCAGCAGGCGGTTCGCCCCGGTCGGAAGCGATGGCGCGGTGCTACGAGTGTATAGTACGCCCATTGAATCGAGCAGTTTGCTCCCGGCGTCGTTTCCGATATAGAGCGTGGTCGCGGCACGGGCGGCGGTCGCACTCTGGGCGTATCGCAGGATCTGCCGTGTCAGCGATGCGGCGGCGGGGTCGAGCGCGGCATGATCTTCGAGATCGAACGTGCAAAGCGTCACCTGTCCCGCCCCGTCGCGCGCTGTCATCAAGGGCGAATACGCAAGGTCGAACTCGCACTCGAACACGGGTTGCCAGCCGCCGTAGTGCGGCTTTTCTATCGGCGCGCTCGACACGCCGCCACGGGTTCCCCAGCGGTAGCCGTAGTACGGCATCTCCGTGGTTGCTAGTTTAGTGTCTTCCGTGCCGCCTTTCGCGTAGTCCGGGTAGGCATCCACTAGCGAGCTTGTGCCGCTCCAGTCGCGCAAATCGTCGTCGCCGATTCCCGCGAACCATCGCTTCGCGGTCACGGACCGGACCGGAAACACCCGCCGTGCCACATGTGCCGCGACCCGTAGCCCCCACTGCTTCCGCAAATAATCCGGCGTCTGAGACATTATGAGGAGTCGCCCGCCGCCGCGCACGAATGCCTCGAACGTCGCCGGGGCGAGGCCACCTTTCTGCGTGAACGCTTCGCGTCCGACCACTACCAGCCCGCTTTTTGCGCCACTTCTCCACGGCGAGACGGTGTAGCCGAGTGTCCTGAGCATCGCGGACGTTTTGCCCGCGGGGTCGTACGCGGTGACGGCGCGCTCCGCGACCGGGATCGGCGGCGCACCGAACACACGAAACGCGAACCTATCGCCGTGCGTCTTGTCGCCGATTTTCGCGGTCATAGTCAGCGTCGCGTTTCGCTTTCCCACGCCTCGCGCTTTGAGCGGCACGACGACCGGCAAAAAGCGCGTTTCGCCGATGGCGATTTTACCGGAAAACCGCCCTGTTCCCAGAACCGCGCCGCTACCATCTTTCGCAGACCACGTGCCGCTGTAGGATTGTGGGGAGCGGGTGTCGTTGAGCAAGGCGATCTGCTTGCGGACGGTCTGACCGGCGCGGTAGTGGTGGTCTTTCGCCGTGAACGCCGGAGCGTCGCCCGCGATCCAGGCAAGCGTCGGCGCGTTGGCGACCGCGAACGCTTCGCCCGCCGGGGTGCGCTTGCCCTGATGCGTAATGTAGCCGCCGTCCCAGGGGATCATCCCCCCGGTCATGCCGAACGTCCGGTACGACCGCCACGTGTTGGTTTGGAATAACGCTTGCAACGCCTGAAACGACGCGCTCGTGCTGATCGGTTCGTTGTAAAACCACCCCTGATACTTTTGTCCCTCGATCAACTTTGACACGACATCGGCGCGGTACGCGGGCGGCTCGTTCTTGTACGCCTCCTCCCCCTGATAAATCGCGCAGTATTCGGTCAGAAACGGCTCGGACCGCATCGCGTCGCCAAACCCGTTGCGCCCGCGAAATAGCGTGGTGTTGAGCGGGGTTCCGAACTCCACGTACCAGAGCGGCATATCGCCGTGTTTCGCCCAGTCGGAAACGAACTCCTCGCGCTCCTGGAGCGGCCTCATGCCGAGGTAATGGTTGAGCGTGTACAAGTCCCCGACGGGGCCGCCGTTATGAATAAACACCGGGCGCGTCGGGTCTTGCGCCTTCATATAGTCGACACCGCGCCGGGCGAGCGGGAACGCGCCGCGCAAATTCGGGCTACGCCGCATGTCGTATGTCTCCGCCCGCTCCTTCATCCCGGCGTAACGCGGGTCGGCGGTCGCGCCCATCATGTTGCCGCTGGTCCCCCACATCACGATAGAGGGGTGGTTGCGATACCGACGCAGGTCGCGGCGTACCTGCGACTCGTGCGCTGCCGCCCGCTCCGGTGTCGAATAGTTGCCCCCCATCCAGTCCATGTGCGGCAGAATCCCGGTGATCGGTATGCCGCGCTCGTCGGCGTAGTCGTACCAAGCAACGTAACGTGATTCTTGAGTACGCCGCTCATGGCTGTTGGGCCACAGTTCCACGAGGTTGAACCCGAAGCCGCGTTTCTCCTCCCAACCGCCCGGCACGTCTGTGTTGAGTAGTGTCGGGCGCATCCGGAACGGCGTGCCGTTGAGATAAATGTCGCGTCCCCGCACCCAAAACTCCCGGAATCCGAAGGGTTGCGAGATCGCATCGGCGATGCCCGCGCCCGTCACCGTCACCTGCAATGTGTACAGATTCGGCTGGTCTAAGTCCCAGAGGCGCGGGTTGTCCCAACCCCATGTCGCCGACCCGGTCTGTTCGTTCGCGTCCGCGGATGGACCTGGAGTCAGCGTCACCGGCGCGAACGTTTTTTCCACCCTGCCTTTCGCGTTCACCGCCCGCGCCGTTATCGTCACCGCGCCTCTCGCCGTCCGCCCCGCGAGCGACACTTCCAGCGTCAACTCTTTTTTGCGCGTCGAAGTCCGCACGAAAACATCGGCGACCCGCGCCGCGGCCGGGCGCGTTCGTAGTGTCACCGCGCCGATAAGCCCGCCCGAATCACGCTCCGCCTTGCGGATCGTATTCTGGCCGGGGATCATCCCCATCAACTCCCGCACCTCGCCCGCCTCCGCTGTCGACACCACATACACACGGAGCCGCATTAGTTTGCCGAACGTCACTGCGCGGGAAATGTCCACCTGCCCTTCGGGAAAACTCACCTCGCCGCACCGCGTCTCGTCCACGTACACCACGGCGTCGGTGCTGATACGCGCGAAATCCAGTAGCACCGCCCTCCCCTGGGCTGTCTCCGGCACTGTTATGCTGGTTTCGTACCATCCCGCGAATGTTTTCCGACCGGAGGTATCCCGGTCGGAAAAATCGCCCCACACAGCCCCCATCCCTTTTTGGACGATGTCGTCCGCCCGGAGCCACGAACCGGGGACCTTCTGGCTCCCCCAAACCGGGTCCCCGCTCGCGGGAGCCACAGGCGTTCCGCCGGTCGGAGGCGCGGCGGGCGCGAAACGCCAGGTGCCATTTAGCGGAACGTCGCTACGGAACGCGTCGGCGGGCGATGGCAAAGTCTTCGGGGTGGGATTCGCTTCCCGCGACGCGGTGGGCACGGCGTTCGCCGTGCTGATCGGCGTGTTTGGGTAGCAAGCAAATCCCGCGAGACAGGACACGGCGGCGAAAGATAGGGATAGAGAGGAAGATGTTTTCATAAGAGTCGTGTCACGCCCGCGGGCGGCACCGCTAAACGGCGCGTTCCAACGTCACCACCTGACCGGGTTCGCCCCGCAACCGTAGGCATTCGCCGGATTGCGCCACACCGTCCATTGTCCAGCATCGTCCCAACCCGTGGTACAAAAGCAACGGCTCCCGGCGCGTACAGGTGACGCGCACCCGCGTGGTTTGATTCTGCGCGACGGTCGCCCCGATTATGAACCCACCCTCGGTGGCTATTCGGTCGAAAGACAGTGTGCGCCACCGGTGCGGAACCTGCGGCAACACGTAAATAGCGGTTTCGGATTCGCCCGAATCGGGCTTGGGAACCGGGCGGCATTGCACCAGAAGTTCGTGTATCGCGCTCACGACGCCCATGTTCGCGTCGAGTTGCATGACCTCGAGCGCCTCGGGGTCGCGGCGGTTTTCTTCCGGCCCGCCCCACGACGCCGTGCATCCCGCAAGCCCCCCCGCGTCAATCGAGCCGCCCTCATTGGCGTGCGTTTCTATCAGCCAGTGGAGCCACGCGATCGCCGCATCGGGCTTGTCGCACCGCGAAAGTATCGTGGCCGCCCATGGTAGACACCACGCGCACCATTGTCCCGCACCCATCGCCACCCAGTGCCGCAGTGTTTCCCCGACCACCGGCGCGTGTTCGGGGGAGTGCGGGTCAACGGTTGCGAACGGATACAAACCGGCAAGGTGACTGTGATGCCTATGACTGTGTTCTAAATCCTGCACTTGCCAAAGCGCGATCCGCCGCTTGACAACCCCCGGCGTATCGTAAAACCCCGCCGGTACATGCGCGGTAGAATACGGTGGCAGCGTTCGCGCGACTTGCGCCCAACGCGGGTCTAAAGGCTCGCCCAGTCGCCCGGCGGCGAAGGGGAGTAGGCGCGCCACGCAGTGCCACGCCGCCAGTTGGAAACTCGAATCACGTCCCCACCCGCCGAGACCGTTTTCGCCGTATTCCGGGCTGACGCTCACCGGAAGCGACAACTGTGGCACACCGTCCGCGCCCGCGACCGTTTCCGACATCGCCCAGAACCCATTGAACGCCCCGCGCAACAGTGGATACGCCATGTCGCGCAGGAACACATCGTCGCCGGTGTGCCGGTAGTACCGGTACGCCATTTGCGCGATCCACGCGGTCGAGGCGTGGTCAATCGTCCCCTTCCAAAAGTTGCCGACGACCTGACACCGATCATCTACCGCATGGGGAAGCATCAAAGCGTCTTCGGTTCCCCAGAAGGCGTGTGCCGTCTCGCGCAGGCGTGGCATCCACTTCTCGATCATCTTCCAAAGCGGCGCGAAATGCTCCGGTCGTCCGCACGAGAAGAGCGGCTCATAGACCATCTGCAAATTGATATTGAAGTGATAGTCGTTGCTCCAGAGCGGAACGCGCACTTCCTCCATCCAAGCCCCTTGTAGCGTCGCGGCAATCCCGTTCGGATGCGTCAAGCCCGCGAGTTTATACAAGCCGTAAGTGTGAAGACACTGAAGCGACTCGTCCGGTAGGTCAAGGCGCGGCACCGTTTGCCAGTAGTCATGCCACCATTCGGCGGCATAAGCCGCCGCCGCCTCGCGTCCGGACGCCGTGAGTGGCACGGCGTCCGTGCCAAGCGCGGTCGTGATACAAAAAACGCCGTTCGCTCTATGCCACGCTACGGTGAGCGCGGGGTCGTCGGGCAGGGTTTGTCGGAATCCGCCCGCGTTCGGCGCGGTGAAGTACTCCGGCGCGGCGCACCCGGTCGCGTCGAGTTCTTTTTTCACCCACGGCGAAGCGTCGTAGGACGCCACCACTGAAACCGTGACCGCTTCGGCAACCCGGTCGGGCATCTCGATCCAGAACGATTCGCTGTCCACGGCTTGCCGCAGAACGATCCCGGCACGGCTTGATTCGTCCCCTTGTAGCGTGATAGTCAGTGCGCCGGTCGGTAGGCAAAGTTCGGCGTGAAGGGGGCGAAAACCGTCTGCGAAGCGCAGTTCGATGCGTCCCCCGGCGAGTTGTCGCGGTTCGACGGGTTGCCCCGGCACATTCGTTTGCGACGAGAAACGGGCGATTACCTCGTCCTCGCGTCCTGCTTCGAGCAGGAAACGCATTTCTGCGTACGTGATGTGGTTGGTGAACGTGTTTCCGCCCCGGTGATCCCAGAACCCCGCTCGCGCCACGGTGAGGCATAGGCAATCGTCGCCCCAAACCAGCACTCCCTGCGTACCGTTCGCCATCGCAATACCGGTGTGCGGACGCTGCAAGGGGAACTCCCACCGCAAAGTATCGTCAGAACGGGATGGATTTTCTATCATCGCTGGATCACTGCTTCACCACTATGGGCTTTGGTAGCGCGGCTTGAATCGCCCGAAACCATGCATCGCCCACGCGGGCATAGCCGTCTTTTTCCCCGGCAACTCCGTAGCCCGTCGGGTGAACCCCGTCGCCAATATAATCGTTCGTCGCCGGAAGCGCGGCGTGAATATCCACAAGATGAACCCGTGCATCGCGCTTTCGCAGAGCGGCGACCATGGTACAAACCTTTGCGTTATAAATATCTACGTCGCCGCTATGCTTGCTGTAGCCGTCAAAAGCGTTCGGCATGATCGTCGGTATCGTGCCGACGAAAATATGTGCTTTCGGCTTCACACGGCGTACCTGCTGCAAAAGCACACCGAGGCGATCCGCCGCCCCCGCGACATACCCCTGCCCGACATCATTGGTTCCAAGCATGACCAGTATGATATCCGCTTGGAACCGGTCTAACGTCCCGGTGCTTGTGGCGGTCAATTTCGCCGCGACATCGGCGATTTTGCAACCGGGGTAGCCCTCATGTTCGCCGTCCGTGAAACCGCCTTCCGGGTTCGCACCAAACTGCGACCCGACAAAATCCGTGCGATAACCGCCCTTGTCGAGATTCGTTTTCAGCCGCCGCCGCCCCCACGGAGCCGCCGTTATCGAATCGCCAACGCATAGTATGGTAAGCGTCTTGACGGAAGCCGTTGACTTTTTTTGTGCCGAAGCCGTGGTCGTCATACCGGCAAGGAAAGCCACTCCCCCGATTATCATACGTCGCCGCGTTGTTGTCATAGTATTTTAAGATTCTGCGCCTGTAACTTCCCGGCAAGTTCGCGGCGACATAATCGTCGCCACGAACTTGTTTAGGGTGCAAGGGATCAGCGCGAGAACAGTTCAATCTCCGACAGTTGTGTCATGTTGGAACCGCCGTTCGCCGTGATGGATAAGACATAGTTCTTATACACGATTGTGTTGCTGAAGGTGAATGTCTTCTTCTGAAACCGGCTGGTGAAGGTCTGACCGGACTGCGAATCGAGGGTTGTCCAGTTCGTTCCATCGTTCGAGCCTTGCAGTAGCCATGTGCGCGGATCACGTTCGGGCGAGTCATTCGCGGAGGTGATTGTATACTGTTCCACTGCGTACCCGGCGTTTGCAAACTGATACACGACCCAACAGGAGTTGGTGGCGTTTGGTACTCCCGTGTTATCCAACCATTTCGTGTTTGTGTTATCGTCGAACGCCTTGGGACCATCCTCGAAGGAATTGATACTTCCTCGCACGTATATGTTGCCGCCACCGGGCGTTGTCGTGCGGTCAATCAGCGCACCGGTCGGCGGTGGCGTGACCGTGCCGCCCGCGAACGGTGATAGTTGCGAACCGGGAATCACTTCGCTTGGTGTTACTGTACCTTGCCCCGGTTTCGCCCAACCAACCGCCATGTTATCGCCGCCGCCGCCCTCTTTGTGTAGGACTTCGACATAATACCTTTGACCGGCGACGAGGGGAATAACGACTGATTTTTGCGTGGCATACTTGTTCCACTCGCGTGAGTTCGTCCAGTCGGGAACATTGGCGATTCGTACCTTGCTTCCCGGCTGATCGTTTGTCGAGAGCCACAACTCGCAGTTATCGTCTCCGGCAACCCAGAATGTATAGTTCCCGGTCGTGGGAGCGGTGATATAGCCGCGAACCCGTGTCCCGTAGTTGTCCCCGGCATTGGAAGCGATTTCCAAACTGGTGAGGGTGTCGGATGTTTGCGGAGTGGTCGTCACAGGAATCTGCGATACCTGCGTTCCCGGAACATTTGTCCACACTTCGCGGCTAATCGCGCCGGAGCCGGTTGCCGGAGGCGTTGTACCGCCTGCCCATTCGTAGACACCGATGTCGGGTGCACTACCGGAAAACCCGGAGAGAGTGATTCCCGGCGCGATATTCACCGTTCCCGCGTTGACTACCAAAGACGATGCGGAAGCGGGGGCGTAAAACGGATTGGGCAGTGCGCCGCTCAGGTTCAACCCGGAAGCCGACGCCGAGGCGAGGCTTGCCGTATTGCCGGGCAGATTATTCGCAAAAACCACATTCGCGGAAGCGTTCGGTGCCGGGTTTATGTCGAAGCCGACCGTGTAGTGCCAAACGCTGTTCGTGAAATTCGAGTTCCTAATAGCGGCGGTGGGATAGCCCCAGTTCACGATGCGGTCGTTGTTCAAAAACACGTTGTTCTTTGCGTTCAGGTTATTGATGAAGCCGCCGCCGTCCAGCATATAGCCTTCCGTGAAGCCCCGGAACACGTTATTGTAGATCGCCCAGTTGTTCGCGGTGGTGTTGGTGCTGTTACGAAAAGCCACCCCGTGCGATGGGTACGGGGTGTTCGGAAACATCCGGCTAAACACGTTGTTGAACACGCGCACGTTGTTCACATCGCTCCGCGTGTCTCCCGCGCTGACCGCGCCGGGGTCGGTAAGAAGGCCGATCTGGGTGTTCTCGAAGTAGTTGTTGTAAACGTCGCTATCGTTGAACATCAACTCAATACCGGACCCCGACACATTGCTGGGGAAGTACACATAGTTGTCGTGAAACTTGAGGATCTTATCGTACCCGTTCAGCGACGTAGACCCGACGAACGAAGTCCACTGGGAAAGAACGTTGTTATCCACTTCGTTCCCGCCGGAGGCATAAAACAGACAGATAGTGTCCTGGGTGGGCTGTTGCTTCCACCCCGTGAACGGCGACACGAAACTGGGGGCGTACATCGTGTTGTGGTGGATGCGCGTGCTGCCGACGTAGTTGAGGCGCACGGAGTCGCCCCAGGGCGAGGGGTTGGAGGCACTGGCACCCGGAGCGTCGGAGTTGTCCATCAGGTTGTGATGGATGGACGAGTCCAGCCACCCGTCCCCGTTTATACAGGGACCT
The DNA here is from genome assembly GCA_043754515.1 of Armatimonadota bacterium. GTDB lineage: Bacteria > Armatimonadota > Armatimonadia > Armatimonadales > Armatimonadaceae > JACMIU01. Next base: position 42,265 of record JAYUUO010000051.1, read on the forward strand.
TTCGTCTTAAAAAAGAACGAGTCTTTAACCTCCAGATTAGTAACGTCTCCGGCGCGCGTGCCGTCCCCGGTCACCGCCAGCCGCAGGGCGTTCCCCGACAGGTTCCGGAAAGTACAGTTAGCCACCGTGAAGTAGCTGATCTTGAGGGTACTGAGACCGCCGGTGCCGACATAGTTGTCGCCATCTATGGTCAGGTTGCGGATGCCCCCGGGACTCGTTTCGGCACTGCCCGTCGAAACGTTGATGCCGAACCCGGGGAAGTCATCGTTCTGATGCGTCAGAATCACCGTCCTTGTGTTATCCGTCGCGGTGTTCTCGCCTTCAATGAAGATGCCAGGATTGATCCAGACCGCAGCGCGAGTGCCGAAGTTGTTAAGGGACGCGTCAAGGACGTAGGTCCCCGCTTTGAGGTGGATAACGTGTCCCTGTCGCGCGGGCACTGCCTGCCCCGCCTTGTACAGGGTTTTCCACGGGTTGCTCAAAGAGCCATCGCCCGTGGCGTCGTTCCCGATAGGGTCGAGGTAGTAGGTCGCGGCATCCGCGCGGACGGTGACCCCCACAAGTATCGCGCCGGAGGCGATGAGCCCCGCCCACAACGATAAACGCGACATCGCAGTCGCTCGGTTCTTCGTAGATCGTAACATGGTAACCTTTCCGCTACCGGGAATACCCGGCAAACGAGCCACAGGGGCTATGTCCAAGAAGCACACGACATGTTGGACTGAGTTGGTTGATGCGTGACACTGCTTTCGCGCGCTGGCTGTGTGAAGATGGGAATGAACATCGCATCCGCGAGAGCCTGGCGCGGGCGGGCGGGAACGCTGCCACGACCGAAGGGTGCGTATACGCCTTCGAACGTTCCCGCGCGACACAAGGACTACGACGCCGGTGTTAGGGCTTCGTGGGCCTCGACTCCAACTGTTTTTTTATCGCCGCTTTTTGCTCGGCGGTCATGCTCGGGTTGTCGTCAATAGAGGACATCGCTCTCGCTTTGTTTTCTACGGCGGTCGGCCGCGGTACGCTGGAAACATCCGTCTCGGTCGCGACGGCCCCTTTCGGCGACTCGGCGGATGTTTCCGTCCTCGCGGTGCATCCCGGCGCGAGAATCACCCCCGCCAGTAGGGTCGCTGTGGCGACCCTGCTGGCGGTAGTCACGCGCCATGAAATCACACTGCGGTATTTCACGTCGGTAAGGTTCATCGGTGTTGCCTTAATCACCCGTTCCGAGCGTCCAATAACCGCCGTCAGGCCATCGGGAGTAAATGCCTCTTTTGCCCATCGTGCCTTCGGGGCGTAGCCACTTCACGTGCCCGTCGGCGAACGCGTAGTTCCATCCCCCGTTATGGGCGGGCTTTACCGATTTGTAGCAAGCATCGAACTGCGTCTGCGACCCGCCCCAGAAAATACTGTCGCATGCGTCGCCGCTGTTAGGGTGTTGGTTGTATTGACCGAGCAACCCATAGTTGACGCCCTTCTGCGGCTCCATAACTATGTTGGTATCGTTGTGTGCTTCCACGATCATGAACAGTTCGCTCGGTGCCGGGATGGATGCTATTGTTCGCGGTTCGGCCAGGAAGATGGGCAGGAACCCTTTCGCCGGGTCGTTCGGGTCATTGTAAGCGGGACCCCAGGCCGTCGTGCCAGAAAGGGCGTACGAGCGCGTCGCTATCGGCCCCGTTAGAGTGATCATTCCTTCCCCTGCGGCACCGGCGTCGACCACCGTCTTGCGTTCTATCGTGTCGCTCGGACAGGCATAAACTCCGGCGGCCCCTTTGCCCATATTCGCGGTGAGGGTGCCGCCCTTCTGCCCCATGCTCGTGTAGGGGTTGATCATGGTGTCCCACGAGATCCTGTTGTCTATCTGGCCCATCACGTAGCACTCGTCGTAGTCCTGCGCGTACGCCATCATGCCCAGCCCGAGCTGCTTCATATTAGACAGGCACGCGGCCGACCGCGCCTTCTCCCTGGCCTGGGCGAAGACGGGAAATAGGATCGCGGCGAGGATGGCGATGATCGCGATTACCACGAGCAACTCGATTAGTGTGAACGCCCCAGATTTGCGCCCGGTGTAACCGGAGTTCTTCCGAACGATAGAACGATTGGTGTTTTCAGTCATCTATTTTCCTTTCGGCACGCCCCCGATGGGTCCGTGCTGCGGCATCAATGCCATGACGCTTCCTGCGTCGGTGTGCTTTCTACACACACATTCCGCGCGGCGACCGGAGCCGCCGCGCAACATATCGGCGTGGGCGTCACTCCAGCAGGAGCGATACGACATCCGGCATGCGCACCGCCCAACCCGCTTCCGAGGTGATACGCGGTAACAATACCATAGGGATCCGTCGCAGGATCGGCGTCGGATCTTTGATTTTCCCGAGCCAACGCTCCCAGAGAATGTCCGCCGCCACCGCCCCGACCTTGTCGAGCGGGCGATGTAGCGAAGTCAGTATCTGTCCCTTCGCGTTAGGCAGGTTGTCATAGCCGACCAGTGCGGGCCATCGCTCGACCGGCACGCCCAGTTCGTGAAGCATTCTTACGTAAGCGATAGCGGCGTCGTCATTGGCGGCGACAACCGCCGTGATGTCGGGGCGCATCGCCATGTGCCGCGCCGCGCTCGCCGCCGCGTTCGTTAACGACCAGAGGCAGTCCAACTCCTCCGGTGGTGCCTGCGCCTCGTCCGGGTGGAAAGCAAGGCCGTCGGCAGGAAACCCCGCGTCTTCCAGCGCGGATCGCCATCCCGCCTCACGACGCTCCGACCAAGCCGTGTGTCCCGGCGCGGGACGACCCGCCGCGTGAACACCCAGAAACGCGATGCGACGGTGCCCCAACCGTAGTAGGTGTGAGGTGGCCTGTTGCCCGCCGTCCACGTCGTCTACGCCGACACCATCCATGAAATCGGGGTCCTCCATGTATCCGAAATGACCGACACGCGCCACTTCGCGTCGCCGAGGCCCCCACGGCAGATCATCCGCTACCCCTTTGGTACAGTCCCAAACCCCCGCGAGAGACGGGAGCGCGTAAACCCGGTTCCGGACACGAATCTCATCGAGCGAAAGACTCAAACTCGCCCCGCCCAGAACCGCGATTCGTTGCGCAAACCCGACATCGAGAGGGTCACTTATTCCGTGACTCGCATATGTCACCAACAAAAAAAAGTCGCTCGTCTTCGTCGGCGGCGTGCCGATGAACGTACCCGACCCCGGCACGCTATACAGCAGGCCTTCCTCGACAAGGCGTTGCACTTCCTGGTGCGCCACCTGATTCGACAAGCCGAACCGGACGGCCAACTCGCGGACCGACGGGACCAACATCCCGGCGCGGAGTATCCCTTTCTTGTGCGACACCCGGATGTCATTCCGGAGCGCGTCACAGCGTTCTCTCACTTCTTTGCGGGTAGCCATAGTGGTTAGTCAACTTCAGCGTAAAAAAATACACTTTCAGTACAGTTATATATGAAGTATAACACAGTATCCGGCCTGCCGCAAGTCCATTCGCCATTATTTTTCACGCGCCCGCTTCGTGAAATTTACCGCCCATATGGGCATTCCTCCCAGGGACAATCCGTTCCCGCGCGTCGCGGCTATTCCCCGAATACTATAACGGCGTAGGCATCCACCCGCGGCACGATGACGGATACTACCGCGCCCGCGACGGTGAACGATAACGCTTCTCCCGAAAGAGCAACGAACACACGGCCTGTCGGCTCATCGCGACGCAACGCCACCACGACATCGCGCAAGGGGACCGGTGCATCGAGTATTTCGATATGACACGTCGGGCGGCGTTGCGGGCTGTAGTTGACGATGTAAACGATGTGTCGCCCCGTTTCCGCTTGATGCAACACCGTCACCTCCGCCTGCGGGGGCGCGTTGGTTACAAGGATGGGAGACGGGTACAGGGCGGCGAGACACCCCCGCACTATCGAGCGCAATGTCAGCGCGCCATGGCGTTGGTACGACGCGAAGAACGCCCCATACAGATATATGACGTTGTCGTGCCGCATGATCGCCGGGTAATCACCCGCCGCGTCGTCGCCCGCGAGCGGCGGCGTAAAGCCGTGCGAGCAGAATTGTTCCGGGGCGCGGTCGAAATAGGTGCCGCGCGCCACGCCTAAAACACGGGTCCCGGCGCGGGGCGATACGTGGCAGGCGGGTCCTTCGTACAGCGAATACCAGAAGCTCGCCCGCGCCACCGTGCTTTGCAAGGCGGCGTCCGTGACCGTGAAATAGTCCGGGTTACTCCGCGCCGCGCCGATGTAGTCGAGTCCCATCTCGTCTGCGAGCGCGAAGTTCCCGCCGTCCAGTAACGCCCTGTGCGAAAGAAGGATTTTCCCGCCGTTTCGCACGTAGCGGCGCAGTCGTGCAACCGTCTCCGGCCCCGAGATCGCGTGGTCGGGTATCACGAGAAGGGCGTACCGGGAGAAATCGTCGCACGTCCGGTCGGAAACGACGTCGAACTGCGCGTGACACTCCAAAAGCATCCGCGCCGCGCCCTCCACCGCGTCCGACGTTTCCGATACCATGCCCGCCACGGATTGGTTCGCCTTGTCCGCGTCCGGGCTGAGCAGAAGAAGCGCGACATCCGCGACCGCTTTCGCCCCGATTAGAAACGGCTCCAGTGCCTCGATCTCAGCGAACACTTCGCCGATGACCGCGTAGACCGGCCGGCTGAGTCGTCCGGACGGGTGCAACTGATCGCCGATCGACACCGCGCCGCCGTTCGCGAGAATGCCGCCGCACTCGAAGCGCAGGGCGTCGGGATGCTTCAGACCGCCCCAGTCCGCCCACGAGCGGTGAAACCGCCCGGTCATCCCGAGCATCGGCAGGTCGAAATGCCGCCCGTAGCGCGACCAGAGCGGATAGAAACCGTATCCCCAGCCCCCGGTCGGGAGTGATTCGATCTCGACCTGCGTATAATACTCGCTTTCATCGGCGAAATGCGCCCCCCAACGCGAGTTGAAGAAAATCGAGGCATCCGGCAGGCGGGAGCGGATCAGATCGCTCGCCCTCTTCAAAAATCGCCGCGCCGTGACATTGTTGTTGCTCTTGCGGTGCGCGGGATTGAGCGGGTCCAAGCCCCCGGCGCGTAACTGCTTCAGGCAAGACGGGCAGACGCAGGCGTCCTCGTGGTACATCACGATGTCGTAGAAAAAGCCGTCACACTCGCTACCGTAACGGTCAATGATCTCCTCGGTCTGCGCGAGCAACTCGTCGGCATACGCACCACCGCCCGCCCCGACGCAAAGCCACGGCCACCCGGCTGCCGTGATATTACCGCCGACAATCCTGCCGTCGAACGTGCGCTGGAACCATTCCGGGTGACGTCTGGCGGCGGACACATTCCACGCCACGGTCAGGTAAATAGGGCAGCGAATCCCGACCCCGTGCATCGCCCCGATCTGCGCGCCGAGCAGATCAAACGTCAATGACGGGTGCATCGGCGCGACATGACTGGGGTAGTAGTACATCCCGTGATGGCACATGGCGAACGTCGTCACGGAGCTGACGTGTGCCGCCTGAAGCGTCGCGGCGAACGCGGCGGCGTCGAATTCCGCGCCGACGCCGGGAATATCTGGGCTGGTGTGAAAATCCAGATGTATCTGGCGCATAGGGAAAAGAGCACTGTCCATGAGAAATGATCCTTACGGAGGCGGAGTTAGAATGTCACTTTACGTAGGCAGGAACGGCGGGCAGGCGATCCCGGTCAGCAGTCCGAACGCGGCGGCGAGTCCGGCGAAAACCGCCTCGCCGACGATCAGGCCCAAAAAGAAAGGCGTGGCTTGGCCGTAGCCTTTCGCCCCGCCCCACCGCAGAACAAGCGATTTGGAGAGCCAGCCTAGAAACACGGAAAAGAAAAAGCGGTCCATGGCATAGGTCCCAGCGAGCGCGAGTCCGATGGGGGCGAGCGGCCAGCCTAAGAAGTTAGAGCGCAACACGCCGAGTAGCACGGTTAAGCCCGCGCCGACACCCGCCCAGCCGAGAACCCCCGGTGCGCCGCCCCTGCCCCCGCCGGGGGCGAGTGCCTGCCCGTAACTCGCCGCGGTACGCAAACCGTAACCGCTGCCGAGGCCGCTCCACGAGTCCAGACTGACTTCGCCATACTTGTAGGCGAGCGACAGGTTTGCCGCGCCCCCGACCAGATAGCCCACGAGCATCGCGAGGGCCGCCCCGATGGCGAAGTAGACGGGGAGGATGCGGTGCCGCCCGTCGCCCTCTCCCGCGGAGTTCGCCAGCGAGAACCCGTTCGTGAGCGCGGGGATCGGATGCTCGCGCACGTCGCCCGCCAGCACGAAATTCGCGAGATGCGCCGTCCCGACCGCGTCGTGAGGAATGCCCAATCCGCCCAGTGCCCGCTGGGCGTCCAGCAGACCGAACGGGATCATGAGGAACAGCATGCCGGACTCCGCCATGATGCGTGACAGCACGAAAACGACCACGGCGATGGAGACCGTGATGGCTACCCCGCCGCCGAGCGGCGGAAGTCCCGCCGCCCATAGCCAAGCGACCAGCCCGAAAAATCCCGACCCGGTGAGCAGAAACGCGGCTCTGTACGGCATCACCTCGCCACTTTCGGTGTCGTCCTCCGCAGCGAGGGGTGTCCGATGCCGGGTTCCCGCCGCTTTACCCGCGAACGCGGTGAGCCACGCGGCGCGCAGATGATGACGCGCTCCCCAAAGCAGTGTCGCCGTCCACGCGAAAAAGACCCCGATACCCACCGCGCCCTCCTGGTTCACGGGTCCCGGCATGATCGGTTCGAAACCTACGGCGACCCGTAACACGCGAAACAGATGAAACAGCAGATACATAAACCACAGCGAGAACGCGATGTCCGACGGCAACAAGAATACCGCGCCGATAGCGGCGAAGAAAATCTCCAGCGAACCGATCCCTACCGCGTTCCACGGCGGACCGGGCGGACTGCCGATCGCGATCACCGTGGGGGCGTCGGGGAGTGAAGGGTATAAGACATGCGCCGTACCGAAGGCGTGATGTACCAGAACCACGGCGACGCCGAAGGAGAGGGCGGCACGGGCTCTCCCTTTTTTATCCCCCGTCATCGGCTCCATATGCTCGGCGAGCACCATCGGGATCCGCGCGAGCGGGTACGAAAGTCGCTCAGCTTCCTGCCACCGTTTTCGCAGCAGGGACGACATGCCGATTCCGAACGCCGCGAGGCATCCGAAGCCCGAACCCCACCCCAGGAGCACGGGAAGCCACGCGAGCCACGGCACGGAACCGTCCGCGGAACCGTTCCAGTAACGCAGCATGTTGGGATCGCTCGGGTCACGCGACAGAAGGAACCACGAGGGGGCACCGGCGAAAATAGCCAATGCGGAGCCGTCCCCCAGGCCGGCGAAATAAGCGGGCGCGGCGGCGGCGGGCGCGAGCATACGCCACAGACCGGAGCCGGCAAGACACGCCCCCGCCGTCCACATCGCCCATATAAGGAGCAGTTCGACGCTCGTCAGCGCAAGCCGCGGCGTGAACCGCCGCAAAAGAGGGTTGACCAGTCGGCCCAGAACAAGCCAGAGGAATAAGGCCCCGACGGGGAGGTGGTTGCCGTAAAGGAATGTGCCTTTCAGATAAAAGTTATTATAGGGAGTTACCGCGCAGAGTAGGGCGACGCCGATAAGCCCGATAGCGAGGGGTTTCACAGCACTACGGAACGGGGTGCGATCCCCTCGATCGTGAGCGGAGAATGTCTTCTGATTCATCATTATTTACCGTCGGCCGCTTGAGGGAATCGCCTTGCGGCGTCAGTTGGCAAGATGGTATCATGTAAAAGACACTTTCAGTACGGTTTATGTACGTATATAGTACGATTTATTCGACCATGAGAACCGACACCGCCGACTATGAGACCCTCAAGCGTGACCTCGCTCGTGGCTGGAACACCTGGAACACGAGGAGCGTTCTGTCCCACGTCCTCCTGCCTGATGGGGTCGCCGTCAATCTCGGCATCAAGGAATATCGGGATCGTTCGTACCTCAAGGAATCGCTCATCGGACGGCGTGGGGGGGAGGGGGAAGTCATCCTGCCCGGGGTGCGTTCTTATGACGGGCGGTATACCGACCTGGTCGTGTGCTGGAAAGAGATAACGCTCCGTGTCCAGAGCGCGACGGTGGAGGGCGATCTGTTGCTCCTGATAACCCCCCTCGCGGGGCAAGCCTACAAGCCAGCGACGCTCGTCGTCGAGGCGGGAGTTCTGTGGAACCGGGAAGGCCACGCCGAGCGGATCGGGGACGCCTTGCACTGGGCGACGCCGGGCTCGGCGAATCCATGCCATCTGTTTGTCGGCTTCAGTGGCAATATGGTGGAAACTGATCCCCAAAATGCGGTCAGTGCCACATCTTACATAGTGCACTGGCCCGGGGAAGGTGCACCTTTAAAAATCACAGTGATACAGTACCAAAACTTCGTGACAGTAGGGTACACGGGAACGACTTTCGCTTCCCATGGTGAGTTCAAGGGCAGTATCGGAGCGAGGACACAGTACAAAGTGGCAGGAAGGCGGTATGGCGTGAACAACCCAGAGACGGTGTTTGCCACGCAAGGCTTCTAATTGTGACCGGTAGCGGGGCGTGATCCGCCCCGCCGCCAAATATGCAGGGGAGAAATAACTATGACGCGACGTTGCTTTCTAAGAGTAGGGGGAACCGCTGTGCTCGTTCCCGCATGGCTTGGAAATGCCGGTGTATTGCTTGCCTTCGGTTCGGACACACCGGGTGCGAACGCGCCCCGCGCCGTTGATTCGGTGTCGCTAACAACGGGCGAACGCTACGCCCCGTTGTCCAAACAGTTTGCGATTCTTAACAAAACCGCGAAGACTACCCACTCTGTCCCGTCCGTCAAAGATGACCGTTCCGTATTTCTATCCGTGAACAATGTTCCTGCGGGACAATTTCGTGAGCAGGTTGGTCTTCTCCTCAGCGACGCCAGCAAGCGGTTTGTTTGGTCGCCAAAATCAAGCGGTGCTTTGGCGTATGCGCTTCGCTCGGAGGTAATCACGGACAAGGAGGTACAAGAACAGCAAATCAAGGCAGGATGGGAACGGGTTGATTATCTGAAGAAGGTTTTCGCCGCATCGCCGGAGCAGTTTCGAGAAATGATGAAAGACGACCCCGATGCAGCCGACCATTTAGCAAGTGACTCCATTGGACGTAAGCATATGAAGTTCTTCTTTGCACTTCCGCCCGAAGTAATGAGCGAAGCGATTCGCGGCAAGAATATCCGCATTCCAGTGGCATCAATGCCGGAATCGTTGAGAGAGTTGCTTCACGAATGCTTTAATGGGCAGGTGGATGAGGAGGTAATCAATACCACGGGTGAGTATGTTGTTATGAATGCGCCCTATCGTCGAGGATTTCCCGATCTACTAATGGGACTAAAAGAGGGTGGCGTTATTACTGGAATGGGTCTGTTTCATGACGGTCGGTTCGAGGAAAATGAGCCGTTGCTTCAGGCTATCCGCGAACGCAAGGAGCGGGAAAAGAACGCGGAACTTGCCAAGAAAAGCCGTTTGCCGGTGGTCACGATTGACCGGGACGGGTACGACATTGAAGGCGAGGAGTCGCCGCTGTCCGGGTATCTGCGCTCGTTCGCCAAGCAAACCGGCTACAGTGTGTACGGAACTTGGTCGCCAGCAGACAAAGTGCACAAAAAACCACTTAAACGCTCGATCGTCCGAAAGCCGCTTGCGGAGGCGTTGAACATTCTGTGCCGATACTACAAGGACACGCGCTGGATTGCCGACGAGACAGCGGTGCGATTTTGGACGGAGCCAGAGCAACCGCCTTTGTTTGACCCGGTAAAGCAGCGGAAGAAAGGATACATCAAGCCTGTGTTCAACCCGTTCGCCCCCGTGAAGCCGGTATCGGACGGCGACGGCGCAAAGCCGAAACCCACAGAGATAAAACTTTGAAAGAAACGTGATAACAGAGACCAAAAATACCATGAATAGCGATTATACACTGATTACCGGCGCGAGCGGCTATATCGGGGACGCGCTCGCGAAGACACTCGTCACGAAGCGGCGGCTGATCTGCCTGTCGCGCAAAAAGCCCCATGGGGACGTCAACTACGTCCAGGGCGAGTTCCATTCCTTTGAGGATTTGCGTCAACTCGATGGGGTAAACATATCGTGCGTGGTTCATCTGGCGGCGGTGACCGGGGGATGTTCGGAGGAGGAGGGGCTGGCCATCAACGTGCAAGGGACGCGCCGACTTCTACGTTATGCCCTCGACCGGGGCTGTCGTAAGTTCGTCCTCGCCAGCTCCATCGCTGCCACGGGGTGTCTCGGCGATGCGTTCCTCCCCCTCCACCTGCCCATCTCGGAGGAGCACCCCTGCCTAGCCGGGGACGCCTACGGTCTTTCTAAATCGATGATGGAAGACGTGACCCGCTATTTCCAGCGTCTCTTCCCGGACGGCGATTTCATCAATCTGCGCATCGGTCTTGTGAATAACACACGGGAGCCGCCGCCGCAACACGGGGTCGGCGAACCGCTGGGTCTGCCGTTCGTTAACCTCGCTTACGTCATGCTGGGCGATGTTCTGCGCGCGCTGGAGTGTGCCGTCGCCGCGCCGCGCCACCCCGGAGTGCGCGTCTTCAATGTGGTCGGGCCGGACACGAATTGTAGCGATCCCGTGTCCACCGTCTTGCGCTCGTGCCTCGGTAAACGCGGCGATCTACTCGATTTGTCCCACTACGGGGACCCCCGAAATTCGTTCGACGCCTTGTATTCGATGGATAAGATCGAAGATGCGCTGGGCTTCCGCCCGGAAGAATCAACCCGTAGCGGGCATTTATCGGAACCGTGACCGGCCCGTGATGAACGTGTGCGTCTTAATCAGGTCAAGAACACCACGCGAGTGGAACATAGTCGCCATTGGCATACGTTGCAACCAACCGAAGAAGCCGTCCCGAAAACCGCTGATCGCTATGACCCAATCCCGTGCTCAACCCTATCCCACCCTGTAGCTGAAAAGATATCCCGACTTGGCACGGAAAATGCAAATTGGGTGGGCGGCGGTGTAAAATTTTTCGCACCGCTCGTTTTTTCCGAGGGATAATCTCATGAGTTACCGCGACCGCAAAGACGGCCCCGCAGCACCGCAGTTCGTACGAGGCGGTCGGGCAGACGCTCTAGAGAACTGGAAGATCTGAAGGAGGAGGGCCTGTTCGGGTTCGCCCGCCTGCGCTGGGAGGCGTGGCTCGCCGACCG
>JAYUUO010000052.1:0-5488 GCA_043754515.1 Armatimonadota bacterium
ATTTTGGTAAGCCCCCCAAGGAGTTGGTCAACTCGCGCAACTAATATGGCTGGTGGTCGAAGCCATGACCGATCCAAAGAAACTTCATCGCCCCAAGAGGGATCAGGTAATGGACGTCAAAGGGGTGGGCGACAAGACATTCGCGAAGTGGCAACCCTTCATCGCGAATGTCTTGTCGTCACGGCCCGGTAGCCGCTCGTATCTGTGTCGGAACATGCGGTTTCGGTGCCTCATGCAGGTACTTCGGGTTCAAGCAGGAGCAGTCCTCCGAAAGCACGCACACCGTCGAGGCAACGGTGTATACGGTTAATATCACCTTACGTTTGTCGTCGGAATGCCGCCTAGCCCTGTGCCGCTGTCCGGTTACCTTCCCGAGCAATCAATAATTTTCGGTGACTGCTCGCGCCTCGTGGCAGGAGAAACGCGCCCGAAACCCGAAACTTACCCCCGGCAGGAGCAGTCACCGAACGTATGGCATACACCGCGGAAATCAACCGAAGTAAACCCACCGCTTTTTTCTTTCTGATAGACCAGTCCGGTTCCATGGACGACCCGTGGGGGGTGGACTCCGGCAAGCGCAAGTGCGACGCCGTATCCGACGCGATCAACCGCCTCCTTTCCACCCTTGTTTTGCGGTGCGCGAAGGGCGAGGACGTGCGCGACTACTTCCAGATCGGCGTGGTCGGCTACGGCGGCGCGATCCGTTCCGGCTTCTCCGGGCGGCTCGCTAATCGGCAGTTCGTGCCGATCTCGGAAGTAGCTGATAACCCGCTCCGCGTCGAGCAGCGCGTCCGCAAGATGGACGACGGTAGCGGCGGGCTGGTGGACGCGGCTGTACGGTTCCCGGTCTGGTTCGAGCCGTATGCGAACGGTAACACGCCGATGACCGCTGCGATCGAGGAGGCCCGCCGCGCCGTGCAGTCCTGGTGCGACCTGTATCCCCTCTCCTACCCGCCCGCCATCATCAATATCTCGGACGGCGAGCCGACTGACGGTAGCCCCATCGCGGCGAGCGACTCGCTCAAGCAGGTAGGCACGAACGACGGCAAGTCCCTGTTCTTCAATATCCACATCTCCGGTTCTGCGAAGCGGCCTATTGAGTTCCCCGACTCGCAGATGGGATTGCCCGACGAATTCGCGCAACGGCTGTTCGAGATGAGTAGCATCCTCCCACCGCGCCTGGTAGACGAAGCGCGGCGCGAGGGGTTTGTCGCGTCGGAGCGGTCGCGCGGCTTCGCGTTCAACGCCGACCTGCGCTCGCTGGTACAGTTTCTGGACATCGGCACGCGCACGGCGGATCTGCGCTAGGAAAGAACGCTTTTCATGTTTTCCGTCACCCGCGTTTTCCACAGCCCCAAAGAAGGCAACACAGCCGCGCAGTACGAGGACGCCTACGCGCTGTGCGAGTCGGCGTTGCCGGGGCGACTGACACTCGCCGTTTCGGACGGTGCTTCGTCCGCCGGGTACGCCCGCGAATGGGCGAACCTACTCGCCGCCGCGTTCGCAACCGACGAACCGTTCCCCGGCGACGAATCGTTCCTCGCCCGCGTCCTCGCGCTCGGACGGGAGTGGCGTGGGTCAGTGTCGGGTGGCGCGGTGTCGTGGTACGCGCAGGAGAAGCTGGCGTCCGGGTCGGCGGCGACACTGCTCCATGTCCGGCTCGACGGCGAGAGTCGCGAGGCCACGGCGTCCTGCGTCGGCGACGTTTGTTTGTTCGTGATTCGAAACGACAAGTTGCGGTTTGGCTTTCCGATCGCGCGGGCGAAGGGATTCAGTAACCGCCCCGACCTGCTTTCCACGGAGAAGATAAGCACGCGCAAGCCACCCCACGTACTGTGCTTTACGACGCCCATTGAACCGGGTGACCGCTTCCTGCTCTTCACCGACGCGCTTGCGCAGTATTTCCTCTCCCGCTTCGAAACGCGCCGCGAACGCCCCTGGCACAATCTGCCAAACTCCCAGGTCGAGTTCGAGACGTGGGTACAGGCGAAGCGCGACGCAGGCGAGATGAAGAACGACGACGTGACGCTGATCGAAGTGGGTTTCTCCGCCTAGTCCCGACTACTCGCCAGGAAGCGGGACCGGGCGGTGCGTACGCGCACTCTCATACGCCGCCGCGACCACTTCGACCGCCCGCAGACCGTCCTCGCCGGTCGCCAGCCCGCTCGTTTCGCCGGTGGTCACGGCGCGTACAAACGCCGCGATCAGGCTGCCGTCAATGCCCGATCCGTAACCCACCTGGCGAATATTGCCGTCGAGATCGCTGTACAGCGTCGCGGACTGCGCGAACATGTCCATGTCCACGCTCGCCTTCGTGCCCTGCGCCGTCATCGTCACGTCGCCCCAGGTCGGGAACGTCTTTCGCGGGCGTGACCAGGAGCAGTCAATCGTCGCGAACGCCCCGGACGCGAACTCCAGCGTCACGATCCCCGTGTCGTCAAAATCACCGGGGATCAGTTTGTTGTCCGCCTCGCAATAAACGCGCGTCACTTCGGAGCGCAGTAGCACGCGCAAAAGGTCGGCAACATGCACCGCGTGATCCATGACCGCGCCTCCGCCCGACAGCGCGAGGTCTACGAACCAGCCCCCCGGACATTTGCCCCGGTTCGTGCCGCGTACCGCCAGTATCTCCCCAAGGTCGCCCCGGTGCGCCGCGTCGCGTAGCGCGATGAACGCGGGCGAGAAGCGGCACGGGAACGCGGTGAAGAGGGTTATATTCGCCGCCATACATGCCGCGATCATAGCCCGCGCGTCCTCCGGCGTCGTCGCGAGCGGCTTTTCACAGAGGACCGGTTTGCCCGCCTTCGCCGCCGCCTCAGTCAGAGCGCGGTGGTGAATATTCTCGGAGCAAACGATCACGGCGTCACAGGCGGACAACAGTTCCTGCCGGTCAGCGAACGCCCGCGTCCCGTATTGCGTCGCCTTCGTTGCGGACGATCCCTCGTCCTCGTTCCAGACGCCGACCAGTTCCGCCTCCGGGGATGCGTTCACTTCCTCCGCGTAGCTGTCCGCGTGTAGATGCGCCGTGCCGAGTATCCCTATCTTGAGCATGTTAAAGAACCTCCACCGCGTCGCCGGTGCGCGCGGACTCCAGCGCGGCGACCACGACTGCGACCGCGCGGCGGGCGTCATCAATCGTCACCGCGACCGGCGCGACCCCGCGCACTGCGTCCGCGAACGCCTGTACTTGCTGGAAGTACGGGTCGTCCGCCGGTGCCAGCGGCGCGTTCATCAGCGAAACGGAATCACCGGAATCGGGGCGCGTGCCGGTCACGAGTGAGCGGGCGACACGGGAGTCGTGCGTCAACAGCCCGCCGTCGCCCGCGATCTCGTAGGCGGTATGGAACCCGGTCGGCTCGCCCCAGACCCCTTCCGCGTGCGAGATCACGCCCGACTGGTGGCGCAAGGTGAGTAGGGCGTACTCGAAGCCGGGCGAGGACGCGACCTTCGCGAACACCCGCTTCACCGGCCCGAAGCACCATTGTAGCCAATCAATATCGTGGACGACGAGGTCGGCGATCACGCCGCCGGAACGCGCCGCGTCCGCGAACCAGGCGGTGCGCGGGAAGGCTCCGGCGCGGCGGGCACGGGCGATGGCCGGCATCCCGACCGCGCCCGCGTTTACCTGCCGTTTCGCCAGCGCGTACTCGGGGAAGAAGCGCGTGACATGCCCGACCGACAGCAGGACGTTCGCGGCAGTCGCGGCGGCGATCATCGCGTCGCAATCAGCGAGGGTTAACGCCATCGGTTTCTCGCACAGTACGTGCTTCCCCGCGCCCGCAGCGGCGGCGGTGATTTCGCGGTGCAGGTGTGTCGGGACGCAGACGTGGACTATATTCACGGCGGGGTTGGTGAGTAGTTCGGCGGTGTCGGGGTATGCTTCCGCGTCCGGGTACGCGCCCACCAGGTTCTCCGCCGCGCCCCCGTGCGTGTCGGCGACAGCGACGATGCGCGTCCCCTCGACCCGCGACCAGAAGCGGGCATGACGCGAGCCAATGTTCCCCGCGCCCACAATTCCGATGCCAAGTGTTGTCATAGGTGTACGCACCTAGGATAAACCAATCGGCGCGTTTTGGCAAGCGTCTCGGCGGCGTACCGGGTACAGTAACTCATGCGACTCGCCCGCCTGCCGTTCTTCGACGCCCTGGAAGGGGCCGACTCCGTGCTACTCGCCGGCGCGGGTGGCGGCTACGACATCTTCGTCGGCCTGCCCCTCTACTTCGCCCTCCAGCCGGAACCCACGCGAGTGGGTTTCGCTCCTGATGTAGAACGCGGTTCTTGCTACCCCACGATTGCTTTGTCCTGGTTCCGCTACCAGAGGAGGCCGTCGCGCAGGAACGCGGCCCGTCCTCGGCGAACGGTAGCCGCATGAAGATTCGCGCTACCGCGCCGGGACGCACCGGCATCGTCGGCAACCCCTCGGACATGTACGGCGGCTCGGTGCTCTCCTGCACCACGGCGGAGCGTGCCGTCTGCGAGCTGACTTCTGCCGACTCGCTCACCCTCTCGGCGGGCGAGGAGTCCGTCACGATCACTGGCGACGCTGATCTGGCCGCACGCGGCGACCTGTTGGATTTATCCCGCGCCGTGCTCCGGGGCATGGGTGTCGTGCCGGGGATGCACCGATTCTGTCTGCGCACTGAAACCGACATCCCGATGCGGGCGGGGCTTGCCGGTTCCACCGCGCTGGTCGCGGCGGTGTACGGGACGGTGTCCGCGTATTCAGGCAGACGGGAACCCCCCCACGAGGTAGCGGAGGCGATCCGGCGCATTGAGTACGAGCAGATGGGGGTTATCTGCGGGTTCCAGGATCAGTACATGACCGTGTTCGGCGGGCTGAACTTCATGGACTTTCGTGGCAAGGGGTCGCACCTCGCGCCCGACGCGCAGCCGTTCGCAACCGTGGAGCCTCTGGCGGAGTATATGCGCGGCGAGTTCCCGTTTCTGCTGGCGAACACCGGCGTCCAGCACCACTCGGGCTCGGCGCATAAGCCGACGCGCGAACGCTGGCTAGAGGGCGACGCGGCGGTGATCAGCGGCTACAACCGTTTAGCAGAACTGGCGAGGGGGGCGAAGGCCGCGCTCTGGCGCGGCGACTGGGAGACACTGGCTAGCGCGATGAACGAGAACTTGCGGGTGCAACAAGGGTTCGGCGCGTCGGGGGAGGCGTGCGACCGACTCGCGGCGGCGGCGATGGCGGGCGGCGCGTCAGGCGCGAAACTAGCGGGCGCGGGGCAGGGCGGAACGGTGTTGGTGCTAACCCGCGAGCCGGAGCGGACGGCGAAGGCACTCACCGAAGCAGGCGCGGCGCGCATCCTGTATCCGCGACCGTCACCCGGCTTGACCGTGGAAACTGACGTTTAGGGGCAATCCGGGCAGGCGCATTCCCTCCTTCGTGTTCACGAACGTGCCGCCTGGTGATTCCCACCACCGGGCGGCACGCGGCGTTACGCCGCCATCTTCGTCAGGGAGTCGAACTCGGCGTCCG
>JAYUUO010000053.1:0-5455 GCA_043754515.1 Armatimonadota bacterium
ACGCCTCGGAAATCATCGCTGATACTGAGAGCGACCCCGCCGCCCCCCGGCTCAAAGGCGCGGGCCAACTCATCGCCTCCGCGGATAAAGTGGAGGCGAAGGCGGGCGGCTCATCGCCCGCCCGCTGAATTATGACCAGTCCTCGTCTAACTGTCCGAACATCGCAATTGTTACCACGCGGTTCAGGATTTAGGATCCTGTGTCGAAGTCGCAACCGTATCCGAAGCATACGAAGAGAAAGATCGCTTCTGACAACATTGCCGCTCTCAACCCGATCACGTTCTTCCCCAGATGCTCGACCGCATTCCCCATTGCTTGTCTGGCTTTGCCTTCCTCGGCCCGTAGCTCATTCGTACCCTGATTCTTGACCTCTGCTATGGGTAATGGGATATTTTTCGCCACTCGTAGCTACCACTGAAAGTACCCCACCGTCGGGCCGGATGGATGACTTTTCACCGAAGTAGTGAAACTCTTCGTTAGGGAAGAAGGAACGCAGTGAGCCGACGATGTCCTTCAGAAGCCACTCTCGCGCACGGACAAGACGGACTTGGTACCGCGCCACTAGTTCCTGTTCCACAACCCGCAGGGCGCGATCCGTCTCTGATTCCTGCTTCTTCGATCTCACATTGATGATTGTACCGACGCGCAAGGTGCGCAACTGATCCCGTTTCGCCATGATTAAAAAATCTCAAAATGTCAGATTAACTTAACGATATGCTCTGGGTGGGCTTCCAGTGCCGCGACCTCCGCCGACCGAAGTGCCTTGCATATGTCTTCGGCGGACGCGCCGGAATGGTCGCGTGTTGTGTCACATATGAGAATGAACTCGATATTGACCGGCTTCTCCGAGAAGCGTTGTGAACTCACCCGGTAGCGTTTGTACTCCTGTTGCACGAACTGGGTGTGGCCCCTGGCCAAGTTCGCTCTCACCAGCGATTCGAGGGGGATAGTGCCGTCGGTACTTGTAGGAGGTGAGGATAGCGCGGGCATCCAGAACAGTCATCAACTCCGCGTAGTCACGTTCGGCGTCGTGACGATAGTTGTACGCGCTACGCCGTTCGGTGCGCCAGTCCTCGCGTATCGCCGACTTGTTGCGCCCTTCGATCCGCTCCGAGCGGACCGGTCCGTCCCACAACGTCAGTGTGTTCAGGACGTGGTAATTGCTCCCGTAAGGGTGCTGATTATAGGGCGGGTCGAGGTAGACAATGTCGGCGGCGACACCCCCGGCACGTAGCTGAGTGGCGACCCGCGTGGCCTCGCCCCGAAGCACCTGATTGTCCCGTCCGTTGTCGTAGAAGGTCGCGGGTCGCAGTTCCGCGTGCGAACAAATGCGGTATAGCGCGGTGCCGATCTGCCCGCCCCAGCCGTTATGAAAACCTTTGAAAACTCCACTCGTGTTGCTCACGTAGCAGGCGGTGTACAGGAGCGGTGTGAGGAGACAGGCGAGTTCCGCCTGGTCAATCCGCCCGTCTTGAAACCACTCCCCGATTTGCTCGCGCGCCGCGTCAAGGCGCAGCCCGTTGGCACGGGTGTAAAACATTCGCTCCGTTTTTATATTAAACAACTTGTCATCGTGAGGGCAGAGGTGGCGCGTGATCCAGCCTTCGAGCGGGGGGAGGGCATTTAGCGTAGCGAGCGCTTTCTGGTAGCCCCCGAGCGTGGCGAACGCAGGGGGCTCGTTCGCGGCGATGTAGCACTGGTTAATAGCCTCGGAATAGGGCTCCCAATCGCTGGCGACCACGCAGTACCCGCACTGCTTGGCCATGCGGGAGACGACCCCGCCACCGGCGAACAGGTCAAGGAACACGGAGCCGGTCGCCGTCCGCCCGGTAGCACGTAGGGCGCGGGTGATGAGCGGGAGTAGTTTGCGCTTGTTGCCGATGTAGGGGATCAGTTGGCTGAAAACGTAATCACTGCTGTAAAACGCGGAGTGGTCTGCTTTCTCTTACGCGAAAGATTTCGGGGTGGCGTCAGGCATGTTATGATTTGTATTATAACGAGCGGGAGCGGGGCACGCCATTTAATGCTATGACACCTGGAACTGACTCTCGAAACAAGCTGGCGAAGTTCCCCCTCTCCGTGTGGGAGAGGGGGCCAGAGGGTGATGTCTCGGGGCGGGCCAGCACGGCGCGAGGCCGACTGTCACCGGCTCCAGGTTGAACGCGGCTACTTCAGGGCGTCCGCGCCGGAGACGATCTCGGTCAGCTCCGTGGTGATCTTCGCCTGACGCGCCCGGTTAAGCGAGAGCGTGAATGTCGAAATCATCTTCTTCGCGTTGTCCGTCGCGCTGCTCATCGCCGTCATCTTCGCGCCGTACTCGCTCGCCACCGATTCCGCGAGTGCCTGGTAGATGATCGTGTCCACGTAGCGTGGGAGTAGTCGGCCCAGAATCGCCTCGGCGTCCGGCTCGAACAGGTACTCCTCGCCGCCTTCGGGCAGGTCGGTCGGCGCGAGAGCGTCCTCGGCGGCGATGGGTAGTAACTGCACCATGGTCGGCTTCTGGGTCAGAGCGGACAGGAAGCGCGTGTAAACGACATAAAATGCGTCTATCTCGCCGCTGACGTACATCTGGCGCACCTGACTACCGATAGTCTGCGCGTCGGAGAACTTCAGGCCGGTCATGTTCAGTACGTACTCGCCCGCGATGCGGTTGGAGCGGCGTCGGAAGAATATTTGCCCCTTGCGCCCAGCGAGGATCACGCTCGCGTTTTCCGGCGCGTACGGCTTGACGGCTTCCGCCGCCTTCTTGAGTATGTTGGTGCTGTACGAGCCGCACAGACCGCGGTCGGCGGAGATGATCAGGAACCCGATCTTTTCCGCCGGTTCGCGCGCTTCGAGTAGTGGGTTCGACACGGTGCCGTTCGCGAGGGCGCGGCCGAGCGACCCCATCATCTCGCGCATTTTGTCGGAGTAGGGGCGGGCGGAAAGGACGCGCTCCTGCGCCCGCTTGAGTCGGGCCGCCGCGACCATTTTCATCGCTTTGGTGATTTGCTGAATGTTCTTCGCGGTCTTGATACGGGAGCGTATCTGACGCATCGTGGCCATCGGTGAGTAGTCCTTAGAGAAAATCGGGGTGGTAGTCCGCGCGGGAACGCGCAAACTCGCCCGCGCTATTTTACACGATATTTCGGGCGTCGCCTACGAAATGCGAGACGGTCGGACGGTCGCGGCGTTGACGCATCGCTGACGCGATAAATGTTCGCGGGCGCGGGGCGGCGACCGGGGCGGGCGCGGGGCGATCTATGTTATGCAATCGCCTTACACTCTTCCTTGTCGGCATCGGCTCTCCCGCCGCGCCAGACGCCGACAGAGACGCGGCGAGTTTACGCGCCGCCGACACGGGGAATATTATTACACGTAGCGGGCACATTGCGAACCGCTCCGAAGCCGCGACGCCTATTATTTGTGAACGTGGAGGCGCGCGGGGTATCCGAAAGGCAATTCCTATGGTAATCAGCGTAACCGATGACAAGACGGCGGACGTGGCACCAGTCGCGACCAGCCCGGCGACGATTCCGGCCGCCGAGGCGCGCGACGAGAACGGCATGACCAGTGACGACGTATTCGATCAGTTGGTAGACGAGAACCGCGTCGTAACCAGCGGCTCCGGCTCCCGCGTCCCAGTAACGGATAGTGCCAGTGCTAACAGTTCGACCGGCTACAGCGCAGCGGTCGGGAGTGGCTCCGGCTCGGAATAACCCGCCCCTAGTGCCCTGCCCGTGAGCATGCGCCCAGATAGCAACCCATCTATGATCTACCGCACGACCGCACGTCCGCCGAATACCGAAACCGCCTCCTCGTCGGACAAGCAGCCAAAATAGGATGGAATCGCCCTGCCCTGCTCCTAAGGGCGGGAGGCAAACCCGCCAAAGCCGGGTACAATCGTGCTCGTGATTGGAATCGAAACCGAGTACGGTATCTATGTAGAGGGCAAGGGGGCGCAGGACCTGGTCGCGGAAGCGACGCAACTGGTCAAGGCGTGTCCCGCCCCGTTCGCCTCCGGCTGGGACTACGGGCGCGAGGCACCCCGGCGCGATGTGCGCGGCTTCACGGTAGATCATCTGTCCGTGGACCCGTACGACGCCCAGTTCGAGCAGACGAGTTCGGGGCGTCCTCACTCGACCGATGTCGAGGTGCGCTCGGATCGCGCCCTCGCGAACGGTGCCCGGTTTTACAACGACCACGGCCACCCCGAATATTCGACGCCCGAGTGCGGCTCCCTGCGCGAACTGGTCGCGCACGACCGGGCCGGCGAGCGGGTACTGTTCGACTGCGCCCGGCGGCGCATGCAGCGCGTCGGCGGTCTCGTCGCTTTGTACAAGAACAACACCGACTTTCACGGGGCGAGTTACGGTACGCACGAGTCGTACCAGATCCGCCGCGATTTGCCGTTTGATGACCTATTGCGCGGCATCCTCCCATTCTTCGTGTCGCGGCAGATTTTCGCGGGCGCGGGCAAGGTCGGTGTCGAGGCGCAACCCGGCTCCCCGGCACCGGCGGGGGTCCACTATCAACTGTCGCAACGTGCCGACTTTTTCACCACGCTGGCGTCGGTTGACACGCTCTATAACCGACCCATCGTCAACACGCGCGACGAGCCGCACGCGGACGCACGACGCTACCGCCGCTTTCACGTGATCTGTGGCGACGCGAACCTGTGCGAGGTGGCGACATTTCTGAAGACGGGTACGACGCTTCTGGTTCTGCGCCTTCTGGAGACCGGCTGGCTCCCGACCGATGTTGACCTGCGCGACCCGGTCGCGGCGATCAAGTACATCTCGCGCGACCAGGGATTGAAGTGGAATGTCGAGCGGCTCGGCGGCGGGACCATCGGCGCGGTGGAGATCCAGCGGGCGTATCTTGCCGCCGCGCGGTCGCATCTCGCCGGGTTCTCGGACGAGACGGACACGGTGCTGGCGGAGTGGGAGGACGTGCTGGGCCGCCTGGATTCTGACCCGCTCGGCCTGTCCGACACGCTCGATTGGGCCGCGAAACGTTCTCTCGTGGAGCAGTACCGCGAGGCGGAAGGGTACGAGTGGAGCGATCCGAGTTTGCAGAGCGTTGACCTGGAATATCATAACGTTGACCCCGAGGTGGGTTTGTACTACGGGCTGGAGCAGGCGGGTGAGGTGCGGCGGATCGTCACGGATGACGAGATCACCGCCGCGCTGGTCACGCCGCCCGCATCGTCGCCCCGCGCCGTGGTGCGGGGCCTCGCGGTCGGCAAGTTCGGAGACCGGGTGAAGAGCATCACGTGGAGTCGGTTAACGCTCGCGGACGGTGGGCAGACGATCACGCTCCCGGTGTCGGCGGTCGCGGACGCGGATGGGGGCGCACTCGGTGCCGCGCTGTCCGAGGCGCGGACGCCCGCCGAGTTCGCGCGACGCGTACTGGCGGCAACGGTGCCCGCCGACGGCGCGGACGAAGGCGGGGAGTTCGTTTAGCGGCGGGAGCG
>JAYUUO010000054.1:0-16439 GCA_043754515.1 Armatimonadota bacterium
CCGAAATACATGACATTTAGAGCCACCGTTATTTGATGGGGCTTCCTCTGAAAAACACCGGCGACGGGTAAATCCTAAATGTCATGTATTTTGGTACACACACTTAATGTATGTTGGTTTGACTGCGGGGTGGCTGTATCTGGTCGCTTTCCGGGACTGGCTCAGGTTTTTCGGCTCCGCCGAAAAGACCGACTCGCGCTTCGTGGTCGCTTGGGAGTCCAGGTGGAAACGTGTTTCCACCGCGTCGGACACGCTGGAAATAGCGTTTGTTTTGGCGTGCGGTCAAGCGGCTTTGGCAAAAGCCGTGCCTGAGATCGTCAATTCGGATCAGGGCAGCCACTTTACGAGTGAGCGATTTACGACGCTGTTCCTGACAGCGGGAGCGCAGGTCTCTATGGATGGTCGTGGTCGTTATGTGGATAACATTTTCACGGAACGTTTGTGGCGTTCCGTGAAATACGAAGAAGTTTACTTGACAGAGTACGACAGTCCGCGAGCGGAACGAGTAGAAATCAGTCGTTATTTGTCGTTTTACAATGAAATTTGTCCACATCAGGCACTTGGTTATAGGACGCCGAAATCGGTTTATGAAGGTTATCCGTCACAAACGGGAAATAGTTCTTAAATTACCGCCTGAATCTGTCTTGACAAATGGGACCACCATAGACCATCGCACGAGACAGGAAGATGACACTCTAGGCAACAAGATGACACCCTAGCGTCGGTGTGCGATTCCGAGGAAGTGATCAGTTACGGCGGCACAAGGTCGGGTCGGGTGTTGTAACTCCAGCCCGACTGAACCGATATGTTTATCACCACGGGCGCACGGGCATCCGGGCTATGAGGAGCTAGTAGATGTGCTGGTTGGGGAGATATATGTCGCCGAGCCCCGCGACGCATTCTGGGCCCACGAGGTAGCTCGCGATGGCGGCGGCCGCGGTAGGGGAGCGGCACTGCCCCTTTTTGCAGTTGATGGCGAAGAAGCTGGCCGCCGACGTGTGGGCGGCGACGAACTGCCATAGCGCGTCGGCTTGCGCCCCCGCCATCCTCGGGATGTCCCCGAAATCCGCCTCTATATCGTAGCAGCGGAGGTGGTGCGCGCCTAATCGGGTCGGCGAGGGCGGTAGGGTCAGTTTCTTCCCGCTCGGGTTGCCGAAACAGATGCTCACGAACGGCACGTCGTACGCCCGGGCCTCCGCCTGGGCGACCGAAAACACGACGATCTGTTTGTCCCCGAGTGGGGTTCGGACAGTAAAAATCGGCCGCTCCCGGCCAGGGTCGGCGCGGTACACAGATACCGACGCCCACTGAGCGGGGTTCGCCCTACAGCGGGCGTAGCGCGCCGCCATGTCCTTGGCGGCGGCATTTTGTGACGTATGACAGCCGGGCGAGGCCGCCCTCGCCTGGCACCCGCCGGCGGCTGCGCGGCCGCAACCCTGGCGGCCTCCGTGAGAGGCCGCGCGGAGCGCAGTTCGGCCAGGACACGGGCTACGCGGTGCTGACGATAACGACGACTGCGGAGCGATTGGGGCGGCTACTATGCCAGTCACGCTCTATCGGCACCGGGCATCTGTTCCGTCACGGAACAACACTGTCCGAACTATTCACCGCCGAGGAAGCCACTCCCGTCTGGAGCCAGCAGGGGCTTAACGCGAAAGAGACGCTACAAGGCATTATGTGTCCCTTGCTGGACGCACGGGAGGAACCAAGCGGATGGCGGCAGTAGTAGTTCTTACAGACAGAATGGACAGACGTGCGACGGGAAATACCGTGGTGTGTCCGAGCAAAAAGTACTAGTTTCGCGGTTTCCTGTCGGGAAAGAAGGATGTGGCATGCAAATTGCAGAATCGACTTGTATTGGAAAACTCAACGTCAAGTATTGGGGTCGCCCCCAAATACGGAGTGATCGAACTGTTCGCTGGCGCGGGTGGGCTGGCGCAAGGCTTTCTCCAGAGTGGGCGATTCGCACTGCTCGCTCTGAGTGACAAAGAAGAAAGCGCGCGACGCACATTCAGGAACAACTTCCCCGACATACCCTACTCCAAGGATGACATACGTGTTCTCGGCGTAGAGGGTATACGTAGAGCGGCTGGGGACGCGGCGATTTCCGGCATCTTGGGGGGGCCGCCCTGCCAAGGCTACAGCGTAAACGGCAGGCGCAAATCAGACGACGAACGCAACGACCTAACTCTGGAATATGCCAGGATCGTGAAGGCGATCCGCCCCGGCTTCATGTTAATGGAAAACGTCCCACAGGCGTTGTACCACCCACACTTTAAGAAATTACTGGAGACGTTAGGTGCCGACTATAAGGTTCTATTCACCGTTCTCAACGCGGCGCGATACGGCGTACCTCAAACCCGCCACCGCGCCTTCGTCCTTGCTTACCGTAATGACCTTGACGTCGTCCCCACGTTCCCCGCGCCGACACACGGTTTCGTCACCCGACCGACATACAACTATTTCTCACAGCGGCTTGCCAATCCCGAAGAGCACCCGGACGACATAAACGCGATCTTAGGCGCGGATTCCGTCGTGGTACGATTCGCCGAAGATCATAAAACGGAGACGTCCATCGGCGGACGATGGGACGGCGGCGGTACCCACCCCCCGCTACGGCCGTTCAACAATATCCAGGAGGCTCTCGGCGATCTCGACTCGGTTCTCGCCGTCGCCGTAGAAGGGGATGAGGCGGCGCGAGATCTGAAGAATCATGTGTATCGTCTTCACACCCCGCGTATGCTGAAGCGAATCAAGGGGATCGAGGAAGGGCTTGATTTACGGAACGTGAAGGACGCGGACATGCTACCGAAAAGCCACTACTCGCAGGCTTACGGTCGGTTGCATCGGATGGGACTCGCCCGAACTATCACGACCTTCTTCACCAACCCGGGAAGCGGCAGATTTCTACACCCTTACTTCGATAGGACACTCACCGTCCGGGAGGCGGCGCGGTTGCAGACCTTCCCGGACGGCTATGTTTTTAGCGGCACACAGGAGGAGCAAATGCGACTCGTCGGGAACGCCGTGCCGCCGCTTTTAGCGCGGGCGATCGCCGAGCACATAGCGAAGGAATTGGCGGGGCGTGAGCCGTAGAACGGCGGCTTCGACAGATCGTACGGGCCGGCCCGTCCGCCCATACGCCGGACATTTTCGATCCCAGGTCGTCGCCACGAGTAGACGAATGATCGTACTAAAAGGAGATGCGAATGCCGAGTTTTCCGATGCGCCCGCAACACAGGGCGACCCCGAGAAATGGCGGGTCTGGGGACGTCGCCCCGTCAGACATTGCACTCGCGGATTTGGTAAAGCCAGAACTACTCGCGGTCGTCATGCCGAACGCGGGGCAGAGTTCCCCTACCGACTCAAGAAACGGGCACCGCGTTCGGACCGTCCGTGTACTGGCATACTTACATGCCGCCAAGTGGGAACCGCTCGCCACCGGGGTTTTTTTCGAGTGGAGGGACGCGCCTCCGGAGGCGCGTCCCGATTCGCTTTGGATATTGCACGTGAGCCCTGTCCCCGAAGGTTCTGGCGAGGACGGAACGGGCACTGATGACGCCGTAGTGGGCAACCCCATCGCCGTGCCGCGATCGCTCTCGGTACGCAACTCACACCCCGCCCCCGTCGGGATACTGCAAGTCATGAGGCGGTCAGGGGGGACGAAGCCTTCAGCCGCCTCGGGGAAATTAAAAGCGAGCCCGTTCCCCCCGTTAATAGCGGGTACTGCAGCCAATTTGAGTGACGAAGACTACTCCGTCATTGATGTCTGCCGACGGGAGTTGGTCGAGCAAGGGCTGGAGACGCCTCCCTTCGGCGAGATACTCATCCAGATCGAGGAGCGGTGCGTCATCGGGCCGGTCGAACTGCGCGAGTGCCCGGACGGAAGATGGCGGGCGAGTGCCGGGGAGTACGATGTGCGGTCACATCGCACCTTCGGGACGCATACTAGGTCGGTTAAAATCGGCACCCAGAGTGTGACAATCTATTCACGCGCCTCCCCTCTACCCTCTATCACGGGGCGGGTAGACTTCGGCGAGGATGACGCCGTGTTCGCGGAAGCGATCCGTCTGATCGCGGGCGGCGAGCCGGAACGAGATGATGCCACCTCGACCCGGCGTATGTTCGATCTCTTCAACGAGGGTGACCGCCTGCGTGGGACGCTGGGCAAGAAGCCGCTCGACGGGTACCGCATGTGGCGATTCAAGATGGCACTTGACACCCTGCGCGAGGATGTCCGGCAACAAGAAGCGTTCCGTGCAGCCATCCTTACGTCGGTGGCCGCGAAGGAAGTAATCGCCGAGGCCAAGTCCGAGGCGGTGCGGCACGCGGAAGTTGATTTACAGGAAGCACGAAAGCAACTCGGGCGCGAACAGGAGAGTGTGCGGTGTGCGGAGGAGCGCAATAGTATTCTCAAGAAGCAGATCGCCGAATCCGAGCGGTGTTTGTTGACGCTTGAGCAAGAAACCCGCCATGCGCGGGAGACGCTCTCGGAAGCGGCGGCGGAGCGCACGGCGGCCATCGCGTCACGGGTCGCCGCTACGATGGTAGAGCGCGTCGGCGCATCCTTGGTGGAGCGCGTCATGGCTCTAATCCCCGTCCCCGTCCTGACCCCGCTAAAGATGGATTCCCCCGACGTTATCCGACGGTCGTGTCCGGTGACAGTGCCTTGGAAGGCATCTAATGTTCCCGCCTCACGGAGCGTCCTTGACTCCCTCGCTACACTCAAAGCCGGCTTGAAAAACGCGGGGTTCGACGCGTCCGTAGCGAGTCCCCTTCTCGCATCCTGGCTCGCCGGGCTGATACCCGTCATCGTGTCACGCGACGAGGAAGCGGCTTTCGCCCGCGCGATCCGTATGTCACTGACGGGGGGGAGGTCGGTGTCGGTTCACGCTGGGGCGGTCTCTTCATTCGGCGAGTTATTCGGTCGCGTAATCCCCGCGGAGCGGAGCTACGTCCCACATCATGACATGCTCGCGGATGCCGTCCTGACTCTGGGCGGCGGGGAAGACTCCGGCTTCGCGGTCGCTACGTTCGCGGGGGCGGCGATGTCCGAGGCTAACGCCCTTTTCGCCCCACTCATGGCGGCGTGGAACGACCCGGCGGAGCGGTTGCCGCTCGTGCATCCCTCGGCCCTCGACCGGGACAATACTTACTACCCCCTATGTACATCGACCTGGCCGGACCGACTATTGCCAGTCATCTGGTTCGCGGAGAGTGCGTTTCCGATCCCCGCGTCGCCGTCGTTTTGGCGCGGGGCGTCCCTGATTCGCCCACGTAGGGGAGGTTCTGCCCATCCGGGGGATACCCTCCCACCGCTCCCGCCAGGGGAATGGACGAGACTGCGGGCGGGCGCGGCGACCGCGGGTTCCGGGACCGATACCGCCAAAGTCACTCGCCTCCGAACGGCACTGCGCTCCCTCGGGGTTTCCGACGTGGAAAGTGATCGGCATGTATTTCTTTGCCATTCGCTGCCGCTCGCGCTCGCCGCGGGAGGGCCCGAACCAACCCGCCCTCCGGACGTCACAGATGACGATGTCGCGTCGGTGAAAGCGGGGATCTGTTAGATGCGAGCATCGAGCCACGCCGACTACACGAGGTGGAACGCGGAACTGATCGACTACGCTTGCGAGTACGGCGTCGACCCAGACGGGCGGTTCTTCCTCGTCGTGCGGCAAATGCTCGAGGACGCGGAGTCCTCCGGCCAACTAACCGCCGAGCAAAGCTTCCTCCAGGCCGTGCGACAGGAATACGCAGAACTGCTTTTATCCACCGATGACCCGCTCGGGACGTTGCGCGGGATGCGCGATCCTAAGGGACGCCCCCTTTGCGTAGGCATGCTCGGGGCATTCGTGCTGGCCGCGGAGGACATGGTAGACAACGGCTATTATGATCACCTCGGGCGTCTACTCGCGCAACACCGGACGCCATCCGCTGTGACCGGATTCGTGGGCGAAACGTTCGAGTCGTGTTGGGACGCGCTCGATCAATTTCTGCTACCCTGCGGCTATTACCTCGCCAAGCCGGAAGGAGGGAAGCGATATGTGAAGTGGCCTCGCATGCACGCACTCCTCCGGGCGTGCGACGTGGAAAAACTGCCCACGTTCTTTATGTGGGCGGGGACATCTCCGACGAGCAGTGTTGCCGAGGGCCGGATGAAAACCCGTTTCGATTATTGGCTCTCAAGCCAGCACTGCAACTTCACCCAGTCCGGCAAGAAGGCGAGCCAACATGATGTTCGGGGCCCCGCCATCCTCAGGCAGGTTATGCGCGTGTTTAGCGGGTGGGACGGGACCCCCCGGACGTCAACCCAAAGAGGCGGTGCACCCGGGGGGAAGCGTTCCGTGCCCACCGGGGTGCGGATATTCGCCGACGTCCCCGCGCCCCCTGCCGAACCGACGCTCTGGCTCCGGGCGGAGAAAAAAGCGGGGTGTCCGCCCGGGTTCACGATAGGAGGTGTGCACATCACGGCGACCCGGGATGACGACCCGTTCTACCCGGATGTCCTTCTCCCGCCATTCTGGAAGGATCACATTCTGATAAACGGCACTTCTTCGGTGTCGGATAACAAGAAATTTGTGTTCCGAGGCGCAGAGGCATTCGCGCTTTGCTGGATGGATGACACGGGGGGGTACGAGTCACGCGACGCCCTAATCGCCGGAGTTACCGCCGCCGCTGTCTGCACCGCCGGTATAGCCCCCTCTCTCGAAAGGCACTTATGTCACCTGAGCGGCAAGGCATCGCCCCCGAAACGGATCACTCTGGGCGGGTGCTTACCGGGATGGTATCTATACCACGGCTTCGTCCCCAACGTGATTCTCCCCGCCCCGATGGGCCTGGACAACTTCGGCGTCGAAGACCGCCTGACAATCCGGCCGGTAGGCGGCTTGCGACTGGGTCGGCAACGTGAATGGATGCACGGTATGCCTCCAGTTTCCATTGACGTGCTAGGAGTCTCGCCGCCGCCGACGGTCAGCGTGAACGGGAAAGACGTGGATACACGAGCTGAGACCGCCCACCTGTTCGGGAACGCCCAGACCTACGAACTGAGGGCGGGACGTTTCGACTACCGGCTCAGCGTCGTGGAACCGCGTCTTTCCCTGACCCTGCTCGACGCGATGTCGCAAATATTCAGCGCGCCGGCGGCATCGATCGAAGATGCCTCCGCCTTCGGCGGAAACCAAGAAGCGTGTCTCGGTGAACTGAGGAAGGGCGGGCGGGCCTATTTCATAGGGAGTGTGCCGGG
This sequence comes from Armatimonadota bacterium, assembly GCA_043754515.1. Lineage (GTDB taxonomy): Bacteria > Armatimonadota > Armatimonadia > Armatimonadales > Armatimonadaceae > JACMIU01. The sequence continues at coordinate 7,247 of JAYUUO010000054.1, forward strand.
ATTCATCGCCTCCGCCGAGTCATCTGTGCGACCGGGTTGGGCACGATGGCTCGTCGTTTTGTCGGATGAGGCGGCGGTCGTGGTGCGTTTATGTGCATCGCCCGGCGATGAACACGGGGGCACCTCCCCCATGCCGGGAGCGGCTATACAGGCATGGGGCGACATCGCGCGGGCGGTGCTCAGCCGGATATTTTGGGGTGGTTGCCGGATCGGTATACTCGCGGGCGAACTCGAAGCTGGCGGAACCGCCGGAAATAATCAAGAGGCGTTTACGCGCCGTTGGGCGCGTATGGCGCATTCCGCAGCGGAAGCACGCTGCCCGTCTCGTAAGGACAGCCGTTAGTGAGTGCCGACCCGAACATCCTCCTACACTGGGCGAGCCACCGGGGTACATTCACGGGGCAACAATGGCGCGACGCCGTCGCCGTCGTGGCGAGGTGGCGGGATGACGAGGCGGAGATGATTTTTCGCGCGGCACTGATCAAACGTATGAGACTCCTATGTCACGTGACGGAACTGGATGGGCACTATCAGACGTACCTCCCCTGCCTCGCGGCGGCGGAGCCACGCACCGGCGGCGACCTCTCCGTCTTCTGGTGCGGCGCGCGGGTCCCGGCACTGGTGAGACACGCGGAGCGGGTGGCGGCGAAGCACGGGTGTGCGTGGAACACGGAGCGGCTGTCCTGCGCCCCCGACCGCTTGTCGCTGACCGGCAGTGCCGCGTCGCTAGCGGCTTGCGCGTCCGAACTTGGCGTGCGCCTCGCGGGTTTCGCGGCGCGGCGGGCGTTGACCCACATCAACCCGCTACCTAACCCGGTTTCCCAGAGTAATAAGGCGGGATCCTTACCGCCTGCCGCTAGGGTGGAGACGTTTGATTTTGATTCAGGAACGTGGTGCGTCAAAAAGCCGGGGAAATACGCGGCACAGAAGTACAAGCCGCAGTTCGACGCGACGCGTTACTATTACGCGGAGTGCGGGGTGCGGTACAACATCGCAGAGGCTGGCACGGCCATCCTACTCGCCGCAGACCGTAGCCGAATCCCGGTGTGTGAGTATGACACGGAGACGGCCATGTTCGTCGCACCCAGAGATCTGCCCTTCGCGGCCGCTCGCGCACTCTGCCTTTGCTCCGGCTACCCGCCTGTGACCGACCTGAGGACAAATCGCCAGATCTACCGCGACGTGCCGTCCGGAATCGCCGCCGTGGTACTAGAGCGTCTGGGGCAGTACGAACTCGTCGTGAAGCCGGCTATCGTCTGGCTCCACGACGGGCTCGATAGGAAAGAGAAGAGGATTACCTGATGACCGACCCGTTCCGCGTTTTCGACGCCGTTCGCACTTCCTACCTGCGCTACCTGGAAAGCCCGTTCCGGCTCCGCTACGACGATGTCATGCGGGAGCGGCGTGGTCTGCTCGACAGGGAGGGCGAGTTGTACCGTGAGCCTTTGTTCGAGCCGATGCCGCCGTACGTCTCCGACGGCAAAACGGTCTCCCAGACCTGTATAGACTTCGGCATCCCGCCGCAGGTCGGCGGCTTTCTGACAGCGGGACTGTTTCCCGCGACTGGTCATCTGTACAGCCACCAGTACGACGCGTGGCGCATATCACGTACAGGGAAGCCCGTCGTCGTCACATCCGGGACGGGTTCCGGGAAAACAGAATGTTTCCTTCTGCCGCTTTTCGCCCACCTAGCCGAGGAGGGGCTGCGCGATTGGGCGAAGGAATCGAACACCGGGGCGACGGGGAACTGGTGGGACGCACCCGGGAAGCGCAAAGAACAACGCGCGACGGAACCCCGGAGCCACGTGGGGGCGGTGCGCGCCCTCATGTTGTATCCGCTGAACGCCCTCGTCGAGGATCAGCTGAGTCGCATCCGCGAGGCTTGTGACTCGGGGCTGGCGTCCCACTGGCAACGTGAAAATATGGGAGGACACCGGATCTGGTTCGGGAGGTATATCGGGGCGACCCCGATCCCCGGCCGCCCCGATTCCACCGAAGCGAAGAAGAGCGAGCACAAGAGAAAGATGACGGCCATGTCGCAGGACTGGCGTAAGGCGAATCGCTCCTGCGCCAGACTCCGTGCCCGGGCGGATGTCGCCGAACAGGGCGGCGACCCCGCCCGCGCCAAGGAGCTACGCCGCGACGCGGAACGGGCACTGCTGTTCTATCAAAACCCGGACGGGGCGGAAATGTGGTCGCGCTGGGATATGCAGGCGAGTCCGCCCGACATCCTGATCACCAACTACTCCATGCTGAACATCATGCTCATGCGCGGCGTAGAGAGCGGCATCTTCGAGAAGACGAAGGCGTGGCTCGCGGCGGATCGTAGGGGGAATGTTTTCCACCTGGTGGTGGACGAACTACACTCCTACCGGGGGACCCCCGGCACGGAGGTCGCCTACCTCCTCCGGGTGTTCCTCGACAGGATCGGGCTTTCGCCGGACTCGCCGCAACTGCGGATCATCGCCACGTCCGCATCCATCGAGGAAAGCGACCCGAAGAGCCGCCTTTACCTGGAGGCGTTCTTCGGGCGGGACGGAGCCGATTTTGCCATCCTGCCCGGCGACCGGACGGTCTACCCTCCCGCGCCGGGGGGCGTCGCGGGGCATGCCACCGCGCTCGCCACTTTCAACCGCGCCGTGTCCGCCGGGTCAGGCGTGGCGTCGCCCGAGGCGGCGGGAGAACTCGCCCGCAGTCTGTCGCCCGGCTCCCCGGATCTCGGCGAGGCGTTGAAGGCGTCGGGCGCGTTAGAGGTGCTACGCTTGGCAGGTAACAGCAAACCATTCACCGCCTCCCGGTTGGCGGAGGAAGCGTTCGGCGGTGCCGACGGCATGGGACTGGCGGCGGCGAAAGGTCTCGTGCAAGCCGCCACCTCGGCCGGCGATGTCGTCCCGCTACCGCTACGATGCCATCTATTTTTTCGCAACGCCGGGCGGATGTGGGCATGCGCGAACCGCGCCTGCGGCGGGGCGCGTCACGAGGGGGCTGTCGCGGGTCAGATACGCCCGATAGGTAAACTATTCAGCGAGCCACAAACCCGCTGCGACATCTGCGGCTCCGCGGTACTAGAGCTACTCTACTGTCAGGCGTGCGGCGAGACATTCTTGGGCGGATACAAAGACGCGGGCGGGCAACTCACCCCCGACTACCCGGATTTGGAATCTCTGCCCGATAAAACACCCGGATTCGAGCGCAAGTACGGCGAATACTCCCTGTTCTGGCCCGCCGGGGATAAAGAGTTATACGAAAATAATGCCCCTGCGGGCGTGCGGGCAAGACCCGTCTGGTCGTGGCAACTCGACAACGAGATGTGCCGGTGGGAACCGGGGACCCTGCACCTGCTCTCCGCCGTTCTGGAACACCGACTCACCCGCGATGAGCCCGCTCCGGACAATTCGGTCGGCTATGTTTTCGCGGCGGCGGGCGACGAGGGCAAAGCACTCGCCAGCCGTTGCCCGCACTGCGGCGAGGATTGGGGTAAGCGCAAACACGGCCCGAAATCCCCGATTCGCTTCCTCAGTGCGGGCGTACAACGTATCACGCAGTTGATGTACGATTCGCTTTTGCGGGAGATGCCGGACGCCCGGAACCGAAAACTCATCCTTTTCTCAGACAGTAGGCAGGACGCCGCCAAGTTGTCCACGGGTATCAAGGGGAGTCATTACCTGGACGTCCTGCGACAAGCCGCGTTTTCAGCAATGACGGACGGGAGAGCGTCCCGATCTTCCGAGAGGGACGCGCGCGACGAGGAGCGGAGTCGTGCCGGAACGCTACTAACCCTGCTCCGGCGCAGAAAGGACGGTACGGCATCGACCGCGGAGTTGGAAAGCATTCCGACCTTGATGCAATCATGCGGCGAGTCGGCGATGGAGATCATGCTCCACGTCGACTACGGCATGCGACCCCCGGATTTGCTCGCCGAGCCTCCCCCGCCCGTGCCCCCGTTCACGACGGCGTCTTACCCACAACTTTCCGCCACTTGTCGCAAAAGGCTACTCTCGCACGGAGTTAATCCGGGCGGCGTGGGCAGGCTTGTCACCACTCACGAAGATTCGGACGGGCGCGAACTAGCCCACTGGCGTTCGATAGTAGATTGGCAGTCGCTGGAATACACCCCCCACCCGTCAGGAGCGCAGGGGGCATTGCGGGATCGCATCGAAGAAGCCGCGCGCGAGGCACTATTGACCCGCGTCCTCTTCGCCACGGGGAACCGTGATTTCGAGTCGCTCCGCCTGGGTTACTTAAGCCTGGAACCGTCCGAGGCGAACAGCTGGTTGGAACAAGTATCCGGCGTTTCCCTTCGCCTACTCTGTCGCAAGTGGCGCATCGAACGTATCGGGGAACCCGCGAGGGCAATGCCTTCATACGTTAATAAGTACGTGGATGCCGCCGCTCGTGCGGACGGACGAGGGGTCGAGGCCGCCCGAACGACGGTGCGCAACCATCTCATCGACAGCGGGGCGGTCACCGGCGAGTGGCTCGTCCGCTCGGAGCAATTAAACGTCGTGATGCCACACCCCGACGCTCAGGCACAACTGCGGCTTTGGCGGTGCGCCCGATGCCTGCGCATACACTTGCACCCGTCCGCCGGTGTCTGCTCGCAGTGCTACCGACCGCTGGGGGCGGAGCCCGTACTCGAGAAAGTGGATGACGAATCCGCGTTCGACTTCTACGAGTTCCTCGCCCGCACCTCCCCGCCGATGTTCCGGCTTTCGTGCGCCGAATTAACCGGGCAGACCGACGCGGAGGAGCGACGCTCCCGGCAGAGGCGATTCCAAGATGTGTTTCTCGATGACGAGATACCGCTCGCGGACGGGGTTGACCTGCTCTCGGTCACGACGACGATGGAGGCGGGCGTCGATATCGGTTCGCTCCTCGCCGTGGGGCTGGCGAACATGCCGCCGATCCGCTTCAATTATCAGCAACGGGTCGGTCGCGCCGGGCGGCGCGGAGCAGGATTATCGGTCGCACTCACGTTTTGCCGGGCCAGAACTCATGATGAATATTATTTCGCCCGGCCGGAACGCATCACCGCCGATCCGTCGCCTACTCCTACCCTCGATGTCGAGCGAATCGCTATCGCGGAGCGAGTTGTCAATAAGGAGTTACTACGGCTCGCCTTAAACCCGGAGGGGGAAGAGGAAGCCCCGAGCGGTCCCGATGTTCACGGTGAATTTGGTACTCTGGATGACTGGGAACAACGCAACAAAGATACAGTGCGGCGTTGGTTTGCAAACAACACCGAGAAAGTAAAAAGTGTCTGTCGCACGGTCGCTTACAAGACTCGCATATCCCCCGACGACTTAACACAACACGCGATGTCGCTTCCCAACCGAGTAGAAGATGCGGTTCGCGCCGCGATAGCGGAAGGGGTTCACATCGCGCCGGATTCTCCTCTCAGTAAACGTCTCGCTAGTGACGGGCTTCTGCCTATGTTTGGATTCCCGACGCGAATTCGTAGTCTCTATCATCAACAACCTAAGGAGTTTCCTGTCCGAAAAGGAACGGTAGAGCGCAATTTGGATATCGCAGTCAGTCAATTCGCGCCGGGAGCACAAACAGTAAAAGATGATGCGATCCATACTGCTATTGGTGTCGCAAACTTCAAGCCGAAACGCCGAGGATCATCTGTTGATTTGGTCGCACAACCAAATCCGTTGGGAGCAAACGTTCAAATAGGCATTTGCCGCTCTTGTCAAGCGATTGTACCAAATCCAGTGAAAGGGAGTTGTCCAGTCTGCAACACCGCAGAGGACGACACAGGGTTCAGAATATCGTCAGTATCTGAGCCGATAGGGTTTATTTCGTTGTGGAAGGCAAGAGCAGACTATAGTGGCAATTTCGAGTACACCCCCCAATCTTTACGAGCGCGTATGGGAGCAATGCCTGTCGCGCCAAAGAGTCATCGTAATTTTGTTCTTGATTCATTGCGCCAATCTAAAGTGTATTTAGTAAATGATAATGATGGAAAGGACTTCATTTTCAAGTGTGGCAAATCTGCATACAGAGACATCTGGTATACGGATGAAGCAGTTAAGGTAGCCATTGACGCTCTACCAAACCAAGATCAGAAGACTTTTACGGGAAAACCGTTCGAGGATACAGATGCAGGAACTATAAAAAGATCGTTGGCATCCATTGCAGTCACTGACATAATAACTGTAGGCATCCACGATATTCCAGCGTATTTTTGGATGAGTCCCAATACAGCCGCTGGTAGGGCAACGTGGTACTCGTTTGGTTTTCTAATCCGTCGTGCCTTGGCGACACGACTTGACGTGCCAGAGGGTGAGGTGCAAGTGGGAATCCAACCTTACACCGACGCACTTGCAGGGACACCACGGACACTAGCACGACTTTTCCTCTCGGACACACTGGAGAATGGAGCGGGTTATAGTTCGGCATTTGGGGAGCCGGAGGCAATGGAAGACTTGCTCCGATACATGGTGGATGAGGCCGATGACTTTGTGAAACCGCTTGCAGACCCAACACATAGCGGACAATGTCGCACCTCCTGCCATCACTGCCTGCGTGACTTCAGTAATATGCCGTACCACTCCCTTCTCGATTGGCGCATCGGGCTGGATGTGGCGCGACTCGCACTTGACGGTGATACGTCAGTGACACTTGCAGGAAACAGTTGGGAAGGGGTAGTAGCGTATGCCGTTTCGACATATTTTCGAGTACACGGACTGACGACAGAGCGGTTCGGTTCCTTAGAAGCCGGAGTCCGCAAGGAGCAGACAGAGGATGGAGAACGCACGGTCGCCTACACTCTTGCTCACCCGCTTTGGAATCTGCGCCCTGCCCATTTCTGCCGCGATCTCGCTGAGGCATCTGCACAAGCGGAAGCCGACCCAAGAGGTGTCGTGTTCCGTCCGGTGTCACTCTTTAATGCCTTACGCATCCCGCACAAACTTCCGACTGAGGGTGCGCCATGAACTTGCCGCAACGCCCTACGTTCCAGCCACTCCCCTGTATCACGCCAAGTCAATACAACACCGGGCTTTCTTGCCGGGCAAAAGTCGTGTTCGGTAAGCACTACAAGAGGGACGCTTTTCCTTCCACCGCCCCGGCGATACTGGGGCAGGCATTTCACGCCGCCGTCGAGTTGGCGACAAGAGGAAGACTTCCGTGGGGCGACGCGGCGCGGCGCGATGCCGTGCGCTCTCGATTCGCGGAGGCGGCGCGTGAGGCCCTCGCCACGGCCCACCCGTATTTACGCGAACGCTACGGCCGGATGGAAAACTTGCCCGGCTTCTACCGGCAACAAGAGCGAGCCGTCAGTCTGGCGATGCTATCGGACTCGATTCATCAAAACGTGGGGGTGGCGGTTGATGGTGCCGCGCCGCCTTCCGACGAGGAGATGCCCGTGCAACCTCATAGCCTTGAGGAGCCGAAAGTGGAATGGTCGGTTTCTTCGCGTGACGGGCTTATCCGAGGGCGTGTTGACCAATTCGTCCCGGGTAGATGTGAGATAGTTGACTACAAGAGCGGAATCCACGATAGCACGGGCGTGTCGGATTCCGAACTGCGGCAGTTGCGACTGTACGCCTATTTATGTCACGAGCAGGGGTATGAAGCGCGACGCGGGGTCGTCGTTCGCGCGAGCGGGGCGGTTGACCGAGTAACTATTTCCGAGGAGGAAGCACAGTGCGAGGGCGATGCGGCGAAGTCTTTCCTCCGCTCGCTCAACGCCGATCTTTCGGCGGGTGGCGTCGGTGGTCTGTGCTCACCGGACGCCGCCCAATGTTTTCGGTGTGCTTTCGTCCCCATCTGTGACCGATTCTGGGAGGAGGTTTCCGTGGATTGGGGGGAGGCGTCGGGAGTATTCGTTGCGGGCAAGGTGGAGGAAACACAACGTAATACTGGTGACGAATCGAAAGGAGGGCGGATCGCTTTGCGGGCGGACATTCACGCGGGGAACATGTGCGCCACATCGGTGACAATAGGCCCGTTGCCGATATGGACTTCCGAGGCTGATGGGAGCGATCCCCTTCAACCCGAGGATGACGTGCGGGTGATCGGGGTCTACAGGAGAGAGGGCGCGGATGGGCATTTGGGCATGGCCCCTATTGGGTCGCCGTGCGTCTGGCGCATTCCGGGTGGAGAGTAGCAATAGCGGATGGCGGCTGGAAAACTGTAGCGATAAACGAAGATTTTTTAAGACAACAGTCCTTCGCACGTGAAAATGGTTGATAACAGGGTATAATCAGATTGAGCGGCGCGAAGAAGGCCCAGGTTGATTCGTAAACAGCAGGTCGGGGGTTCGCGTTCATGGTCGGCAGGTGGACGTCTATCACGAACTCGCACCCGACGTGCCACGCGTCCGTGGTATCGATATGGTACTCCGCGCCCGACCCGAAGGCCGCCACGTTTTGGGTGCGGATCGTGTAGGCTTCCTGGGCGAAACAGGTCAGCAGACGCGCCCGCCCGAACCCGCCTATGCTCGCGGAGCCGTTCTCTCCGGAGCCACCTTTTGTCGTCTCCCCTAGGCGGAAGTAGACGTCCTCCAGCACGTCATGGCTCATGCCCGTGCCGTGTCACTGAACGTCACGCGTACGACGTTTTTGTCCCCGAGGATTTCGCTAGTCGTGACCTCGATTTTCGTCGCCCCGTTGTCTACGGCGTTCTGGATAAGTTCCCGCCAGAAGGCGGCTTTTACACTCGCATACGAACGTACTTCGTTCCGAAAGAAATTGTTACCGATTGCGATTCGTAGCATTTAAGTGTAGTCCTCTTACCGATGTCGACGGCGCCGATCAGTCTCGAAAATCGGTCGGTAAGCGTCCGCTGTCATATGTCACGGAGGGTGAGCGGCGAGTTGTGTCTGCACACAAACCGCGGCGTTTTGTGGTTCACACAAACGAAAGAAATCGCCGTGATTTTTCCATGCTTGCGCTTTGTGTAAGGAAGCGGAGTCCGGGGGGATTCTCCCCCGGACTCGGTCCTCACCTAAATATAGCGTCGAAGGAAGCAACATTAACCAGAAAACAAACAAAAGTTTTACCAAAAAGCGGCGTAAAGCCCCCTCCACGCCTTTAGGCGGGGGATATAAGCCGCGCCCCGCAAAGCGGGGCAGAGAAACCGTGTTTCGGCACGGTTTTCACGCGCTTTAGCGCGTGGTAAAAAAGCCCCATGTTAGCGCCTAAGAGCCATAGAAGCCCCCGTGCTTTAGCAGGGGGAGCAGTCA
>JAYUUO010000055.1:0-5403 GCA_043754515.1 Armatimonadota bacterium
TCGTACGTCTTCAAGGCGGTCGCCAGTTGTTGCATGTTCGTCATGCACGAGGCGCGGCGGGCATTCTCGCGCACCGCCCCGAACACAGGGAAGATAATCGCGGCGAGCACGGCGATAATGGCGATTACCGTCAAGAGTTCGATCAGCGTAAATGCGCTTCTTCGGGCGCGGTTGGTGGACTTCATTTGTTGTTCGGCTCCTCACACACTAGCGCGTCGCGTCGGGGCTTGACTGCCTACCCAGACGCACGCAAAACTATCTGTCGGTTTGACGGAACCACCGGGCAAGATGTTCCGACCGATTGGTCGCGGCGACCGCGCGCGAAGTTTGGAAGGAAGTTCTCCGATTATGCCATAATGAGAGTGGGAGGCAGTGGGAGCGGTCAAACGCCCCGCCATCCCGACATCCGCTTTCGTCTAGTTCTGGAGGATACCATGCGCCGTCTCAGCCCCCTCGTGGCATTTACTTTCTGTCTGTGCGCTCCGACCGCTCTTCTCGCGGCCGGGGCGACGCGCGCCGCGCAGACACCCACCCCTGTTCCCTCACCGGTGCCGACACCATTACCCCCGGCCCCGCCCGCGTCCCCCACCCCGCCCGCCGAGGTGCCCGACAAGATGACCGATCTGCAACGCGCCGCGCGGCTGACCGACAAACCTATATACCGCCCGTCCGACATGAAGCCGGGCTCGCCGCTCTATTCGCCTGAGAAGGAGGTTCTTTTCACCAGCGCGACAGGCTACCGCAAGCCCAGCCGGTTCAAAATCGGCGGATTCTTCCCCGATGGTAAGTCGCTACGCGAGCATACCGAGTCGGTTCTGATTGCGCTCGGCGCGTCGCTCGACCTACCGGCACACGGCAAGACGCGCGCACTCACCCCCGAGCTGTTCATTGATTCTGCTTTCAGCACCGGAAAGAACAACCGCGCGTCGCTCGTCGGCGTCGGTGCCGGGGTTCGGCTTTATCCGGGTGCCAAGAACGGGTTCGCGGTCACGCGACTCAACCACCCAGTTCTTTACGTCGGTGCTGGTCTCGGCGAATACTTCCTGCACTATCGGCTCGACGGGGCGAGCGCGAGCGGCTCAAAGTTCGGCGGCAAGGCGACCATCGGACTCGATTTCACGGACGCCTGGGGATTCGAGGCTAACTACTCGTTCATCGGCAAGGTCGGCGACGTCAACTTCAGTGGTCCGGCGATTCTGGCGGCGTACCGGTTTTAGGCGGTGCGATCGTCCGCGCCTCGTCATTACGCCGCGTAAACCCCTGCGAATCCATCATTTCGAGCAGGGGCACCACCACGCGGCGCGACGAGCCGGTGGCGTCGCGCACCGCCCCGATCGTGATCGGCATGCCCGACGCGGCAATCGCCCGGATCGCGTCTTTCGCCGCGTCCCACGTCTCCCGCGCTATAAACAAATCGTCCGCAAGCCGCACCAACTCCCCCCGCTCGCGGAGCGCGTCCAGGATGCCGTCCACCGACACGTCGCGCGGGTAGTTCGCCTTGAAGTTTCCAGGCCAGGGCGGGTCCACAAGTCCCCCGGCAACGAACACCGTCATCATTTCACGAGCGGCGTCCTCCCAGTGCGGCGGTAGCACGATCACGAAGTCCGGCAACCGCGCCCCGCCTGACTCACGCACCCACACCCCCGCGCGTTCCAGCACGGCTTTCAGGCCGAGGTACCCGAGCACCGTGGCGGCCTTCGCGAGCAGCGGGCGCAACTCGGAGTCGGGGGCGCGACGCTTGTACGGGTTGCGTTTATGAAACGTCGTCAGAATGCGCCGCGCCGTTTCCGTCACGCGCTTCCACGCGACATCGGACAGGAAGCCGCCGGGTGTCACCCCGAACGCCTTTCCCTCGGCGACGAGCGTCGCCATCGCCACGCCTACTTCGGCTTCGTCCCGCCCGGTTAGCGTGGCGAGTTCAGCGACCGTGCGCTCGGCGTGCCGTTCGGTCAAGATGGCGTACAGCGCGGCGGGAAGCGTATCGTCAGGGTTTGTTAACATCGGCTTCGTTGTATCCTATTTCACACTCGCTCGCGGGGATTGAAGGGCGTCACCGCGCGGGGCGTCCAAACGCACATGAAACCCGCCGCGCCCAGTGGCGGGTGCCGAAGGAGAACCCGAACCGATGATGCCGCTACCGATGACAACCGCCCCCGCCGCCACCGCCGACAAACAGCTACTCGCCCGAACCCGCGTCGCCACCCCGTGCGCCGCCGACTGGTCTAAAATGATCGGCGACAACCGTTCGCGATTCTGCGGGTCGTGCCGTAAGAACGTATACAACCTGTCCGCGATGACCGCGAGTGAGGCGGCGAGTCTGATCCGCGAGAAGGAAGGGAAGATATGCGTTCGCTACTACCAGCGGGCGGATGGTACCCTACTTACCCAGGACTGTCCCGTCGGGATCGTGGTCGCGCGGCGCAGATCAGCGAGGGTGCTTGCGGCGGGTATCGTCGGGTTCGCCGCTCTGTTCTCGGCGGTCACGCAGTGGTGGACAACCGACAAGGGGACGAACATTTTCACGAATCGTTTGCACGAGTGGGCGATGCGTATCCACCCGTCACCGATAGAAGACGTCCCATATACACCGTTGGGGCCGTATATACCGTTGGGGCCGTCGGTACCGCCAGCGACACCCGCCCCGGTTGAGACGCCCGCCCCACCGCGCGGTTTAACCGTCACGATGGGCACGCCGAGACCGATGCCGACGATGGGGGAACCGATGCCGATGACGGGTGACATTGCGCGTATGCCGGAGCCGAGCGAGAAGACGGGGCGGGTAGAGCAACGATAAGGACTGGCGTCTCCCTTCCTCGCACCCTCGCCCACAAAACCGGGTAAAATGAGCCAACGAAGGGTTTTGTACCAATCTCGCATGACGAAATCAGACAGTGGCACGTTTCTTTCCAACAACATCCAGGCCGGTTTAATTACCGGTGCTATCGGGGCGGTAACCATGACGGTGGTGATCGCCACGTACGGCAAGGCGAAGACAGGTAGCGCATGGACGCCGTTCAACGCCATCGCGCACATGTTCTATGGCGACAAGTCGGTGAAAACAGATGGGTTTGTTCCGCGCGAGACGCTGGTCGGGTTAGGGCTGAACGCGACCGCGCTCGTCACCTGGGGGGTATTGTACGAAGCCGCTGCCGGGAAAGTGCCGTTCCCGAACTCGGTGCTGAGCGGGACGGCGGCGGCGGCGGTCGTTTACGCGCTGGACTACCACATATTCCCCCCTAAGTTACGTCCCGGATTCGAGAAGCGGCTGGGATACGACGCCGTGTTCGTCGCCTACGCGTTCCTCGCGCTCGTTTTCGGCTTCTCGCCGCTCTGGAGGGGCGGCAACAAATGAGCGAGATCTCGCCCGCCTTATCGCCGCAAGCCGAATTACACTACACGCGCGGGATGCTCCATCTGCGCCGTGGCGAGGCGATCCTGCCCGCCTCCATGGCAATCCCCGAAGAGAAAACCGCGCCCGGTGCCGACGTTTTCCTGGCGTTGCTCGGTCTCGCAACAGTCGCCACCAGCCGCGCCATCGGCCAGACCGGCTGGATCGAGCGGTACCGCGAGGAGATGCGCGCGGCACTGACTCACTTCGAGCAAGCCGCCGAACTCGCCCCCCGATTCGCCGACGTACACTACCGCCGTGCCCAGGCACTCCGATACATGGGCGAGAATGACGCAGCACTCGCCTCCGCGCGCCGCGCCTACGAACTGCTCCCGGAGAACAGAGACTTCACCGCAATGGTGCGCTCGCTCGAAAGTTCGGTCTCGAGCAAGCGTAGTTCGTCTACCGGCTACCCGAGCGGCGGCTACGCGCAGATGCCCCCGCCATCGGCGACGGGCGGGATGATACCACCCGTTATCGGCGCAACATCGGCGAACGGCTCGTCCGCGCTCCCGCCGGGCGATCCGACGCGCGGCCTGACCTGGGATGACATCATCCTGCCCGCTCGCACGAAACGTGAACTGCGACAGATGCAGCTGGTGCTGGAAAACCCGTCTATGGCGCGGTCGCTCGGGGTCGAGCCGCCGACCGGCTTGCTCCTCTACGGGCCGCCGGGCACGGGCAAGACCACAGTCGCCCGCATCCTCGCCGCACAAACGAAGGCGAAGTTCCTCACCGTCAGTGTCGCCGAGATCAACCAGATGTGGGTCGGCGAGTCCGAGAAGGCGGTACAGAAGTTGTTCAACGAAGCCAGGGCCAGCCCACCGGCGATCATCTTTCTTGACGAGGTAGACGCGCTGATCCCGAACCGAGCCGGCGGAGTGCATCAGTATTCGGACAAGGTGGTGAACCAGTTCCTGCACGAGATGGATGGTATCAAGCCGAACCACGGTCTGTTCGTGGTCGGCGCGACGAACCGCCCCGATATGCTCGACCCGGCATTGATCCGGGGCGGACGGCTGTCCCGACAGATAGAAATACCGCCGCCCGACGAGGCGGGGCGCCTCGCGCTCATCACCCTGATGACGCGCAAAGCGAACATCTCGGCCGAAGTCAAACTGGAGGATCTCGCCGAAGCGACGGAGAACTTCAGTGGCGCGGACCTACGGGCGTTGGTCAACGACGCGGGGTTGCAAGCCCTGATCCGCCTCGCGGACGAGGGCGGCGAGAACGCGCTCACGGTCGAGGACTTCGCGATCGCAATTGGGAATCTGCGGCGGTAGGGCGGCGGGGATCATTGATTCTCCGGTGGAAGCCTCGCGGCTTGGTGTTCCTTCGGAACCGGGAACAGTACGGCTCGCGGTACCAGCCCCCCGACTCAAGTTCCGAAGGAACACCAAGCCGCGAGGCTTCCGCCGGAGGATCAACGATCGCCACCGTCCTACCGCCGCCCGGCCCCAGCCGAACCAGAGACTTAACGAAAGACACACATGAACCAGACCGAACCAGAGCACTCAACCACAGCAGACAACAAATCCGAGTTGAGCGACCCCGGACTCGCCGCCGCCTACCTGCAATCGTCCCTTGAGGAGGCGCAGGAAGACGATGATCCAGGCGTCTTTTTGGAAGCACTCCTGGATGTCGTAAAGGCAACGGAATCGGACGAGGATTTGGCCGAACGCGTCGCGCGGGCACGCTCCTCGTTCTATAAGTCACTGTCGAGCAAGGGCAACCCCGGCTTCGCGACTGTCCTGCGCCTCCTCCCTACCCTCGGTCTACGGTTCGAGGTGGTGCCGATAGACGACTCTGCGGCGGGCGCGCGAAACCGTAGTCAACCCGCGCGGCGACCGCGACCGGGCACGGTGATACGCCGCGAACCGGGAAGCCGGAAAGCGGTGACGGTGCGCAAGCGAGAGTCCGGGCAAGACGCCCCGGAGTAGAGAGCAGGGCGGGAGCGACATGCTCGCGCCCCCGCACACTCCGTCACACCACTTCCAGCACGATCTTTCCCCGCA
>JAYUUO010000056.1:0-5375 GCA_043754515.1 Armatimonadota bacterium
GTTTATGTTCACACAGATCAGCGCGGTCAACGGAGGGATGGAAATAACGGTCCGAGAATGCCGTGCTACTCAAACGCCTGATCCCCGATGGCGCGTCAACAGGGAAGTTTTCCGCGCGGTCAGGCACGCGTCTGTACAAGAGTTCGACATCGGCAACGGTATCGCGCGGCACGGGATCAAGAGAAGCCACATTTATGGTATGTATTGTCGCGGCCTTTCCTTAAATCCCTTGTAGCCAACGCATCTGTTGCAACCCTTCGGCACCGGTGTTCGCCGTGCCATCGGCCATGTCGTTCTCGATGTCCACGCCCCAGCTACGGATGTATTCGACGTCGCCGTCGGGAGCGATGTATATGGTAATTTTGCGTTCTTCTCTCCACCACTCCAGAACGACTTCCCCTTGTGCGCTCGCCGACACGTGCGGCGCGGGCAAGGAGACGCCTGCATTCGTTGCCGTCTTGAATAATTTCATCTCCCATCGGATCGCCCGCGTAATGGCATCGAGCATGGGCTTCGCGAAGCCCTCGCCATTCCATCCTTCGGGCAGTTCACTCAGCGCGACCAGGCGTCTATATAGTTTGTCTCGCTTTATGTCTTCCTGCTGTTGCGTGACACTCGGCGCGGAAGGTGGCGAGGCCGGAGTGCCGGCTATGCCGTTGCGGCCACTGACCGTGACACTCAGTTCCTTCGACTCCTGGAAGAGTGAGATGGTGTTGAGCGGCACATGTTGGCTGTAGATCGCCGAGCCAGTGCTACCGCTCTGGTAATTCTGGGTGTGCGCGGGTGATGCCATATTGCCAGTCATCATTGTAGTAGTAGCCTTGTTTTATCAGTAATGAAGGACTCGAAGGCTTCGTTCTTGCGCTTCCGCAGTCGCTCTAAGTATTCCCAGATCCGCGCGTCGTCAGAAGCCCAGGGTTGAGACCCGTTGCTACGCAGTTCCAGATCTAGCAGAATGGACGACATCTTATCATCGCCAATGAACTGAGACGAACCTTGATTCAGTATCAGCAACGCCTGGATATCCGGCTGAGGCATGGCAAGGTGCAGATTGAAGGCAACATGATCGTGGGCCTCCAGGAGTTTCGGCTCATGGGGATAAACATCAAAGTATTCTTCGAGCCGCACAAGACCGCCCGCCTCGCGGGGCAGATCGAAGCGGTTGATGTATCGCACGCCTGTAGAGGTTACAGATTGAAGAGGGTACCCCCTGGAGTATATCTCCCACATCTGTTTCGCCTCGTTACGGAGCGATAGCCAATCCCGATATCGTTTATCCCCAGAGTTGGGATCACATAGCAGACTGAAGGTGAACCCGCCCGTCTGCGCCTGAACCACAACGGTACTATCAGCGTTCGTGTAACGGAAACCGATCAGCGTGTTTCCCACGTTAACAACGGGGGGCGCACTTGGAGAGATAGTCAGCGAGACATTCCCCGCGTGAATGTCATCCCGGCGGAACGATTGTTGTAGTTCTGACATGGCAATAGCGACATCAACCGCGGATGCTCCGGGGGGTGGCTCCACGCGGAAATCAATCAACGCCTCGACAATCGGCGGTCTCGTGTAATGTTGTGCCATAAGATTACGTTCGGGTCTTGGCCCATTTGTGGACCCCACATTACATACGGCGTTCAGGGCGTGAATCCTTTCATTTTGTTTGTGAATAGTTTGGTAGATCGAATTTATCTCCGAAGAAACGACCCGCGCGGGGCTACGGTGTCGGGCGTTGATCGAAATCAGTCATTTGACAACCGCCTTAGATTCGCCTAAAACAGTATTCATGACGACGGCGAAAACGGTAGCGGCGGTGGACATCGGCACCAACAGTGTGAAGCTCACGGTGGCGCGGCGAGATATTGGCGGCGGGCTGACGATTCTCTTCGACGGGACGGCGATCACGCGGCTCGGCGAGGGCGTGAACCGCACCGGGCGGATCGCGGACGACGCGGCGAAGCGAACCCTGGCCACGCTGACCGGGTTCGGCGAACGGGCGCGTAGCCTGGGCGCGGAGAGTATCGCCGCCGTGGGAACGTCGGCACTACGCGACGCGACGAACGGCGCGGGGTTCATCCTCGAAGCGGAGAAGCGGCTGGGCGGCACCGTGGAGATCATCTCCGGTGAGCGGGAGGCGCAACTCACCTACCGCGCGGCGCGGCGCGACCCCGAGATCGGGCGGGCGGTCGGGAATGCGGACGGCTTACTGTTCCTGACCACCGACATCGGCGGCGGCTCGACCGAGGTAGTGCAAGGCGTTGACGACGACGTGATCTACGCGGAATCGCTCCAGATCGGCGCGGTGCGGCTGTCGGAGCGGGCCGGATTGCTGACAGACTCTATCACAGGCGACGCGTTCCGGACGGCGGTGCTACTCGCGGACGTCGCGCTAGCGGACGTGCCGGTTCCGCCCGCCGCGCTCGCGCCCGTTCTGATCGCGTCGGGCGGCACGGCGGCGAATCTCGCCGCGATGGAAATCACCGCGCGAAGTGGAAGCAGCGGAAGCGGCAACGCGGCGACGTTCGAGGCGGTTCACGCGTCGCGCCTGAGCCGCGGGCAGATCGAGGCGCGGACCGCGTATCTCGCGTCACTACCGCTCGCGGAACGCCGCGCGGTGCCCGGACTGGAGCCGGATCGCGCCGACGTAATCGTCGCGGGCGCGATTATTCAGGGGCGCGTGATGGCGCGCCTTGGCGTTGACTCGCTCATCGTGTCGCTACGCGGGTTGCGGTACGGGTTGTTGTACGAGTTGCTGGGGGCCTAGGAGGGCAAGGTCCCAACACGGGGCCCGCTCGCGCGGCACGCGTCGGAGCAGTAGCGCACCGTCTCCCAGTCGCGCTCCCACTTCTTGCGCCACGTGAACGGTTTGCCGCAACTCGCGCATATCTTGGTCGGTAGGTTATGAGGGTTGCGAAAGCCGTCACCCGGTTTCTTTTGTTTATCGCCCATTGCCGCTATCATAGACACAAACCGGAGCCGTCTGGGTTCCGTAAAACCTGCCCGTATATATGACACCTCTGCCTACCATCGCCCGAACCGCCGTCTCCGACCGCCGCCGCGCCCACCTCTTCGTCTGGCACGACTTGGTGCCCGACGGGCGAAAACTCGTCTGGTTCGACACCGGGGTGGCCGAATTCGCGCGGCAACTCGACACGATGGAAGCGGCGGGCGCGAAGCCAGTGTCGCTCGACACCCTGTATGAACACCTCGCCACCGGGTGCCGACTGGCAACCCCGCGCCCCGTCGTGCTTTGCTTCGACGATAATACGACCGGCATTTACGAGTTCGCCTTCCCCGAACTGGCCCGGCGCGGCTACCCGTTCGTTGTGTCCGCGCACACGAAATATGTGGGGGTGCGCACTGGCAAAAGTCACTGCACCTGGGAACAGTTGCGCGAGATGGAAGCATCGGGGCTGGCGCGGGTCGTGTCGCAAACGCACACGCACCCGCCCGATCTGCGTACGCTGTCGGACGACGCGCTCCGGCGCGAGATGCGGGAGTCGAAGATGCGGCACGAGCAGAACCTGCTCCGAACCGCGCGCTTTTTGACCTACCCGTCGGGCAAGTGGGACGGGCGCGTCGCGCGAACCGCGTCCGAGGCGGGGTATCGGCTCGCCCTGACGGAGGATCACGGAGCCGCCGAAACGTCGCCGCACCTGCTCGGATTGCACCGGTGGTCAACGCACCGGCGGTTCGCGGAGGCGGTCGCGGCGGTTAGGCGTGGGTAGGGACTGAGGCGTCGGAGAGCGGGCAACGCGACGACTCACCACCCGCTTACCCGCCCGAGTTAGAACACGGCTACCCACGCCCCAATCCCCTACCCATCCACCTGCGCGTCGAAGTTCAGCACGACCCGCCCGTCCTCGACCCGGATCTCTGCCTTCTTCAGATGCTTGACCAGCGACCTCGGATCGAAACTTGGTGACGTGCCATCAGTCTTCACGGCTGAAGCGGCGGCCGTAGACGGCGCGGTCGCGGGCGGCGCGGGGTTTCGCATGTCCGCCAGCACCGACTGGAGCAGGTCGTTCAAAATCTCCTGCTTGACCGGGAGCGTGCCCGAAATGCGCAGACCCGCGAAATCCGCGAGGTCGTTTTGTAGATACTTCTCGAAAGGGTTCGTTGCCATCAGGTTACTTTCTTGTGTCTGTCGTTGCCGTTTCGGGCGTGGGAATGGGAACGGTCGCGGCCCCCGGCCCGACGAGCCGCCCGGTCAGATTTAGCACGCCGGGGCGGACGTTGAACTTGACGTCGCGCAGGATCGAGACCAGCCACTCCTGGCCGGAATCGCGGAGCAGTTTGCCGAGGTTGAGTTGCACCTGTCTGCCTTCGACCTTGATCCAGTCGGGGAACGGGATGACGTTCAAGCCCATCTCTACGATGCCGCCGGTGAGCAGGGTGAGTGTCAGCACCGGGTCGCGCGGGAACGGGACGTACCGCTCGACGCGCGCCTCGACCCGCACGGTGGTCTTGAACAGGAAAACGTTCAGCCCGACTTCGAGGGTGATCAGATCGTCCCCGGTGAAGCGCAACCGGAACGCGCACACAGGTTCCGGGAATGGCACCGGGCGCAGTAGATCGTCCAGCACGGTTTGCGTGATCGGGATGGCGAGCGCGATGTCCAGCCCGGCGAAGTCGGCCAAGCCAGACGTTTTCTGCCGCTCCCCGAGTTTGTCGAGGTACTCCGCTACCGCCGTCGCCTGTTTTCCGTCTGTGTTTGCCATGTTAGGGTGTTATATCTAGAGCGCAGGTTCAGGAGGTCGGTCGCTTCGGCTCGACGCACAGACCGTTGAAGATGCCGTGCGACGACGACACCGTTACCCCGGTGCCAACCACGCAGTTCTCCAGATAGGTGCCCGCCTTCACCGTCGCGCCGTCCCATAGGATCGAGTTGACCACGGTCGCGCCCGCTTCCACGGTCGCGCCGGTCCCGACCACGGTGTAGTCGCGGATCTCGCCCGCGACGGTCGCGCCCGCGCAGACCACGCAGGTATCGTTCACGACGCGCGCCCCGGTCGGCAGATCAACCGCCACCTTTTTGTCCATCACGTCGCGCTGGGACTGGCGGTAGATCGCGAGGTTGCCGACGTCCTTCCAGTACGCCTCGCTCGGCACCGCGAGCATCGGCTCGCCGGCCGCGAGTAGCGCGCCGAAGACGTTGTTGCCGAACCCATAAAACGTCTCCGCCAGGATGTAGTCGAACACCTTCTTATTGAAGACGTAGATGCCGGTGTTCGCGAGATTCGAGAACGCCTCGCCTTTTTTCGGCTTCTCCTGGAACCGCGTGATGAAGCCGTCCTCGTCCGTGACAACGATACCATACTCGGACGGGTCGTCCACGGGCGTGACGCCCAGCGTCGCGACCGCCCCCTTTGCCTTGT
>JAYUUO010000057.1:0-16287 GCA_043754515.1 Armatimonadota bacterium
CCCGACGAGACCTATTTTATGGTCTTATCACATAAATCGGGTACCAACTTATATGTGGACGACCTCGAGATAACCCGGATACCCTAGCCGCCTATATAATAGCGGGATGTCGCGACAGCGAAACAGAATGGGATGTCGCGACAGCGAAACGCGGTCTGGCGGATCAGACACCCCGACAAAGAGTAACACCGATGAACACCAATGATTCGATCCCCCCTGCCATCCCGATGACGGAGTTTCCCAACCCGCGTACCGAGGGATTAGACCGCCTGACGACAGTTGACTTGCTGGCGCGTATGAACGAGGAGGACGCGACCGTCACTGAAGCGGTACGCCTCTGCCTGCCACAAATCGCGCTCGCCGTAGACGCGGTAGCGGACTGCTTGCGGCGTGGGGGGCGGCTGATCTATATCGGCGCGGGGACATCGGGGCGGATCGGTTGCCTCGACGCGGCCGAATGCCTACCGACATTCGGGGTGCCGCCGGAGTGTGTTTTCGGGATCCTCGCGGGCGGCGAGCGCGCCCTGCTTAAAGCGGTGGAGGGCGCGGAGGACGACGTACACGCCGGGATGCTCGCCATGAACATAGCGGGCATCGGCGAACGGGACGCGGTAATCGGGCTATCGGCGTCTGGCGGCGCGCCCTACGTTCGGGCGGCACTGCGGCGGGCGCGCGAGCGCGGCTCGGGCATCACTGCATCCATCGCCTGTGTCCCGGACGCGCCGCTTTCGCGCGACGCGCAGATACCCATTGAGGCAGTGACGGGACCGGAAGTGCTTACGGGCTCGACCCGGCTGAAAGCTGGAACCGCGCAGAAAATGATCTGCAACATGATCAGCACGGGTGCCATGATCCGCTGGGGCAAGACATATGGTAACCGGATGGTGGACGTGCAGGCGACGAACGCCAAACTTAAAGAGCGGGCGAAGCGGCTGGTGCGCGAGATAGGGCATGTCGGCTCCGACGCGGAGGCGTTCGGATTGCTGAGCGACGCGTCCGACTCGGTGAAACTCGCCATCATAATGGCGCGACTCGACCTGGATGTTGCGGCAGGCCAGAAACGGCTCGACGACGCGGGGGGCTTTCTGTCCGTCGCGTTGGGCGAGGCGCGGTAACTCCCGCGATGTACACTCCCCGGTTATGATCTTCGGGGACGGATCTTCTTCGGGGGCTTGACAGGACTACCCCGTCTGTGTATATTAACGCCGTTAAGTAATTTTACTATGGGTACTAAAGAGCGCAGGGAGCGGGAGCGGGAAGATCTGCGGCGGGCGATCCTGGACGCGGCGCGGGACCTGTTCGTCTCCGAGGGGTTCGAGGCGGTAAGTATGCGGCGGATCGCGTCGGCCATCGAGTACTCCCCGACCGCGATCTACCTCTATTTCGCCGATAAGGACGCGATTCTGGTCGCGCTCGCCGAGGAAGGCTTTCACCTGCTCTCCGAGCGGCTAGAGCGAACGAACGCGATCTTCGATCCCATCGAACGGCTACGGGAGGGCGGACGCGATTACTTCGCCTTCGCCCGCGAACAGCCCAACTACTACGCGATCATGTTCGAGCTACGCGCGAATGCGCTTCTGAACGACGATAAGGCGGCGCACACCGCCGCGCACCGGGCGTTCGGGTACATCGTCCGCGCCGTGCTTGATGGCATCGCGGGGCAACAGATCCCGGCGGGCACGGTGGACGCGATCCGAAACGCGGCGGTTGACGGGTCGGAGGAGGGGCGGATGTGTTGCAGACACGCCCCCGAAATGATCCTGGCGCACGTTTACTGGGCCGCGCTCCACGGCGCGGCGTCGCTGATGCTATCGGAGCGGCTGGATCTTTTGCCGGTCGGGGTGCGCCCGTACCTGCTGGAATCCGTGGTGGACAACTGTCTGCGAGGCTTCGTCTGTCCCGCGTGACGGGTAACACCCGCTCTATTTCTCCATTCTTATTAACAGTGTTCACTTTTTATACAACAGTAAAGAAAGGTACGTAACTCATGGAAGAAAATGACGCGCCCGCGGGGCGCCGGCCCGGCCTTCGCCCTCGCCGGGTCGGCCTGCTCCTCCTCCTCGGTGCCTTGCTGGTTGGCCTACTGTTCGCCGCGGCAACCCAGGCACGGCGCAAGGATGCCCGGAAGCGCGGCGCGGATGTGCCGACAAACACGGCGCGTCCCGCCCCCGCCTCGCTCCGGCTTGTGACCGCCCGCGCCGTGTCGAGCCCTGGCGAGACCGAGCAGTTGTCCGGCGATCTGGAAGCGCGCCACACCGTGACCGTTTCCGCCGAAGTCGCCGCGCGGATCGTCTCGCGGCCCGCCGAGCGCGGGGGGCGGATCACAAAGGGCGCGCTTGTCGCGACGCTGGACGACCGCGCCGCCCGCGCTTCGGTCGCTGGGGCACTCGCCGCCCTGAACGGCGCGACCGCCGCCCGACGCCAGGCCGAAGCCGATTACCGCCGCGCCGGTACTGAGACCGCGTCCGCGATTGATAGCGCGGAGGCGAATCTGGCCGGGGCGGTCGCGGGGGAAAGCAAGGCGCGCGCGTTCACCCGCACCCAGGAGTTGCGCCAGGCCGAAGCCGCACTCTCGCAAGCCGAGACGGACGAAAACCTCGCCTGTATCGAGCACGACCGGTACACGCGGCTGGTGGCGGAGGGCGCGGTCGCGCAACAGATGCTGGATCGGGTGCGGGCGACCTACGACGCGGCTAAGGCGCGGACCCGTTCCGCCCACGAGTCGGTGTCGCTCGCGAAGGAAGGGGCGCGGCGCGAGGACATCGCGCAGGCCGCCGCTCTCGTCCGCAACGCCCGCGCGGGCCTCGACTCCGCCCGCGCCCGTCCCGCCCGCCTCGCCTCGATCCGGGAGCAGATAGCCGGGTACGCGGCGCAGGAATCCCGCGCGGCCGCGGCTCTGAGCGACGCCCGTATCCAACTCTCGAAACACCGCCTCCTGTCGCCTGTTTCCGGTCGGGTTCTGGAAACCCGCGCCGAGGTCGGCGAGATGGCATCGCCCGGAACGCCGGTCGCGGTGCTCGCCGATGTGCGCGACTTGCGCGCGGTGTTCGCCGTGCCGGAGTCGGCGCGCCCCCTGCTACGGATCGGGCGGACGGCGACGATCACCACGGACGCCTTTCCCGGCAGGTCCTTCCCCGCCCGTGTCACCCTGCTCGGGTTTCAAGGCGACGGCAAGACGCGCGCCTTCCGCGTCGAGGTAGCCGTGGCGAACCCCGGCGAAGTGTTGCTTCCGAACATGACCGCCCGCCTCGCGCTCTGCGTCGGCGCGGCGACGCGCGTAGTGCTAGTGCCCGTCTCCGCCGTCGCGACCAACACCGTGACCGGCGGCGCGTTCGTTGTCGCGGTCGGCGCGGACGGGGAAACCGCCCGCCGACCGGTCACCCTCGGCGAGCCGGTCGGCACCGACTTGGTGCGGGTGCTGGCTGGACTGACCGGCGGCGAAAGGCTCGCGGCGGACCCCGACCGCGTCCGCTAAACACAGATGGCCTGCCGCGCGTCCACCCGGTACATCCGTAAATCGAGGGAATAGCAATGACACCGAAAAACTCACTCACCCGGCTCGCCTTCCGCTACAAGCCGGTCACCTATCTGCTCGCCGTGCTCCTGATGCTGGTCGGCGTCGTCGGGCTGCTGACGATGTCGCGGCGCGAGGACCCGGACCTGAAGGGGCGGTTCGGGCAGATCATCGCGCTGTACCCCGGCGCGACGGCGGCGCAGGTCGAGGTGCTCGTCGCCGAGCCGATCGAGCGCACCCTGCGCGAGGTGGATGACGTCGGCACCGTGGAGTCGGTATCGCGCCCCGGCGTCGCGGTGGTGCGGTTCGAGGCCGCCGACAACATGACCGACACACTCGCTAAAATGATGCGCGACGTGCGCGACCGGGTCGGGGACTTGCGACCGGGCCTCCCCGGCGGCGTGACCGACATCGCCGTCAACGATCGGTTCACCGACACGTCGGCATTGATCGTCGCCGTCACCCGACGAGGCGGGAGCGACCGCGAGCGGGAAACGCTGGCGGAACGGGTTCGCGACCGGCTCCGGCTTTTGCCCGAAGTCGCCGAGGCGAAACTGATCGGCGAGCAGACCGAGACTGTCACGGTCGCGCTCTCGGCGCGGCGGCTGGCGCGGTTCGGCGGGCTGGTCACGGCGGACACGGTGGCGGGCGCGCTCGCGCGAAAGAACGTCCTCGCCGACACCGGCGGCTCCGTACGGAGCGGTACCACCCGCCTGACGCTCGCCCCGACCGGCGAGTTCAAATCCGACGCGGACCTGCCCGGTCTGGCGGTCGGGGCGTCGGACGCCGGTTTCCCGGTCTATCTGCGCGATGTCGCGACTGTGACGCGCGGCTACGCCGACCCCGCGACGTTCCGGTTGCGTGTCGGCGGCGAACCCGCCGTCGCGGTCACGGTGACGATGCGCAAAGGAAAGAACATCTCGCGACTCGGCGAGAAGGCGAAGGAAGCGATTGCCGACCTGCGACGCGCGATGCCGACCGGCACGAACCTGACGGTGGTGAACGACCTGCCGCGCTCAGTCGAGCGGCGCATTGAGGGCTTTTTCCACGAACTATATCTCGCGATCGGGATCATCTTCGCCGTGATGCTGCTCTTCATGGGCTGGCGGTCCGCGCTACTGGTCGGCATGGTGCTACCGATCTCGCTGGTGGGAACGTTCGCCGTGATGTGGCTGTCCGGGCGCGACATCCAGCAGATGAGCATCGCCGCGCTGATTATCGCGCTGGCCCTTGTCGTAGATAACGCGATCGTGGTGCTAGACAACATCGAGGAGACGCTGTCGAAGGGCGACGTTTCCCGCGAAGAGGCCGCGATCACCGGCGCGGAAGGGCTGACCGCGCCGCTCGTGACGTCGAACATGGTCGCCATCCTCGCGTTCCTGCCGCTGGCGTTCCTGCCCGGCAGCGTCGGCGACTTCGTGCGTGATTTAGGCCTCGTGACGTCGCTCTCGCTCGCGGTTTCGGTGCTGATCAATCTGACCGTCACGCCGATGCTGTGCGCCCGCTTCCTTCGCCCGTCGCGCGACGAGCAGAAAACCGCGGTTCAGAAGTGGCTGGATCGGGGCGTGGACAGCCTGAGGGACGGCAAGGCGGGCCTCGCGCGCTGGTCATTTCGCCGCCCCGGTCTCGTTGTCGGCGTCGCCGCGCTGACGCTCGTCGGTTCGCTCTCGCTCCTGCCGCGCCTGGGCCAGGTCTTCTTCCCACCCGCCGAGCGCGACCAGTTCGTGATTGACGTCTGGCTGCCGGAGGGGCGTGACATTTCCGCGACGGGTGCCGCGACCGCGACCGTAGAAGGCACACTCCGCGCGGAGCCGACTGTTCGCTCGTTCGTGTCCTATATCGGGCAGGGCGGGCCGCGCTTCTACTACAACATCACGCCCGAGGCACCGACCCCGAACTACGCGCAGATCGTGGTGAACACACAGTCGCTCGACGCCACGGACGCGCTGGTGCCGCGTCTGCGCGAAACGCTACGAAGAGCGGTGCCGCAGGCGCGCGTCACGGTCAATAAGTTGGAGCAGGGTCCGCCGGTCGGTGCCCCGATCGCGATACGGCTAGCGGGGACTGACCCGCGAGTATTGCGGCAACTCGCCGCCGACGTGGAAGGCGTGCTGAACGCGACGCCGGGCACGGTCAGTGTGCATGACGACTTCGCCGAGCGCCCGCTCCGTCTCCAGGTGCGCGTGGACGAAGACCGCGCCGCGCGAGTCGGTCTGTCCTCCGCGGGCGTGGCGCGTCAGGCGCGACTCGCCTTTTCGGGCGAGACGGTGACGTTCCTGCGCGACGGCGACAAGCAGATCCCGGTTGACCTGCGCCTCGCGCCCGGCGAGCGGCGCGGTCCCGCCGACCTGCTAGACCTGTATGTGAGCGGGGACGGCGCGGCGGTGCTGCTACGCTCGGTGGCGTCGGTGTCGCTCGCGCCGGAGGACGGCCGCATCGTCCGGCGCAATGCCGAGCGTACGCTCACCATTTCCGCCTACTCGGACGGTTCCCGGCTCGCGTCCGCCATCCTCGCGGACGCCGGCGCAACGCTGTCGAAACAACACTTGCCCGACGGCTACCGGCTCTCCTACGGGGGCGAGAACGAAAAGGCGGGCGACTCGTTCACGCAGATGGCGACCGTTTTCGCCGTGGCGTTCGTGTTCAATATCGTGATCCTGACAATCCAGTTCAACGACGCGGCCATCGTGGCGGCGGTGCTGTCCGCAGTGCCGCTCGGCGTCATCGGCGCAGTGCCGGGGCTGTTCCTCGCCGGGCAAAACTTCGGCTTCATGGCATTTCTGGGAATCGCCGCGCTCGGCGGGCTGGTCACGAACCACACGATTTTCATCTTTCATTACGCGCTGGAGGAGGCACACACTCACCACCTCGCAATGGCGGACGCGCTGGTAGATGCGTCGCGGCGGCGTCTGCGCCCGATCCTGCTCACGGTGTTGCTGTCGGTCGGTGCGCTCCTGCCGCAGGCACTTTCCGGCTCGCGCCTGTTCCCGCCGCTCGACTGGGCAATTATAGCGGGACTGACCGTGTCCACGTTCCTGACCATGATCGTGATCCCGAGCGTGTACGCCCTGCTACGCGGGAAGCGGAGCCGGGTCGCGGACGAAGGGGGTGTGCCGGAACCTGTATAGGCGGCGGGGGCGGTATCGGTAGGTTTAAGTGGGTCGAGGCACCCGTCGCGGGCTACTGGGCCGCCCGTCGCAGTCGCGCCTCAGCAAGGAAAGGATATACTGCCATATGTCAACGTTCCGACCTCCTAACCGACGCCGCACGTCGGTTTTGACCCGCGCGCTCGTCCTTCCGCTTATCCTGCTCACGGTGGGTCCGTTCGCCGACGCCGCGCCGACGCGACGCGCGGCGTCCGAGTCGGGCGGTCGTGCCGCCTCGTCGGGCCTTCCCTCCCCGGAAACGCGCTCCTCCAGGCACAACGACTCGCCTTCTCCGGGGACGGTGCCCGCCGATGTCGTCACGCACCCGTTCGCCGCGCCGCTCCCGCGTCCCAATCCGATGTACGAACCGGAGGTGCCCGGTCAAGGCAGGACTCCGTTCAACATCCGTGCGCCGAAGGGGATAACGCTCACCCCCGAAAACACCTACCTGGTTGCGCTTGCTCTGGGGCGGCGCATAGCCGAGTATTTGTCGCCGCCCGTGTCGCTCGTCTCGCGCGTGAAGCCGACCGCGCTTTACAGCAGAGATATAAACCGCCCGCTCCGCGTCGCCCGCGCCGGGATGACGGAGTGGATCGGCACTCCTATCGGCGTGAAGCGCGTGGACCGGGGGCAGCAGCGTGTTAGCCTTTTTGTCGGCACGGGCGGACTGCCTCTCGGCGCGGTGGAGTCTCTGGCGACCGACGACACGGGCGAAAGTGCCGCCGCTGTCGTCCGTTGCCGGGATGCCGGGAGGCCACTCGAACCGGATCGAATCGTGCTCTGTCTGTACGATGTCAGGGCGGGAAGTTGGCGCGAACTTGGCACGTTACCGCCCGCCCCGCGCCCCGGCGACAACGTGTCGTATGAGGAGATGATCCACCCCAGCAACCGCGACTGGGTGCCCTACCGCGTCTTGCTGACAGCGGCGCGCGTGATACTGGTCCCGTCCACGCTCCAGACTGGTGGCGTTGCGGCGTTCCAGGTCTACGATAGGGTGACCGGCGAAGCCGTGAACCTCCCGTGGGACGAGACGCTAGCAGCCGACTTCCCCGCGATCAATGTCAACGCCGTCGCGTGGCGCGGGGAGACAGTGCTATTCGGCACTGACATCGGACTGCTCTCCCTAAACCTCGGAACTGGCTCGTGGCACCGCACCCTGCGCACGCAACAGATCCTGCAAGTCGCGGTATCCGCCGAAAGCGAAGCGGTATACGCGGTCGGCGTTCCGCGCGTACCGTCCGGCGCACCGGTTACCGTGCCCCCCGGACCGGCCAACCTGTTCGTGGTCAAGCCGGGCGAACTGGGCTCCGAACCGCGAGTGATCCCGTTCCCATCCGCGCCCGGCGACACGGGCATATTGACTGTCTCATCGGACGGCACGCCGTGGCTTTCCGCCCTCGGGACCTTCTACCGGCGCGGTGCGGAGACCGGGGAGTGGACGCGTGTTGACGATAAAGGCGATGTGCTACCTCAGAGCGCACTGCCCCCGGTGCCCCCACCGGATTTCGACCCGTTCAATGAGGCGCCGGTAATTGCCGTCGCGCCGCCGGACAAGATCCCGGATGAGGCCGTGATCGCCCGCGTTCTGATCCCCGCGCCGCCGCCGTTCGGCGGCGCGGCGCGTGAGCGCGACCGGATGCGCTGGATTCGCGACCGCTTCGCCCGCTGGATCAGCCCGCCGGACACGGGCGATAAGGACGTAGTCCCGCTCCCGGCGACCATTTCCCCGGCGGAACTCGCCCCGCCCCGCGAGACATTCGGCGGGTTCGTCCCCGACCCGGACGACCCGCGCATGGCGTTCGGATTGCAGGTCAATACGCTGATACGTCTTGCGCGGAAGGCGGTGCCGGGAACGGAACTGGCACCTACCTGGGGCGGTTTCAACTTCGGGCGGCACTACAAACCGTTCGCAAGGGGGACGAAGGTGGAGCGGTTCCCACTATTCGACGCGGCGAGCGCGGCAGTTACGGAGCGGGTCCCGGTAATAACCGGCGCACTACTCCCCGACCCGACCGCACCCGACGCGTTGTACCTGACCACGAAGAACGGCGCACGGCACTACAACGGTGCGACTGACGTGTGGACCGACTTCGCGGTGCCCGCCAACACGTTCCCCTTCGGGTTTGACACCAAACTGTTCTATGCCGGGGAAAGCGCGTCGTCCGTTTCGTTGTTGCTCCCTCCCCATTTGTTCCGCTTGAATATCACGAACCCACCGCGACCGGTGTTCGGCCTGATGCCTGGCGTCGGCGCGAACGACAGTCTCAACGGCAACATCAGTGTCTCCCAGGGGGCACTCTGGGATGGCGCGGGCCACAGTCTGGACAGCCAGGCGCGATCCGGTGACCCCCGCTATCGCCTGCTCGCGCCGGACGGCATGTCGCTAAATGGATGGCAGACGCTTACCCCCGCCCTTCCAGACCTTCCCTCCCTCCGCGACAGAAAGCGAGCCGACGCATATGTGGCGACGGGGAGCGTCGCCTGGTTCCGCTTTTACACCGGGGACGCACGCTCGCTGACGGGAGTTAACACCGTCGCCGGGTACGACGTCCGCGCGAAACGCTGGGTGGCACCGCTGGACACGCCCGCTTACCCGGCCACCGAGGAGTTATACATCACCGAAACGGGGGACGGGGGTGCGCTAATCGGTATGCCACTAACCGCCGTTTCGGTGCTACGTTACCGTCCCGGCACGGCGGGTTGGGAACCGCTCACGAACGCGCCGGTTCCCGTGCCCAAATATCAGAACGGGTTCCGCCCCTTGCTCGCGCCGGACGGCACGGTGTACGCCCTGACGACCGAGAACCTGTACGAATACGACGCCGCGCACGCCGCGTGGAAGTCGCTCGGCTTCCCGCCGCCCGCACGGGCGGGGTCTCCGCGCTCGGTACCGCTGTATCAATCGGTCACCACGGTGACCGATGGCGCGATTTACATGGGTGAGATGAACAACGATCTGTGGCGGATGTCGCGGACGGAACGCCGGTGGGAGCGGGTGCGCGAGCCGTTCCGGTGGGCGGGGGATGCCGGGAGCGTTTCCTCCTTCCACGTCGGGGAGGTAGCGACGGACAGAGCTACCGTTTGGGCAACTGGGCAGGGCAACTCGAACGAGGCCCCGGTGCTGATCCGCTGGGATCGCCGCGCCCGGACCGCCCGGTTCCTATCGGGATCGGAGACAGGACTTCCGCTCGATACACGCGGCGCGTTAGGTATCGTCGGCGCGGGCGACGCCGTGCTCGTTTGGAAACAATCGGAGGCGGGTGTCTTCCGGGGGGAGCCGGGCGGTACGCGGTTCACGAAGATCTCGGACGCGGAGGTGTCCGCCGCCGCCGCCGCGCCGGACGATCCGCGCGTGGTGTTTCTGCTCGCTCGGGACGGCCTGTGTCGCTACACCGAGGCGGATAAGAAGCTACGGTTCTACCAACTGCCGCGCGATTTACGCGGGATGGCGGTCACGGAAAACGCGGTGTATGTCGGGACGGGGGCGGGTGCCTACCGGTTCGACCGGGCGAAAGAAACGTGGGCACTGGTGCCGCGCGTGGGCACGCTCGCCGTACAGAATATACGGCGCGACGGGGACGCGATAGTGATCGAGGCGGGCGAAACGACCGCCCGGTTCGTGCCCGACGCGGTCTGGTAGCCGCCGGGTGTACGCGGGGTATAATAAGAGGGCGTTGTGAAACATCGCAGTTGATTCAGGAGTCATAAACACCGTGTACGGACGTTCACAATATGGGGGAATACTCGGCCCGCTGGGGGGATCACCGCTCACCATGGGCATCATCCTCGCGGTCGCGGCACTTTTCGTGGCGACGCTCGCTGGTCTGCCTATCACCGGGTACCTACTGTTCGCCCCCGACTACTTCCCGATTCATTTCTGGACTCCGGTGACTTGGCCTCTGGCGACATCGGACGGTGGAAACCCACTCGCCCTGCTTTTTTCGCTCGGCTGGTTTTACCTGTTCGCGGGCAGTCTGGAGCGGGCGTGGGGGACGCGCGACTTCGGCACTGTGCTACTGGCGACATCGGTGACGATGGCGATACTTTGCTGGGTGGGGGCTACCGCTATGCACGGCGGTGGGATTCTCGCCGGGCTGGGCGTGGTGACCGGGCCGCTGATGGTGGCCTGGGCGGTCGTCAACCGGCGCGAGATATTGACGTTCTTCTTTCTCCCGATTCCCGCGCCGGTCTGGGGCATCATCGGGGTCGTGCTGACGTGGTTCCACGGCGGCGGCGGGCTAAGCGGGCTGTTCCTGCTCCCTGTCTGCGCCTTGATGTACTGGTACGTGACTCGCGGCCGCTACGGCTACCCCGGCGGCACTTCCGCGCCGCGCCTCCTACTCGATGACCGCGATGACACCCCCGCGTACTCCGGCAGCCGCCCGTCCCGGCGCAACCTGGACGAGGGCGAGCCGCGCCCGTTTAATGTGCTCCGCTGGTGGCGCGAGCGGCGCGAGAAGAAGCGGCTGGAGGATATATTCCGCCGCTCCGGGTTCACCGACGAGGACGACAAATAGGCCCGCGCCGCTCCGACGTATAAACTTATGAACAGTAATTTTGAAGCGACCGGCGTCGCGGACGACGCGCACGCGGATCGCCTGACCATCGAAACGCCGCAGACGGGGCTGGTGACGCCGCCCGCCCCGTCCGCCGCCGAGACCCGCGCCGAGAACGCCGCGACGCCGCTCCCTCCGGTCCCGTTCCTGGGACTGCCGACCTTCGCGCAGGATGTCGCGCCGCCCGGCCGGGAAACCCGCCCGCCGCTCTCGCTCCGGGAGATCCGCCGGGACAGCCGCGTACGCGTGTATATCGCTAAAGGCAACGAGCAGATGCAGGCAATCGGCTACACCGAGCATGGGCACCGGCACGCCGGGATCGTGGCTACTATCGCCCGCTCGATCCTGACCTCGCTCGGGTCAACGGAGCGCGTCGCGGAACTCGCCGCCATCGCCGGGTACCTGCACGACATCGGGTGCGTGATCAACCGGCGCGGGCACGTCGAGGCGGGTGCTTTAATATCGTTTCATATCTTAAGCGACCTCGGGATGGAGCCGGGCGAGATCGCGGAAGTCATCGGCGCGATCGGCAACCACGAGGAGCCGGACGGCGTGCCGATCAACGCCGTGACGGCGGCGGTGATCATCGCCGACAAGTCCGACGTCCACTTCAGCCGCGTCCAGAACAATAACCCGGCGGACCACGACATACACGACCGGGTGAACGGCTCGGTAAAGAAATCGTTCCTGCGCGTTGACCCCGAAACCCGCAAGATCCGTCTCGAACTCGAGATTGACACCGAGGTCGCGTCCGTAATGGAATACTTCGAGATATTCATTACGCGCATGGCACTCTGCCGCAAGGCGGCGGACAAGCTGGGTTGCTCCTACCGCGTCTCGATCAATGGACACGATGTGTAGGAGAAAGCTTTTGTGTGCGTTGGCGGAGAGGTAGTGCGCGTGTCGAGCGCGCCCCCACCCCCTGACCCCCTCCCCCGCTACGCAGGAGAGGGGGGACAGGACGGGCAGGTGTTCTTCATTTTATTATAGTTTGTCCGTTGAAGAGTCAGGCGCATATTCTACCGGCGGAGGACGTAACGAAGAGGCTCGTCGGCCCGTCGCGTATTAAACAAGCCAAGAACCAATAAAAGAAGAAACACCTGCCCGTCCTGTCCCCCCTCTCCTGCGTAGCGGGGGAGGGGGTCAGGGGGTGGGGGCACGCTCGACACGCGCACTACTTCCCCGCCAAAGCCGTCACCTCCGCGCCCGTCAGCGTCTCCTTGCCGGTCGCCGCGAACTGCACTGCCTGCGTCGCGTTCGCCGCGATCAGCACGTCGCTCCCGAGAGCCGCCCATCTCGCGAAGTCCGCGTTGCGCCGGGTCAGGGCGAAGTAGGCGGGCGAGTAGAGCTTCACCTTCACTATCTGCTTCTGCTTCTTCGCGTCGTAGGTCGCGTCCGCCCACTGCGCGCCGTTCTGCACGAACGTGCGCTGATTGACATTCTGGACGCGCTTCGCGACGGCTTCGTTCTCCGCCCGATCCGCGCCCACCATGTTCTGATAGGCGTAGACGTTACCGACCTGCGCCGCGTTCCGTTGTGCCCGCGACGACTGCGAGACGTTCACCGCCGACTCGCCCGAGCGAACGGAGGCACCTAATGACGCGCTGGCACTCGATTTATTGACACTCATGCCATAGGAGGTAACCGAGTCTCCAACGCCCATCCCGCCCTGCCTGCCGCCGCGACTCGGCGCGCTGTATGCGCCAGTACCGAAACCGCCTGCCACTCCCATAGGTATGGGTCTGGGCTGGCCCCCGCCCGCGAATCCATCCAGCGGCTCCGGCACGAACAGCGCGGTGTACGGCGTCAGGATGCCCCACTCCTTCGACAGAGCGATGATCTGGTCTATCGCCTCTTTTTTCGCGGGGCCGTCCTCTTTCAGACGCACCTCGTCGAGCAGGTAGCCGATCTTGCGGTTCGCCCACAGGCGCGGCAGGAATGACGCGCTCGTGTCCACCTCGGGGAGCGAGCTGGTCAGTGTGAACGATTGCGGCTTGCCGTTCGCCTCGCCGGTCAGTGTCAGTTTCATCGCCTTCGCCGCGCCGGTGTACCGCCCGACCAGCACCAATTGCCCGCCCGCGAACAGATCCGGTAGTTCGCCTGGCTTCGGATAGATCTCGCCCGTGATCGCCGCGCCGTGCTCCACCGTTAGATGCAGATTCTCCAGCACGGGTGAACTGGTCTTCGCCACGAAGCGCGACGTCTTCGCCTCAATGTCCTCGTCCGGGCGCACGTAATCGGCGTCGCCGCGTAGTGATTGCGCCGCCGAATCCAAGAACGGCACGTCCACGTCGTACCCGACGCCGAAGAAGAACGTCCGCGTATTTTTCGCGTTTTTCGCGAGGGCATCACGGATGATCCCGTTCTGGTTCGTGACGCCGACGGTGGGCAGACCGTCCGTGAAGAAAAGCAGTGTGTTCCCGCTCCCCTTTTCCGGGAACTGCGCGAGGCCCGTCATTAGCGCGTCGTGGATGTTCGTACCGCCGTCCGCCACGATGCCATCAATAAACGCGTTCGCCCGCTCCCGGTTCGCGCTCGTCGCCGCCAGCGGCTCAGGCGCGAACTTCTCCACGGCGTCGCTGAACGTGATCACGTTGAACGTATCTTGCGGGCGCAGTTTGCCCAGCGCGAACCGGATGGCGGACTTCGCCTGCTCGATCTTCTTGCCCTGCATCGAGCCGGATCGGTCCATGACCACGACCACGCGGCGCGGCGCGGTTTCGGCGTCGGGCCGTGCCACGGTGGGTGACGCGACTACGAGGAAGTAGCCCGACTGCCGCGCGCCCCCGGCGAGCGACGCCGTGTTCGGTAGCGCGGCGTTATACGTCAGCATCGAAAGCGCGACGTTCCCCGCGCCCGGCTTCGGCGTGATATACAAATCGAACTCCGGGTTTTCGGTCAGCGTCCCCGGACTGTTCTTGTCCGCGCTCCAGGTCGCGACCACCTGCCCGCCCTCGCGCCTCGTCTGCACATCGTGGGTAGGAGAGTAAAGGTTGCCCGCGCCATCGGCCACGGTCACCTTGACCGACACGGATTGCGGGCGCGTTTGCCCAGGCAGGTACGCGCCGATGAGAGTCCATGCGTACTTGTGGGCGTCGCCCTCGCGCGGCAGAACGGTGACCAGTTTCAGCGTTATCTTCCGCTCGGAGTGGGGGGGAATGGGGAACAGGCGGGCGCGGAGCGCGGCGCGCCCACTGAACGTCAGCAACGCCGGGTCTTTGCGCCGCCGGACGATCTCCTCGTAAGTGCTGGTCGCCTCGCCCTCCTCAAGGAGCCGCGCCTCCATCTTCTTCTCGCCGTCGTACATGGCGAAGGACGAAACACTCGCCCCGGCGGGGATCGGGAACACGAAGTCGCCCTCTGCTTCGCGCTCGCCGTCGTTTCTAAAAACGTGCGTCACTTCGGTTTCGGCGACCCCGCCGCGCACCACGGCCTCCACGGACACCGACTTGACCGACACGGCGGCGGGGAACTGTCGCGGCATTATGAACGGCGGCACCGGTAGCGGTGGCGGGTGACGTGGCGGGAACAGGCGCGGCGGGTCAGGCAGCGGCAGCGGCGTCGCCCTCGGTGCCTCTTTCGGCCGTGGGGGCGCCTGTCGGCGCACGGCGAACGCGACGGTGACAGTGCCGAGGAACGCGCCGGTACACGCGGCGACGAACGTCAGGGACTTAGACTTCTGGAACATCGGTGGCTCTCCTGTGATCGAGCGAGTGGTATGCCTGCTTTGACCCGCCGGTCGCGCGGGTGCTTCACAACGCGAGCCGGGCACGAAGCCGTCCCGTGCCCACGCATACAGATCCGCGAGCGAGACCAGGGTCAGGTGCCCGTCACTCGCGCTTCCGCCCGCCAGCTCCATTAGGGGCGCGTTGAAGCCCGAGCGCGAGAAGAGGAACCAGAACATCCCTTCCCGGTCCAGTTTCGCTTTCGTGATACCGCGCCGCAGGGCGTCGTACTCGCGGATCCCCACCGCGTCGCCCGTCCATTTGCAGGAGCCAACCGCCGTTACCGCGTTCCGCTCGTCTACCGCCACCACGTCAATCTCCACATCGCCCGCGCCCCACCAAGTGCCCACTTCGGCGAAGCGCAAGCCGTCCGGGAGCGCGCGCCCGACCGCATAGCCCGCCAGAGGTAATCGCGGCAAGCCCGCTCGAACGCCGGGCGGGAGACATACATGTTCAGCACCGGCTCGACCGAGCGATCCCATACTTGTGAACCCAGATCCCGCGCCACCAGACTACGTGCCGGGTCCATGAATCGGTACCAGAAATCGGCGACCATCTTTTCCTCCGGCGTATACTCGGGAAAAACAGCGCGGCTTCGGCGTAGTCCAGCGGCTCGATCTTTATCGCGCCGGTTCGCCGGTTGTAAAGCGGGGCGTTCGCGTCCAGCACCTCCCACTCTATAAACGATAGATACGAGCCATACAGGAACCGCTTGAGGTTCGGCTGCCGCTTGTTGTCATCCCAGAAATGTTGTAGCACCGTCAGCAATGCGGCGTCAACATCGGCGAGGTACGGCAACTCATCTATCACGGCGCACACGGGCGTCGGATCGCCGCTCCTTTCCCGCGACTCGGCTTCGTAGGCCAGTGCTTCCAGAAACACAGTGGTCGAAGCGAATGGCTGAGGCAGGAACACGGCGGGGAACGCGGGGACAAATAACTTGTCACAAGGCCGCGCAACCGGTGTACAATAAGACGTGAACGCCGAACCTGACGATAACCCCCTCTCCTCTCCCGACACTTTCCGGGAAACGGACGACCACCCCCGCGAGGAGTGCGGCATCTTCGGCATCTACGCGCCGGGCGAGGACGTCGCCCGCCTCACTTTTTTTGGTCTGTTCGCCCTGCAACACCGCGGCCAGGAAGCCGCTGGGATCGCGGTCTCTGACGGCACCCGCATCGCGACACACAAGGATATGGGTCTGGTGACGCAGGTGTTCACCGAAAAAACACTCGCGCCACTCCGGGGGCATCTCGCCATCGGACATACCCGCTACAGCACTACCGGCTCCAGCATCGTCCAGAACGCCCAGCCGCTCTCGTGCCTCACGAAAAGCGGCTCGGTCG
>JAYUUO010000058.1:0-16267 GCA_043754515.1 Armatimonadota bacterium
GGTGCTGGTCATGTGGATTCCACATGACCAGCACCACCCGCCCGACCCAACAGTTTTAGATGCGCTTGCCCTGCGGGTACATCCGCGAAACACAAATCAGACCGGTTTTGTGGTACAAGTACAGTCAAAACGGACGGGAGGGAACCCGCGAAGAGAAGCCACCGCGACTCTCTCGGACAGGTGTCTCTCGTTCGACGATTGCTTGTTTCGGACAGCCGGACCTACTTATCCGGCTATCGGAGTAGGTAGAAAGGGAGCCGATGATGAGACAGACGGCGGAAACAGCCACCCAGATCATAGACAAATTGTTCGCCGAAGATTCCGAGTACCGCGACATGATTAACCAGGAGCACCGCCTATGCAGGATAGCCCGAGCGGTATACAAAATGCGCGCGGAGAGCGGATTGACGCAACGCGAACTCGCGGCCCTCCTCGGCACGACTCGGGAGGCGATCGCTAGCCTGGAAGACGCGGATCACGAGGCGCGGCTCCGGAACCTCGGCGAAAACGAGTCCCCACGGGGAGAGGCGGAAGCCGCCCTCGCCGAACCCGTCGCAGGGTCTCCCTCGCCCGGTGACGATGACCTGATCCTTGCCAGATAGCCCGTCGCGGGGCCGCGCTGGCATTCATCCCCATCTCGTCACCCGCCCGTCGGCAACGCCCTGAAGTAACCCCTCACGGACTCGCGCGAGATGATGCTCTCCGGCCCCCGCGCATACGCATCCCGGAACGGCGGCTCTGCCTCGATCATCAGCCAGTCACGGTGGCACGACACCGGGCGGTAGCGCACGCTTCAAGTGCCGACACTACGACTGCGCGAGCACCGCCCACAGCGTCGCGAACACGGCCGCGACCCCAGCGGTGAAGCCGAGCAGTAAGAGATAACCGTTGAGCAGAAACCAGCCCTTCACCAGTGTCTTCCCCCAGTCCTGGCCATAGAAACGGCGATACGCCGCGACGTTGTATGCCAGAACGGCCCCCGCGACGAGCCACCACGTCGGAGTAAGGCCGAGAATCGGTATCCGGGTTCCGAGGCTGCGGGCGGCGGCATCCGCGGCGAAGAGCGAGCCGAGCAATAGGAAGAAAAAAGTGTGCGTATGGAGCAGAAAAATGAGGTGCTCTACATAAAGCCGCCGCTGGCGGAAGTAGATCACACGCATCCATATGGCAAAGAGCGGCAGTTGGATCAGAAGTAGGAGCGGTAACCCGGTCGAGAAGAGGGTTTTCGCGGACCCGGCGGGGTCGCCACGAAATCGGAGTAGACGCTCGGTGAGGTAGTGTATCAGCGGCGTGTCCCGCTTACTCGCCGACTTCGCTGACTCGATTGCCCGATACTCTCTCGGGCTTTGCGGCAGACTATCCCACTTGAACTGTCTCCCGAACACCTGCCAGGGTCTAGAGCGAGCTTCCTGCCACGCCTGCCGCAGTTGTCTCGGTCGCGCCGTGTCGCCCCCACTGCTTCCGGTGTCGAGACTTACATCTATGCGGGGGGCCTTCGGGTTCGCGGCGGGGGCATGAACGGGTAGCCCGGTGGCACCCGCGCCCCCCGCCACCATGGCGGCACCCGTGCTACTCACCACCGGCGTGACGGCAGGAGCCGGATCGGACGTAATGGCCCGGTCCAGATCGTTCAGATGGTCGAACGGCACTAACAGACCCCAGATGAGGAAGAAAAGGGCACTCACCGTGACGTACATCTTGAACGGGGACAGATAAGCCACGCGCCGCCCGCGTACATACTCGCCCGACAGGTAGCCAGGCCGGGACAGCAGGAGCCAAAGCGTTGACAGGAGTTTGCCGTCAATCTTCATAAACTCGTCCCACGCCTCGCGCACGAGTGCCGCGAACGACACGGGCGACGGCTCGTTCTCCTGCCCGCACCGTCCGCAGAAAATGCTCTCCGGCGGCACGGCGATACCACAGTTCAAACAGTCCGGGGGGCGCGGCATCTCTTTACACTTACTCATAGACGAATATATTCCGCTCATATGTCCCGCCTCGGAGCGATGTAGTTGCGGCTATTGTTCGCCGCGCGGCGCGGTACAATACGCCGGAAAGTCACCCTTCTTCTCGCACCCATGCCAAAAACCGTTCTAACAGGCTCGCCTGAACCGTTCGCGCTCCTGAACCGCGTCCCGATCCGCGAGATCGGGGAGCCGCTCGTTGACCTGCGCGAAGCCTGCCCCGACGTCCTGCTCGCGCCGGGCTGTCTGCCCTACCTGCGCCGCACCGTCGCGGCGATGCTGAACCGGGCGCAGGACGCGCTCCCGGACGGCTACCGGTTTCGCGCGGGGTCGGCACTGCGGACGCTAAACATGCAGGCAGAGATGTACTGGAAGAACTACCGGAAACTCGCCGAGGAGAAGCCCCACCTGCCCGCTTCAGCACTGCGCCGCGTCACGAACAAATACTTCGCCGCGCCCGATTATCCCGCGCCGCCGGGACACACGACC
This sequence comes from Armatimonadota bacterium, assembly GCA_043754515.1. Taxonomy (GTDB): domain Bacteria; phylum Armatimonadota; class Armatimonadia; order Armatimonadales; family Armatimonadaceae; genus JACMIU01. Next base: position 2,454 of record JAYUUO010000058.1, read on the forward strand.
GGGGGCGCGGTGGACGTCAATCTGGTGCTACCGGACGGAACGACCGCCGACGTGACCTCGCCGACGACCGGCTGGGAGGCCGCGTATACCTGGTCGGACAAGATCGGCCCCGAGGCGAAGCACAACCGGATGATTATCATCGCCGCGCTTTCGGGCGTGGGCTTCTCGAACTGCCGCGACGAGTGGTGGCACTGGAGTTATGGGGACTCGGCGTGGGCTGTGCGGGTAGGAGCGACCCTCGCCGTGTACGGCCGGATCGAGCCGCCGGACGGCTTCACGTTCGTGCCGAAACCAGAGCCGGCTGATCCCCCGCCTTTAGTGGAAGCGGCGGGGGATACGGAACCCGGCTCAGAGGTAGGAGGCGACCGCCTTTTGCAGGGTGGCGGCGGTTTGCTCGCTGGTCAGCACCTTGACGAGCTTGCCGCTACGGTCGAAGATGTAGGTACGCGGTAGCGGAAAATCGGCGTTCGCGGGCATCTTCGGCTCGAAGGCTTGCGGGTAGCCTTCCGGGTTCAAACCGTCCTTGTTGATAAAAAAATCGGACGACTGGCCGTTCTTCTTCACGAACGACGCTACCTTCGCGTCGTCGCGCCTGGGAGTATCGAACGACACCGTGACGAGTTTCAAGCCGCGTTTCGCGTTCGCTTTTCCGAACGCGATAAGGGCGGGATACTCCTTGACGCACGGGCCGCACCAGGTAGCCCAGAGGTTGACGATAACCACGCTCCCTTTATGGGCGGCGACCTGCTTCTTGAGCGCGGGGGCGTTCACGGTCGGCACGGCCGCGTGCGATAGAGACGGCAGGGCGGCGAGTGCCGCCATGCCGGAGATAAGACGATTAAAAAAGCGCACGGCTATTTTGCACCCTTCGCTAGTTGGTCCAGTTCGGCCAGCGAATCCTGCGCCGCCGTGCCGACTTTAATGGCTTTGTCAACATAGGCGACGGTGCCGCCGGGCGCGATGTAGTAGGTCCAGCGGTTCGCGTAGGTCGTGTTGTCCATCAACGCGCCGTACTCCTTCGCCACTTTGCCTCCGACATCGGCGAGAAGCGTGTGCTTGAGGTTGTCCTTGGAGCAGAACTCTCTCTTGCTTTTCGTATCTTGGGTAGATACGGTATAAACCACCGCGTTTCTTGCGGCGAACTCGCCGATGTGCTCCGTATAAGAGCGGTTTTGGATAGTGCACCCGCTGGTCATATCGGCGGGGTAGAAGGCAAGAACCACCCACTTGCCCTTCTGGTCGGCGAGTATGACCGGCTTATCATTCTGGTCGGGCAGGGTGAAGTTGGGGGCGGGTTTTCCGGTCATTTTCTTTTCTTCCATGGCGGCGTTCGCCGGGCTATTATCGCCGATCAGGATCGGGACGGACTTATTGGCGACTGCTCCCGCGACTCCCGCGACAAGCAGGGCGACGACGGCGTAATTTATTTTGGACGTGTTCGGCATTATACTAAAAAGGCTTCTTTCCGGCGTGTCCGGGGACGAGACGAATCCCACGCTCTCGTATCCAAAAGAGCACGACAGCTGTTATACCGCGAACTCTTCCTTTTTGGTTTCCGCGCGGGTGACGGTCTAGGGCGATCACATAATAGTTTCGTTGCTCGATAAGCGAGCGGACATGGGCTGTGAACCGATAGGCGGCGGACGGTTCGCCGTCCGCGCCCGCGAGCAGTACCTGACTCGCGATCTGTTTCAGGACGCAATCTGCCCACGGTGACGGTCGCGTGAATGTTTCATTGCTCCCGGTCGGTTTCCCGCCGTGGGTCGGTACCAGGCCACGGGCACGGGCTGAAGCCGGGAGCGGACACGCGGGGCATTAACCCGCGCGGAGGGCGAGCCGGGTAGCCAACTCACGGTTATGATGGCTTAGTGCCTTTACATAATGGGCATTTAGTAAACATTATTAATTTCGGTATTGACAATATCAATATAATACCGGTAAACTATCAGCGGAAGTGAATCGCCAGCTTAATGTCCCGCCAAATCACCCAATGTCCTCTGTGCGACGCTCCTCTGCGGGTGACGGAAGTCTCCTGCATGGCGTGTAACGCCAGCCTTCGCGGGACGTTCGGCTCCGCGCCGCTCGCGCGGCTTTCGGCGGAGCATCAGCGGTTCGTGGAAACGTTCGTGCTGTGTCGGGGCATCATCCGGGACGTGGAACGCGAACTCGGCGTCTCCTACCCGACCGTCCGCGCACGCCTCGACGCCGCTGTCGCCGCGCTGGAAGCGATCGTGGAAGCGGAGCCGGACTCGTCGCGTCCTTCTGAAGCGTCGTCCGCTCAAGGCGACGAGCGCAAGCGCCTCCTCGCCGCCGTCGGCGCGGGCCGCCTTTCTCCCGCCGAAGCCGCCACCGCGCTCAGAAAGTTATGAACCGGAAGAAACCGCATCGCCCATGACAACACCGCTCACATACCCCGCCCCCGATGTTTCCCGCGCGACGCGCGGGCGGTTCCTGCCGCGTCACAACGCGCGGGTGATCGAGCAGGACGACCTGCTGATCGTCGAGTTCGTCGCGAGGGAGCCGTGGTACACCGCCGCGCCGCGCCCCCGCCGGGCGGTCCCCGCGGACAACAGTTTGCAACGCCGCGCGCTGATGTCGCTGGTGATGCTACTCGCTTCATCGGCATCCACGCTTTATGGGTGGGGCAAGTGGCTCCGCTGGGTTTAACAAAACGCCGACCTTCGATATCGCCCCGATTTACGGGCAAGACAGGAAAAAGAACCGATGGCTAAAGAAGAAAATTTGCTGATACTCAAGATGCTCCAGGACGGGACGATCACCGCCGAGCAGGCGTCCGAGTTGCTTTCCGCCGTGGACGCCCCGGCGAAACGTGCCGAAGCCGCCGCCCAGCCCGCCACGCCGAGCACGGGCGTGGTACCTCTGCCGCCGCAATACGCGGACGGCACGTTGCCGCCGGTCCCCCCGCCCCCGCCGATGCCAGCCGAATTGGAGGATGACGAGAATGACGACCCCGGCTCGGTATCTGATCTGCCCAGCAAGGATAGCGACACGCTGTCGCGGGCGCGTGCCAAACTGGCCGCCGCGCGGGAGCGGGTTGCCGGGGTACAGGAGCAGTTGTCCGCCGCCGAAGAGAAACTGGATCACGCCGAGAAGTCGGGGGATGGCGAGAACACGCGCTGGGACACCGTCGCGGATGCATTAAAGGATGTCCCTGGTGCCCGCTCCATTGCCGACGCGTTGCGCGGGATTGACCCGCGACGGATTGCGGCGAGCGCGCGACGGCAAGCCCGCCGCATCGGTCGACAGGTGCGCTCCTCTATCGGCGACCTGACCATTGACCTTTCGATCAATCTAGAGGCGATGCAGGGCGAGCCGGAGATTGCCGCGCCGCGCGAGGCAACGGCTTCGGTCCCGGCGGGGGGGACGCTCCGCGTGAAAAACACGCTCGGTAATATAGAGGCGATCGGTGCCGACGTGCCGGAGGCGCGGGTCGCCGGGGTGCTCAAAGTGTGGGGCGCGGATCGCGCCGCCGCCGAGGATATCGCATCGCAGATCCGGCTCGCGGTCGAAAACGGCCCGGACGGCCCGACCATCTCCGTGACGCATCCGGCGCGGGTTCGGCGTGCGTCGCTCGACCTGAAACTGTTCGTGCCAAGTGGACAGCCGCCGTTCAAGATCTCTCTGATGAGTCCGAGCGGCGACGTGTCCGCGCGTTCTATTAAGAACGCCGCCGTGGTGCTCGCGACCCAATCCGGCGACGCCAGGGCCATGGAGATCGCGGGCGATGTGGCGGCCGATACGGCGTCGGGTGACGTGTCCGTCGAAGGAGTTCTCGGCTCGGTCTCGGTCGGCACGGCGTCGGGCGACATTGAGGCGGTGCGCCTGTCGGGTGCCACGTTCCGGGCGTCCACGCAATCCGGCGATATCCGTTTGTCCGACTGTACTGTTTCCACGGTAAATATCGAGACGGTATCCGGCGACCTGTTCCTCGCCCATTTGAGCGGGCGTACGGCACGCGCCCGCTCTGTATCCGGTGACATCACCGCGACGGAGGTGTCGTTCGAGGGCGATGCCGCGCTCGACACCGTGAGTGGCACAATCGAGTTTGCGCCGAAGTCGCCCGTCAAAACAGGCCTGGCGAAACTCGCGGCCGTTTCCGGCGATATAGAGGTCCGGTTGCCGCGCGACACGAACGGGGTGTTGGATCTGTCGAGCAAGGGCGGCGACGTCGAGGCGACGCTGTATCCGGCTCCCGTCGGCGAAGGGGGCGCGTCCGGGGCGGGCGAGAAGATCGTCCGGGCCTCTGGAATGGTAACGGTGACCGAGACGCTCGGCGTGAGTTCGGGCGGTGCGCGTCTCTCGGTCGCGACCGTCTCGGGCGACATTACAGTCAACCAGTCGCGGGAGTAGGGCAGATACGGCTGGCGACAAACCCGTCCGGCGGGCGCGAATCTCCCCGCGCTCGCCTGGCGACCCTGTATGGCGGTATAATTGGGCATGACGTTTGATTGGGACGAGGCGAAAGCAGAGGCCAATCTCACGAAGCACGGCGTCGCCTTCGACGAGGCGAAAACCGTCTTCGGCGACCCGTTCAGTGACGCCTTCGATGACCCCGACCACTCTCACGACGAAGAGCGACTCGTAATCATCGGCGCGACACGCGCGGGGAAGCTACTTTTCGTTTCCTTCGCCGAGCGGGGTGACCCTATAAGAATAATTAGTGCGCGTGAGGCAACACACCGTGAAAAACAGCAACATGAAAATCAGCCATGAGACAGATATGTCGGATGAACTGCGACCGGAGTACGACCTCTCGCTCCTTAGTAATCGCGTACGCGGCAGATACGCGCACTTAGAAGCGGCCACGCCGACTGTGACGCTCGACCCGGACGTCGCGGCGGTGTTCGCGGACGACGCGGCGGTAAACGAGGCGTTGCGCTACGTGATCCAACTTGCGAACGAGAACCCGCTGACCGTCCGGCGAACCCGCATCGCGATATAATGTGGAATGACGTTTGATTGGGACGAGGCGAAAGCAGAAGCCAATCTCACGAAGCACGGCGTCTCCTTCGACGAGGCGGCGACTGTCTTTGATGATCCATTCGCCGTGGATCTCTACGATGTGGAACACTCCGGTGACGAGGAACGCTTTGTAACAATCGGCCGCTCAACTACAGCGCGGTTGCTGAGCGTGTTCTACACGGAGCGCGAGGACAAGACGCGGTTGATCAGTGCCCGTCCTATGACGCGGCAGGAGCAACGCGAGTATGAAGAAGGGCGTGGTTGATATGGAACATCAGGAATACGAAATACCTGCTGAAATTGACTTCACGAAAATGCGCGTCCGCAGAATGGGCACGGGGCGTAAGTCTTTCATGGGCGTGCCGAACCCCGATTATGACCCGAATCATGCTACGCCGTCCTACAATCAAGAAGTCGAAAAGGGGATGGGTGACAAGTTCGCGCCTGATCCTAAATCCGCGCCGACCGTGACGCTCGACCCGGACGTCGCGGCGGTGTTCGCGGACGACGCGGCGGTGAACGAGGCGTTGCGCTACGTGATCCGACTCGCGAACGAGAACCCGCTAACCGCCTCGCGCGGCAAATAACAAAGCGAGGGCGCGCACGGTTCATCGTGCTGGTTATACACGCGTCCGGGCAGTACACTACACGCACCGTGACCGACTCTTCCGCCCCCCGCCGTTATCCCCTGGTGCCGACGCTCCTCCTGCTCACTCTCTTGCTCGGCGTCACGCTCCTCGTAGCGGTTATGATCGGGGAGGTGTCGCTCCCACCCAGCGTGATCCTTCGTGCCGTGGGGCACCGGCTCGCGCCCGCGCTCGTAGGCGGTGCCGACCCCATCACGACGGGTATCGTTTTCGACTTGCGTCTGCCCCGCGTCCTGCTCGCCGCGCTGGTTGGGGCCGCCCTCGCCGTCGCCGGTGCCGTTTTACAGGGTCTGACCCGCAACCCGCTCGCCGACCCGTACACGGCGGGCGTGTCGTCCGGCGCGTCGGTCGGCGCGGGAGCCGCTATTCTGCTCGGTATTGACGCCGTGTGGAACGGATTGGGCGGCTCCGTGCTCGCGTTCGTCGCGGCACTACTCACGCTCGCGCTGGTCTTTTCGCTGTCACGCGTCGGCGGACGAGTACACACGGCGGGGTTCCTGCTCGCCGGGGTCGTTGTCGGCTCGTTTCTGTGGAGCATCACGACACTGCTCTTGTCGCTCGCGCACACCGACCAGAACCGACTGCTCCAGTTCCTGATGGGGCGGTTCGGCGAGGCGCGTTGGGTGCAGGTCGGGTTTCTGTTCCCCCTCACTTCAGTGGGAGTCGCGCTGTTCGCGGCGGCGGGGCGCGGGCTGGACGCGTTCGCGTTCGGCGAGGAGACGGCGCGTTCGGTCGGCGTCGATACCGAACGGTTCAAGGCGGGCACGCTCGCGCTCGCCGCGCTCCTCACGGCGGCGTCAGTCGCTGTCGCGGGCATTATCGGGTTCGTAGGGCTGATCGCGCCGCACGCCGCGCGCACTCTGGTCGGCCCGCCGCATCGGGGGCTGATCCCGGCTTCCGCCCTGATTGGCGCGATACTGTGCGTCGTTTCCGACCTGATCGCCCGTACTGCCGTACCCGGCATTGAACTGCCGGTTGGGGTCGTGACTGCCCTGATCGGCGCGCCCTTTTTTGCCGGGCTGTTGCGGCGGCAAATGGGCGCGTGATATATAGGAGTCCTGTTTGTGAAGTAGGGCGCGGTAGCCAAGTGGTAAGGCAAGGGCCTGCAAAGCCTTTATGCAGCGGTTCGAATCCGCTTCGCGCCTCTCGTTCGTTGTCCTGTCCGGGGTAGTGTCTGTAGACCGCCCCATCAGCCAGGCATTCTCTCCCGGTGCTGTACCCAAGGGGCTAAGGGGCAGGTCTGCAAAACCTTTACCGGCGGTTCGAGTCCGCCCGGCACCTTTCAAATTCCGCGTCGGGCGCGGGGTACGGTAGAATAGGCCCGTCATGTCCAACGCATCCTCCCACTTTCCCGCGTCCGCCGCGCCGCATCTTCCCGCGATGATGCTCTTCGCCGGTACCGCCAACCCTGATCTCGCCGCCGAAGTCGCGAAACATCTAGGAATCCCGCTCGGCGGTTTGCAGATCACCCGGTTCGCGGACGGCGAGTTATATGTCAAGTTCGAGGAGTCGGTGCGCGGTGCCGATGTGTTCCTGCTCCAGTCTACGTGCCCCCCGATTGACCAGAACCTGCTCGAGCTGCTTATTCTCATTGACGCGCTGAAGCGCGCGGCGGCGGGCAAGATCACCTGCGTGCTCCCGTACTACGGCTACGGTCGGCAGGAAAAGAAGGACGCGCCGCGCGAGCCGATCACAGCGAAACTGATCGCGAACCTGCTGGTGACGGCGGGCGCGAACCACGTGGTGGCGATGGATCTGCACGCGGACGCGATTCAGGGCTTCTTTGATATTCCGCTCGACCACCTGACCGCGCTACACGTGATCTCCGATTACCTGCAAAACAAGGACTGGAGCGGCAAAGACATCGTGGTCGTTTCGCCGGACGAAGGGCGCGTGAAAAAGGTGCGCCGGATCGCGGGGCGCCTCGGCTGTCCGCTCGCGGTGGGCTACAAAACGCACCCCGAACACGGCGTCTCCGATGTGACACACCTTGCCGGAGATGTTCGCGGCAAGACGTGTATCGTGTACGACGACATGATCTCGTCCGGCGGCTCCATCAACGAGATCGTCAGCGCGCTACTGGCGCACGGCGCGAAGCCGGAGATAACAGTGGCGACCACGCACGCGCTACTGGTTGGGCCTGCCGTGGAGCGACTCGCCCGCCCGGAGATCGCCGAACTGGTGATAACAAACACGGTGCCCCTGCCGGAGGAGAAGCGGCTGGCGAAGATGACTCAGTTGACGGTGGCTCCTATGTTCGCTGCCGCGATCCGCGCTATCTGGTCGGACGGCTCGGTGTCACGACTGTTCGACTTCTAGCGCATCTCGGGGGGAAGGTCCCCGAAGACCTGTGCCCCACCGCGTTTATCCTTTAACTGGTATACGTACTCGATTCGTTCTTGTTTTCGGGGGCCAGTGATCGCCCAGTCGAAGAGGAGAATATCTCCGGTCAATCGCACTTCGGCGGTGTACTCATCCTCGCCGCACGAGTGCGGCGCGAGGGACGACCAGACGTTTCCGGTTCCCGGCGTGAGGTCGAAAAGGTAAACCGGGCGATCCACGCCGAAGCGCAGATGCTCCAGGCGGATCGTTTCGCCCCGGAGTGTCCAGCGATAAACATTCGTGAACGGTAACGGCTTGGCCGCGCCCGGTTGCCGCCATGTCCCCACTTCGCGGAAGAGGATAACGTCCGGTGAGTCCTCGACCAGCACGGTGCCGTCCCCTATGCCGCTCCATCCCGTCGCTGCGCTCCCGTAGGCGACGAAATGCACGGCGCATACTGTTCGCAGGGCGTCCCAGAGCGACTGTCTAGTTTCCAGATCATCTGCTAGCATTGACGGGTATTATTCCCGCAAACCCCACCTAAAGCGGACCGTAGTATCGCGCCAAAAAACCCGCAACTTTTCCGGGACTTGCGGGACTTACCAGATGTGGTAATATTCCCATCAATGGAAATAGACGAACCCGACGAGCCGGAGATCCCGTCTCGCTCGCGCCTCATCATGCACCCCGTCCGGTTCCGCATCCTGCTCGCTCTGAGCGGGCGCGAACTGACCACCGCGCAGATCGCCGCCGAGATGCCCGACGTCCCCGCGACCAGCCTGTATCGCCAGATACAGACCCTGCACCGCGGCGGCATCCTGCGTGTCGCCGGCGAGCGGGCGACGCGCGGCGCGGTCGAGCGGCGGTGGATGTTCCGCGAAGAGGACGCGACTACCACGCTGGAAGAAGCAGAAGGATATACCCCGCAGGTCATCGCGCGCAGTTTCCACATTCTCGTCGACGCGATGCTCGACCAGTTCCGCCGCTACCTGACCACGGCGGGTGCGAACCCGCGCCGCGACGGGATGCGCTATCTCGTCCATGCCGTTTCCGTTTCCCCCGAGGAACACGAACAGCTCGTCGCCGATCTCGTCGCGCGGGTGGAGCAGGCGGTTTCGCTTCCGCCCGCCCCGCACCGTCGGCGGATATTTTTATTCAACGTTGCCATCCCCCAGTCCGGCACGCCGGACGCGCCCGAACCCGAAAGGAACACCCCATGAGCCTTGTGCTGTCCCACGTCACGAAAACCTACCCGAACGGCGTGCGCGCCTTAGACGATCTTTCGCTGACTATCGAGACCGGTATGTACGGACTGCTCGGTCCGAACGGCGCCGGCAAGTCGTCCCTAATGCGTACCATCGCCGCCCTGCAGGAGCCGGATTCCGGCAGCCTGACGCTCGACGGCGTGGACATTGTAAAAAACAAGGAAGCGGTGCGGCATCGGCTCGGCTATCTGCCGCAGGAGTTCGGCTTCTACCCGACTCTGACTGCCGAGGCACAATTAGATCACTTCGCCCTGATCAAAGGGATTGGAGACAGAAAGGTCCGCCGCGATACGGTCTCCGCCCTGCTCGCACAGGTCAACCTGTCCGAGAATAAGAACAAGCGCGTCGGCGGCTTTTCTGGCGGCATGCGCCAGCGGCTCGGCATTGCGACCGCGCTGCTCGGAAACCCATACCTGATCATCGTGGACGAGCCGACCGCCGGACTTGACCCGACCGAGCGCAACCGCTTCCTGAACCTGTTAGCCGAGATCGGCACGGACCGTATCGTCATCCTGTCCACGCACATCGTCGAGGACGTGCGCGAACTCTGCCCCCGCATGGCGATCATCGCGCGCGGGCGGGTCGCCGCTGAGGGAGCACCTGAAGCCGTGATTGACGGCGTCCGCGGCAAACTATGGGAGCGGGCCGTTGACCGCAGCGAGATAGCCGGTCTGAAAGCCGCGCTCCCCGTGGTCGCCACCAAACTGCACGCGGGCGTCCCCCACCTGACCGTGGCGATGCCGACTGCCCCCGCGCCTGGCTGGAAACCCGTCGTCCCCGATCTCGAAGACGCCTATTTCTACTACACCGGCGCGTCGACCGACGTTTCGACGCACGCAGCCCCGCCGACCGCCTCGCCGACCGTTCCGGCGGTCGCGCCCGCCTCGCTCGCCGTCTGATCTCAGCGAAAGGAATATCCCGATGCCCTCCCCGTTCTCCCTGTTCCTCGGCGTCTGCCGCTTCGAGTGGCGGTACCGAATGCGCCAGCCGTCGCCCTACCTGTTTTTCCTGATCCTGTTCTTGCTCACGTTCGGCTTCGTCGCCAGCGATGTCGTGCAGCTCGGCGGCGCGACCGGACAAGCGCTACGTAACTCGCCGCTCAATATCGCCCGATTTTCTGCTCTGTTCGTCGTTTTAGGCGGCCCGATGATCGCCGCCCTGATGGGAACCGCAGTGCAACGCGACTTCGAGTGGAACACGCATGAACTGTTCTTCACCACTCGTTTGGGGCGAGCCGCGTACTACTTCGGGCGGTTCGCCGGCGCGTTCGCCGTCACGGTGCTGATCTTCTCCGGCGTGCTGTTCGGCATTGCCGTGGGCGCGGTGATGCCCTGGGTGGACAAGTCGACCGTCGCGCCATTCAACCCCGCCGCCTACGCTTCGGCGTTCTGCGGCGTTCTGGTCCCCGACCTCTTGTTCGTCGGCGCGATACTTTTCGTGGTCGGCGCGTCGTCGCGTGCCCTGCTTACCGTGTATGCTTCATCTATCGTCCTGCTCATCGGCTACCTGACCGCCAGTAGCCTCATCACCGAAATCTCCAACCGCACCCTCGCCGCCTTGATAGACCCGCTCGGCTCATCCGCGATCCGTGTGCTGACGCTTTACTGGACTCCGGAAGAGCGAAATACGCAGTACCTGCCGCTCGCCGGAATTTTCCTTGCCAACCGTCTGCTTTGGGGCGGCACTTCCCTCGCCCTGCTTGCCGCTGGCTGGAGCCGGTTCGCGTTCTCGTCCGCCCCCGCGCCGCTCCTGCCGTTCCTGACCCGCCGACCGAAGGCGGCGGAGCGGAGTAACACCGGGGCGGAACCGGTACCGGCGATTCCGGCGACCGGTGGACGCGCCGCGACCTTCGCCGAACTCTGGTGGAGCGAAACGCGCCTGCATTTCACCGATGTGTACCGCTCGCTGACCTTTCAGATCATCGTCATTTGCGGCGCGGTCGTGTTCCTTCTGAACGCGATAAATATAGACAAGGTTTTCGGCACGCCGTCGCTCCCGACCACGCGAACGATGACGGAGTTGATCCAACGCTCGTTCACCGTCTTTTTTCTCGCCCTGATCACTTTCGTCGTCGGAGAACTCGTCTGGCGCGAGCGTACCCTGCGCCTCGCCCCCGTGCGCGATAGTCTGCCCGCCCCAGCGACGCTCGCCCTGTCGGCGAAGATAAGTGCGGTCGTGTTGCTTCTCGCGGCGATCCAGGCGCAGCTAATGGCACTCGCCATGGCATGCCAGTTGGTACAAGGGTACACGCATATCGAAATCGGCTTGTACCTGACGATCCTGTTCGTGTGGCAGCTACCCGCGCTTCTGTTCCTCTCCGCGCTGGCGTTCTTCATCCACACCGTGGTCAATCAAAAGTTCCTCGGTCACGTCCTGTTCGTGGTCGCGTTTGTGTTAACGCAGTCACTGCCACTGCTCGGTTGGGATCACAACCTGTTCCTGTTCGGCGGCGGTCCGACGCTCAAATACTCGGACATGAGCCGCTACGGCGAGTTCCCCGCGCCGTATGCCGCGTTCACGCTTTATTGGGCGTTCGCGTCGTTCCTCCTGCTGCTCGCCACCGCCCTGCTCTGGGTGCGCGGCACCGAGCCGCCGCTAGCCGCCCGACTGCGCGAGGGCGGTGCTCGGTTCGGGGCGCGCGCCCCACGCCTCGTTCTCGCCGCCGGACTACTCGGCATAGCGACGCTCGGCGGCTGGATCTTCTACAACACGAACGTTCTGAACCCGTACCACTCGAACAAGGAAGTGACACAGCTGACCGCGGGGTACGAGACGCTTTACAAACGCTACGCCGCCCTGCCAATGCCGCGCGTCACTGCCGTGTCGCTCGACGCCGACCTGCGCCCGGAAGCGCACACGTATTCGATCAACGGCACCTACACGCTCAAAAACAAGACCGACAGACCGGTCGCGCAACTGCTCGTCCTCGAAGACAGCAAACTCGCGCTCGCGGACGTTGCCATTGACGGCGTCCCACTCGCCGCGACCACCAGTGACCGGATTCGCGGCGTATACCTGTACCCCCTCGCCCGCCCCCTGCCCCCCGGCGCGGAGGCGAAACTGACCTGGACGGTGCGTTATGACCGGCGTGGTTTCCCGAACGGCGACCCCGACAACACCATCACGCTCGACGGCACGTTCCTCCAAGGCGTCACGCCCACGCTCGGTTACAGCCGGCAAGCCGAGATCGCCGCGCCCGACGAACGCCGCAAGCAGAAACTCCCCGTGCGCGAGCGGCGCGCCCCGGCGACCGACCTCGCCGCGCGCGGCAATACCTACATCTCGAACGACGCCGACTGGATCGCGTTCGACGCCACGGTGCGCACCGCGCCTGACCAAACCGCGATGGCGCCCGGCGACCTGACCCGCGAATGGACTGAGAACGGGCGGCACTGCTTCCACTACCAGATGGACACGCCGATCCGCAATTTCTACGCCTTCTTATCCGGCAAATGGGCGGTCAAGCGTGACACCTGGACGAACGGGGTGCAGACCGTCGCGCTATCAATCTACTACCTGCCGCCGCACCCGTACAACGTAGACAGGATGCTGAGTGGGGTGAAGGGCGCGCTCGCCTATTGCTCGGAAAACTATAGCCCCTACCCGCACCCGTCGCTGCGCATCGTCGAGGTGCCGGTCTATTACTCATTCGCGCAGTCGTTTCCCGGCATGATCCCGTTCGGTGAGGGCGTCGGGTTCACATCGAAGGTGGATAGGAGCGACCCGGACGGCATGGACACCCCACTCTACATTGCGGCGCATGAAACGGCGCACCAGTGGTGGGCACACGTCGTGGTCGGCGGCGACGTGCAAGGCGCGGAACTGCTCTCAGAATCGCTCGCCGAGTATTCCGCGCTGATGACGATGGAGCGGATCTACGGGCGGCGCAAGATGGCGCGCTTCCTGCGCCTCGACTTAGACCGCTACCTCGGCGGGCGTGGGGGGGAGCGCGACAAGGAGCAGCCGCTCGTGTCGGTCGAGAATCAGCCTTACATCCACTACAGCAAAGGCTCGCTCGCGTTCTACGCCCTGCGGGAGGCAATGGGTGAGCGGCGTGTCAACGCCGCCTTAGCCCGGTTCGTCAAAGACAAGGGCTATCAGGAGCCGCCCTACGCGACCGCGCCGGAACTGGTCTCTTATCTGAAGGAAGGCGCGACCCCGGCGGAAGTCAGTCTGATCCACGACCTGTTCGAGACGATCACGTTGTACGATCTGCAGTGCGAGAAGGCGGTGGCGACGAAGCGCGCGGACGGCAAGTACGACACGACGCTGACCGTTTACGCGCGCACCCTGCACGCGGACGGCAAGGGCAAAGAAACGCCCGCGCCGTTCACGCTCCCGGTGGAGGTCGGTGTTTTCGCCGAGGCACCGCGCGGCAGCAAGATCGTCGGCGAACCACTCGCCCTCGACCGCCGCACGCTCACGCTGCCGACCACGGGCGAGCCGCGCACCACGGTGACGTTCACCACAGACAAACTGCCGGTGAAGGCGGGGATTGACCCGTACAACCGCCTGATTGACCGCAAGCCGGAGGATAACGCGGTCACGGTTACTAAAGAGTAACAGGAAACATTCGCCGTCGTCGCAGCCTCCCTGG
>JAYUUO010000059.1:0-16122 GCA_043754515.1 Armatimonadota bacterium
GAACTTGTCCGTCCGAAGGACGTCCGGCGCGGGACGCGCCTAGACAGGCAAAACGTGTTTTGCCGATGACGTGGGTTTCAACCCGCGTTCTTGACGAACCGCGTAACTCCTAATACTTCCTACCTCCTGCCGACACCATGTCATATAAAACCGAATCAGACACGACCAAACATGGCGGAGCAAAGGGACGGCTCTTCCGACGACGCTAAACCCGTGCGCCGCGAACGCCGGGTCAGCCGGGGAAGCCGGACGCCGCCTTCATCCGCCCGTACGCGAACGCGAGCAGGAGCGACAGGTTTTCGATGTCGGCGCGGTTATACTCCAAGAGCAGGTCGAGCGCGGCGCGGTTCTTGTTCTGACGCCACTCGCGCCACAGCCGCACGGCGTCGTAACCGGACAGCCCGGCGACACCGTCCTCGCGGGCGATCCCGATCTGTCGCTCGATCCGCTTCAAGCCCCCCTTGAAGCCGAGCCGCCGCAGGAGTGGGCACAGGTCAACGTGGAACTGATCGAAGGTCATGTCCGGGAAGCGGCGGCGCAGGAACGGCAGGTCGAAGCCGGTGCCGAAGAAAGTCACCCAGAGCGCGTAGCGGGACGCATCCTCGGCGAACGCTTCCAGATCCCGGTACTTGAGGTACAAACGGCTTTCGTCGCCGTCGTACACCCCGATCACGGTGATCGAGTCCGCGCCGTACTGGCCGTTTGTCTCGATGTCGAGAAAGCCCACCCGGTTCATGTATTGCGGCACGGCCCGCCAGTGCTCGGTCGCCGGGAGGAGCCGCGCGAAGTAGGCATAATCGTCCGCCGCAAGGCGGGCGATCCACTCGGGCAGGAGAGGCAACAACGCGTCGCGTTGCTGAGCGTTCAGCGGCAGATCGGACGGCGCGGCGCGGAGCGCGTCCTCCCAGGACAGGACGCCAACCTCCCAGAGTCGCCGCTCCGCGATCGGCCCGATGCCCTGCGCCGGGAGAAACGTCGCCGTCAGCATACGATGGTCACCGGGGCCGACTATTTCACCACCGTTGGCAGGAGTGCCTCGGTGGCGGAGATGAAGAACGGCATGAACATGTACAGTTGGGTGCGCCGCTGGATGTCGAGTTTGCGGAAGGCGTGCATCAAATGGAACTTCACAGTGGGCACGCTGATGCCGAGGAACACCGCGATCTGTTCGTTCGACAAGCCGCGCGCGGCGTGCAACGCCACCGCGTGCTCCCGCGCGGATAACAGCGCGGCTTGTGACGCGTTCTCGCTGTCCACATTGGCCCGCGCCGCGCCGTTTTTCATGCCCTTAGCATTGCCCAGCGTCGCGCCGCTTTCCACGGCGGTGATCAGTGCGGGCAGGAGTTGCGGCGAGCAGAAGAGGCGGTTTTGCGCCGCAGCCTGGATGCCCTGTACCAGCACCGGGATGGGTTCGTCGGTGCCGATGAAGGCGTTAACCGCCATCTTACGCGCGTTGTAAAAGTCGAGGCGTTCCCCGTCGGCGATCAGGGCGTAGCGGGATAGATCGGTATCGCCGCGCGCGCTGTTACGGCGCGGTGCCCGCGCCTCGGACGTGAGATGATATTGCCAGCCTTCCCCGACGAGCAGGGTCACCACAGCACCGTCGCCCGTCACGGGCGAGCGACGACGGAAGGGTGACGGCCCCAGCGGGTCTTCCGTGGTGCCTTCGGCGACGCCCTTGCCGTCGTCCTCCGCCCAGATCGGCCCCACCGTCGCTAGCAGTGCTTCCACCGCCCGACACAGCAAGGTAGGTCCCTTTAATCGCACTTCGATAGGTGTTTTCATCGTGTCTCGACTAGCCTTGCCACTTTATCACGGATTTTTAGACGTTTCCCCGAACGCGTGCGACGCGAGGTAGTCGTACGACGAGCGCAGACAGTCGAACGGGTCGCGCGGGCAGGTGTCCTGCTCCACGGCGTACCACCCGACCCCGGCGGCGTCACCCGCCCGGATGATCCCGTCCCACGGCATGTTCCCCTCGCCGACCGCCGCCATGACCGGCTCCTGTCCGGCTACCACGGCGCGATCTTTCAAATGGATCAGTGGCAACCTACCTCCGCTACGCGATAGTAGCAGGGCTGGGTCAACGCCCGCGTGCCACGCCCAGTACACATCAATCTCCAGGCACAAATCCGCGCCGCCTTCCTCCACGAATATGTCGAAAAGCGTGCCCCGGTTGTTGGGAGAGTTTTCCGCGCGGGCGAACTCAAATTCGTGGTTGTGGTAGCCGAAGCGGATCCCCGCCGCCTTGAGCGCGGCGATGACCGGCACCGCCTCCGCGAGGAAACGGCGGTAGCCGTCCGCGCCGCCCCGGAACGCGCCGGGGAGCGAGCCGATGGCGACGAAGTCGCACCCGAGCGCGTGATGGAACGCGATCTCCTGATCCGTGCGTTCCCGGAGCGCGTCCCACGACCGGTGCGTCGCCGCGCATATCAGCCCGCTCTCGTCCAGCATCGCGCGGGCGGTGGTGGCGGACACGAGGCCGCTGTCCAGTGCCCGCGCCGCCGAAATCTGCACGCCGGAGTAGCCGATGGCGGCGACCCGGTGGAGCGTTTCGCGTAGACCACTCTCGGTAGTCGTGAAGTCGCGGACCGTGTACAGTTGCGCCGCCCAGCGGTGTTGTTTCGAGGCTCCCGTCATTGCGTCATCTTCCGGCGCGATCATGACTTTATGTCCTTCGACTGGTGTCGTCTACCCGCGCCGTTTACCTCGCGTGGGCGGGTTCCATCGCGTCGCGAGTGCCTCGCTCTTCGCGCGGCGCGGGTAAACCTACCGTCACGCATTTCGGGAGGGCGACGGGTCAACGCCCCGCCGCCCCGGTGTGGACTTGCGCCGCGTCCGCCGTCGCCCGGTCCTGGGCGCGGCGTAGGTCTTTGTCCGCCTGCTCCACGATCAGTTGCGCGAGTTCGACGCGGGCATCGCGCTGGTCGCGCACGGGGACGTCCTCGACCAGGTCGCCGTCCTTGAAGCGGATGATACGGGTCGCGTGTTGGGCGATGTCTAGTTCGTGCGTCACCATCACCACCGTCTTGCCCTCGCGGTTCAGTTCCTGGAAGATGTCCATGATCTCGACGCTGGTTTTCGTGTCCAGCGCGCCGGTCGGCTCGTCCGCCATGATCACGAGCGGGTCGTTAGCCAGAGCGCGGGCGATGGCGACGCGCTGTTGCTGGCCGCCGGAGAGCTGGTTCGGGCGGTGGTCCATGCGATCCGCCAGCCCCACCCGCGCGAGTGCCCACTCCGCCCGCTCCCGCCGCTTGGCGCGGTTGAGACGCCCGGCATACTGCATGGGCACCTCTACCTGTTGCAGGGCGTTGGTACGCGCGAGTAGATTGAAGGACTGGAATACGAACCCGAACCGCTCGCACCGGATCTCGGCGAGGCGGTCGTCCGACAGGTTAGACACGTCCTCGGTGGCGAGCCAGTACTTGCCCGCCGAGGGCCGGTCGAGGCACCCGAGAATATTCATGTAGGTGGACTTGCCGGAGCCGGACGGTCCCATGATGGCGACGAACTCGCCTTCCTCAATGTTGAGGTTGATGCCGTTCAGCACTTGAAGATCGGCGGGGCCAGTTTTATAAACCTTGGTCAGGTCGCGGGTTTCGATGAGTGACATAATTTCGGGAAAAAGGTTTCTTCAGGTTATTCTACCGTGCCGACGCCGCGACCGGGGTATAAGTTACGCCGCACCGACAAAAAGAAAAGAGCCGCGCGGTTCGCTCGACGAGCGGATCGCGCGACCCCTTAACTACTCTCATATGGGCAGGACAGGGTTCGAACCTGTGTAGGCTTGCGCCGACGATTTTACAGACCGCCTCCTTTAACCACTCGGACACCTACCCGTAAACCGCGCGGGGCGGGGACGCCGCCGCTGTTCGTTGCCACACAGGCCTTCTCGGAGAGTCGAACTCCGTTCTGGAGATTACAAATCAACTGTAATACCGTTATACTAAGAAGGCTTGAATCCCACGTAGCGCACGGTTTGCGACACGATCCTCCCGCGACCGAGCCAGCCGCGTCGAACCGATTTTCCTTTGGCGGGGACAACGAAAGGGATTATAGGGCGGTCGGGGGCGATTGTCAAGGCGGGGGGCGAAATAAAACGGGCGCGGCGTATGTCGCCGCGCCCGCTATGCCCGCTCCCCGACCGCCGGTCAGGAGTCTTTGCCGCGATCCCGCGTCTTGATGTCTTCCGCGAGGCGGCGCAACTCATCCGAGAGCCGGGCCGCGCCGACCACCTCTTTCGGGGTCGGGATCTGATCTTTGGGCGGCGGCAACGGTCGCGTCCAGCCGTCCGGCAGGCGGTCATTCTCCCAGCGGTGTCGCGCCCGCGTCCGCAGATCGGAGAGCGCGGTGTTATCCTCCGCAGTCGGGGTCAGGTGTACCTCGACGTACTCGCCCCGCGACTCGCGGTAGATCGCCTCCGCGACGGAGACGTAGAGCGTGTCGCCGCGCTGGACGCTCGCGCCGGAGGCTAAATCAGGGTGCCCGATGACCCGTGTCGGTTCTTTATGTCGCGATCCACTCATAATTACTAGTCCGCCCAGTATAACTGGCCGTTCCTCCCCCCTGTGCGCTAAATTATCGGTGAACGTATCCCCGCCTCGAAGAACTGATTGTGAGATCTGCCCGCCGACCACTACCAGCAAAGGCTCGCTACGCGCGACGAGAACGACTCCCGTCCGCCCCGCCTCGGGGGTCCATAGGCGCGGCATGCCCGCGACTAACACTCCCGCCCCTGTCCTGCCCCGTACCGTAAACTCCCCGTCTTGCATTATACCCGGTACCTCGTTTTCCCCTAAACGAAACGTAATCAAACGATTTTGCCGCCGTGCCACGTCTTACCCACGCGGTGGCGTTCCCTATCCTCACCTATACGGCACTCCCGCCCGCGATGTTACGGCGTCGCCGCCGGAGCCGACGTACCCTCCACCGTCGCGCGGCCCACCAGGCGGAACTCCGTCGAACGGCCCGTGGCCGGGTCAGACAGCGAGAACCGGGCGATTACACTCTCGCTCTTGCCCCCGAGCGTGAGCCGGGTCGCGCCCGTGAGCGCGATGCTCTGTGCCCCGCCCCCGAGCGATTTGCCCGATATACGCAGGCTCCACAGTGCCCGCACCGTCGGCTCGCTCTTCGCCGCCCCGGAGCCGTCCACCGCCTTACCCGAATCATCGGCAGGTTCCACGGTCGGGGACAGGGAAACGTACAGCACGTCATTCGCGCCGGACTTCGGCTCGCTTTTCATCTCAATAAAGGCCACCTGCCCGTCGAGCGTGGTCAGCACCGGCTTCAGTATCACCACCGGGTCGGGCGCGGCGACCCCGGCGGTCGCAGACGGGTCTTGCCGGAGCCAGCGCAGGGTGAACGACACCAGGGGTGGGTCCGGCTTGCGCACGGGCGCGGGCGGCGCGGTTGTGACTAGGGCGAGCAGGGCGGGCAGAACGAGCATGTGATTTTTCCAATCCCCGTCTGCGTCCGACGCCAACGGGGTATCTTTTTAGTCGCGCCTCAGTGCCTCGGCGACGGGCGCGATCTCTAAAACTTCGGCTAGCGTGCGCAAAACGTAGGACGGGGTCGGCACCCCCGGCGGGAGCTGCATCCCGTCCGCGTTCAGCCACGCGCAACACCACCCCGCCGCCACCGCCCCGGCGACATCCGCTTCGGGCGAGTTCCCGACGAACAGCAACTCGTCCGGCGCGAACCCGACGGACTCGGCGGCGTGCGCGAATATCCGCCCGTCTGGCTTCGGGTGTCCGAACTCGCTGTCCACGACGATGACGCGGAACGCGCCCGTCAACTCCAGCGCGGTGAGTTTGCCCCTTTGCATCGCGGACGGCCCGTTCGTGATCACTCCGAGCGGGAACGACCGGGCGAGCGTTTGTATTGTCTCGCGCGTGTCCGCGAACGGCCGGATCTCCTGCGCTTCGATCTTTTCGTGTTCCGCGATTAACTCCGCGATCAGGCCAGGTTCCGGCGCGACCCCGAGCGCGGTCAGCGCGTCGCCCGTTAGCACCGCGCGCAGGACGCCCACCGGGAGCGTCCCGAGTCCGGCGAAACCCGGTGTCCCGTAGCCGAAACGCTTCTCGTACGCCGCGTAGATCGCGGTCCGCAGATCGCCGACCGTGACGTGCCCGTGGCACCCGGCGAGCACGGCGTGCGACGCGGCGAGCGCGAGTTCGTACGCCGCGTTGTAGCGGATCAGTGTATCGTCCAGGTCAAAGAAAATGGCGCGGATCATGGATTGTTTGATAAGACGACTTCCACCGCGTTTCGTTCCGCGCCGCCCAAACTTTCCCGCCATGCCAGGGCGTCGGGCACGCCGACTCGGTCGAGCGTCCGCGCCAGACGGCAGAGGGCGGAGTAGCCCGCCGCGTCGCGCAGTGCCACGCCGGTCACGAACGCCCGCCCGTAATACCCCGGCGGATACGTCGCGTCGCTCCACGGGTCGGTGCATAGCAGACTCGCCAGCGGGTACGACTCGGCCTCGCGCGCGTACTGCCGCGCGACCCGCCCGGCGTAATCCCCGAGACCGCTCTGCCGCAGCAGGCGCACCGAGAACAGACACGCCAGCATCTCGTGCGTCCAGTGGAAGATGCGCCCGCCCCCGGCGAGCCGGTGAAACATCTCGTGCCCGATCTGCAAACGCGCCTGCCACGGGTCGGAGCCGGAAGCCAGGTAGATGTCGTAGCAACGATTGGCGGGAACATAGACGCACTCGGGCCGCGCCCCCCAGAGCAACACCTCGGGCCGCTTCGCGTCGGCAGGCTCGCCGAAGTCCGTGGTGCCGACACCCCGCGCGAGCGCACCGTAGGCGAGCAGGTCGGCGTCGCCGACGGTGGAATAGGTTTCGTGGTCGGTGCAGTGCGGGCAGGTCCAGGTCCCCGTCCCCGCGCCGAATGTCACCGCGCACGGACCTAACTCACGGAACGTTCGTTGACAGCGCGGCATGGCCCCTATTTTACCGCGCCGACGCCACTAATCCGCTAATCTTCCTCGAAGTCGAGTTCGCCGAAGCCGGGGAAAGGGCGCGGACGCGACAGCGACGCGTGTACGGAATCTTCCACGAACCGCGTGATGACCTCCTCCTCGGCGAGCACACGCACCTGTTCGCGCAGTTCCAGGATACGCTCGTCAAGCGCGGCCCGCTCGGGAGAACCGGCGGCGGTTAGAGCCTGTTTTTCCTTCGCGGCGTCGAGCCGCGTTTGCAGGGCGAGGCGGTACTCGCGCCATTTGGCGGCACGTGGTTGCCCCTCCAAAAACTCCTCAATGATCTCTTCGCGGGGGTCAAAAGTCTGCGTTTCCATGCCCTTATTTTACCGCGAAATGGCGGCTTTCGGAGTAATATCCCCGCGAAAACGGGATTATTTGACCGGAGGCATGCCCGTGTATCGTGTAACCACGCGCCCGCGCCGTTTAGCAACACGCCGCCCGTCCGCGATACAATCCGTTAGGCATAAAACAAAGAATGACAAAACTTAACCAGATCATCGCCATCGAAAAAGGCGTTAAAAACACGGCGTTCTCGGAGCTCACCGAGGCGCACCATCAGCTACAGAAGCCGACCCTGCTGTCGGGCATTTCGCGCACGTACCGCCCGAAGGACGAGGAGGGGGAGACCCTGCCGCCCGAGTCCACGCGCGTGCAGGTGCGCGGCGAGGAGGTGATCCGCGCCACCGCCGAGACGCTAACGCGGCTCTTCGACGTCACCGCGACCAAGGAGTGGGCGAACTGCGAGGCGAAAGGCGACGTCACGGTGGACGGTGCCGTGCTACTCAAGGACGTCCCCGCGACCTACCTGCTCTTTCTGGAGAAGCAGCTCGTGGACATGCACACGTTCGTAAAGAAACTCCCGGTCCTGGACGCGTCCGAGACCTGGATCTATGACGCCGGGTCGGACTCGTTCGCGACCGAGGCGGTGCAAACCGTGAAGACGAAAAAGATCCCGCGCAACCACGTCAAAGCCGAGGCGACGGAGCATCACGCGGCGCAGGTCGAGGTCTACTACGAGGACGTGTCGGTCGGCTACTGGCGCACAGTGAAGTTCTCGGGTGCCCTGCCCGCGAAGCGCGTGAACGATCTGCTGGAGCGCGTCGAGAAGTTGCAGACGGCGGTGAAGTTCGCCCGCGAGGCGGCGAACGGCCTGGAAGTGACGGATCACAAAGTGGGCGCGACGGTGTTCCAGTACCTGTTCGGCCAGTAGAAACGCGGTATAATAGAGGCGGAGTAACCGACTTAGACTCAGCAGTACATTGAAGGGTTCGCGTCCCCGGTGCAGGTTCGAGTCCTGCCCCCGCCATAATTTGGCGGGGTGGCCCAACTGGTAGAGGCAGGCGCGGAGCCGACCCAGACGTTAGATTCTTGCTCCAGACTAACGCATACGCCATCCATCACGGAATCAAACGCCATCGGTCGAGGACGTTGCTCGCAGGTTCAAATCCTGCCTGCTCTATCTGTTTCATGGTTCGCCAGTTGTTTCATGGCGCGCCGGTTTAATGCAGGGCGGTAGTTTAGCGGTAAAACGCAACGGCGTAAAGAGTGAACCGGCGGCTTAAACGTGTCCGTGTGACCAGCGATGGCAAACCGAGGACCGGGGGATGGTCATTCCCCCGGTCTTTCCTTATCCGGGCTACGTGCCTCATTTGGGCTACGTGCCTCCACTACCTTTCAAGAGCGGGCGCGACGCGGAGCATTGCGACGAGCGTCCGATGCTCTAGTGGACCAGCACGGGGAAGCTGTCCGGTTCGATTTTAGCGGCTCATTCGTGCGCGGAACTTGTGCGCGTAGTCAAGGAAGAACGTATCGTAATGAAACACGATGGTATACACAAGTTCTACTACATTCTGATGGCTTGTGTCGCGCCGCTGTTCGCGATCTTGTTCCTCGGCACGCCGGTAGCGAAGCAGGAAGCGAACGCGAGCCGATCTATAGCCGACAGGATGGGGCTACCCCGGTCCATGGCGCGGTCGTACATAGCCGATGAGTCACAAAGATACATACAGTATCGCGTATACCTACCCGGAAAAAAGTGGCCCAAGAACTTCTCGGTCGATATGAGCATGGAGGACGCGGAGGAGGTAAGGAGCAACTTCCGATTCCGATTCTTCGTTAGCACGCCCTCCTTCCTAAAGATGCGCGGCTCCCTGCCGCCCTCGTTCCTGCCTGACACCTTTCTCAGGACTCCCAGCGGCCGTCTCTACTTCGATTCCCATAACAAGGTCGGCGTTCTGTACGTGGGTCGGGGGGACTGACGTCAACCATGAAACTCGCGCAGGTTCGACAGGTAGTGCCCTGGCAGGTACAGGAGGATGGCATTAAAATGACAGCACCAACCCCTTCACTCAGCCAAACCACATCCCGAGCACTGAGTGCGAAACTCGCCGCCGATAGCGGCGCGGGGCGCGGGCGGCACATGGCGGAACTCGCGAGCAGGGAGTATGCCGATGTCCACGAGAATATTCTGGAGGCACTCGCGGAAGACGAATTGGCCAACCGTCTCACTCCCGACGAAGAACGCGCCGACCTGATAGCCGCCGTTGCGGAAGCCGATGCCGACGTCGAAGCGG
This sequence comes from Armatimonadota bacterium, assembly GCA_043754515.1. Lineage (GTDB taxonomy): Bacteria > Armatimonadota > Armatimonadia > Armatimonadales > Armatimonadaceae > JACMIU01. The sequence goes on from JAYUUO010000059.1 coordinate 9,561, forward strand.
GGCGTACGCCCCCTTTAGCGGACGAGTTGACGCGATGGGAGACTATGAAGGCGGAACTTCTAACGCGGGGCCGCGAGTAACAGCCATGGCACCGCTACGACTACGGATCGAATGGAGAAGACTATGAAAACCCTGACAATCGAGTTGCCGGAAGAGTTATTCGCGCGGCTGAATGATCTGCCGCGCGAGGAGAGAAGCTTGTTTGTCGCCGCCGCCCTGAGCGGCGACCTGTCGCCGAACCTGTCGGAGGCGATCGCGGACGCGCTGTACGCCGCCGAACTCGAGGCGAACTTCGACCCGATCAAGGACGCCGAGGAGTGCCGCCTGGGGATCGAGGAAGGACTCGCCGACATAGAAGCCGGACGTGACATCTCTATCGAAGAACTAATGGAACGCTACGGCATCACGCTTGCTGACTTAGCCGGTATCCCGGAGGGCACTGTCAGCGGACAGATGAAATGAATGGCGATGACGAACCAATACACTATGCGGTGCGTGTTACCGAGCGTGCAAACCGTGATATTGACGCGACGCACGTTTACTTGGCCGATCAATACGGTGAGAAGATAGCCAATAAATGGCGACAAGCCATTATTAAAGCAATCTTGGGACTATCTTTCATGCCGGAACGATATCCCTATGTTCCAGAAGAATATTTCAGGGTCAAGGTTCGTCACTACATATGGCGACGCACCGGGAGTACTCTGGCCTACCGAATCCTGTACAAGGTTGAGACGCAGAGCGAGGATGCGTTCGTCGTTCGGGTGATACACGTTCGTAGCACCTCGCGCGGCTCGATCTCGTCTGAAGAAGCCCGCGAAATCGAGGCTCAACAACAGTGACCCCGCACACCCGCGAATCGTTCGCCGCCCTCGCCGAGTCGCTCCGCGCGGACGGCAAACGCGTGGTGTTCACAAACGGCGTGTTCGACATCCTGCATGTCGGGCACCTTCGCTACCTGGAGGCCGCCCGCGCCCTCGGCGACGCGCTCCTGATCGGCGTCAACGCCGACGCTTCCGTGCGCCGCCTCAAAGGGCCGACGCGCCCGATCAACCCCGAAGCCGAACGCGCCGAACTGCTCGCCGCGCTCCGTTGCGTGGACGGGGTCTGCGTGTTCCCCGAGGACACGCCGATGGAACTGATACGCGCCGTCCGCCCCGACATCCACGCGAAGGGCGGCGACTACAAGACGCCGGACGCCCTGCCGGAAACGCCGCTCGTGCGCTCGCTAGGCGGCGAGGTGGTTATACTGCAACTCGTGCCGGACCGCTCAACAAGCCGTATAATCGAGGCGATGAAAAAGGAACCCGCCGGAGCGTGACCCCGCGCCCGCTCAAGATTTTGCAGGTCGGCTCCGGGTTCCCCGGCTGGGGCGGCACCGAACTACATCTGGTCAACCTCGGACAACAGCTCGCCCTGCGCGGACACTCGGTCACGGTTTCAGCGCGTCCCGGCGGCTTCGTCGAGCGCGAAGCCCACAAGCGCGACCTGCCGACCGTGCCGGTGACCGTGAACCGGCAGTGGGACTTCGCCGACCGCGCCGCCCTGCGCCGCGTGCTGACCGAGGGCGCGTGGGACGTCGTGCATGTCCACTGGTCCACCGATTACGTCGTCACGCCGCTTCTGGCCCGCCGCGCCGGTGTCCCGGTTGTCATAATGAGCCGTCATTCGCCGTACCCGCTCAAGTCCGCATTCGGGCGGTTTATGTACGACCGTGTGCTTTTCGACCGCGTGATCGCGCTGTCCGAGTCGGTGCGCCAGACTCTCATCGGGAGCGGCGGACGTCAGCGCCCCGAGAAAGTCGTCACGATCCATCACGGCACGGACACGGATGCCTTCCGCCATACCACGCTCGCCCCGGATGCGGTTCGCGCCGAGTGGGGCATCCCCACCGGCCGTTTCGTGGCCGGACTGGTCGGGCGGATCGCGCCGGAGAAGGGGTACGCCGTGTTTCTGGACGCAGTGGCACTGGCGGTAACATCCGGCGCGGACTTGCACGCCGTGGTCGTCGGGGACGGGCCGGACGGCGAGATCGCGCGGGCGCGGGCCGCAATGCCGGACCTCGCGGGGCGCGTGACATTCGCCGGGTTCCGCGCCGACGTCAACAACGCCCTCAACGCCCTTGATGTTTTCGTGCTGGCATCTACATGGGCGGAGCCGTGCGCGGCGGTGATCCAGCAGGCGATGGCGCTCGGAAAGCCCGTTATCGGCACCGACACGGGCGGGACGCCGGAGATGGTCGCGGCGGGGGAGACGGGCTTGCTGGTGCCGCCCGGAAGTACCGACGCGCTCGCGGCCGCGATCCGACAGGTCGTCGCGCTCTCGCCCGCCGAACGCGAAGCGATGGGGACCGCCGGTCGCGCGCGCGCCGACGCGCTATTCACGCTCTCCGGCATGACCGACCGCAACGAATCGCTCTATGAGGAAGTCCTGCGGTCGAAGGCGACGAAATAGCCGTGGCATCGTTCGGTTTCCCCCGGTTCGCGGCACCGCTCGACCCTTTCCACCCGGTGGGCGACGCGGTGATGAACCGTTGCCCGGTGCCGCGCGAGCGGGCGTCCCGCCGGATTCTGATCCAGCGCAACGGGGCGCACGGCGATATTCTGATGGCGACGCCGGTACTGTCCGCCCTGCGCGCCGCCTACCCGGACGCGCACATCACGTGGCTGGTGGAACACAAAGAGCGCACCGCGATTGACGCGCACCCGGAGATTGACGAACTGCTCCTGTTCGACAGCGTGTTCTGGAAGCGGATGATCCGGCACGGCCTCCTCCCGGTCTGGCTCGCGCGGGCACTGCGGTTTCGCGGCCAGTTGCGGGAGAAGCGGTACGACATTTTTATCTCGTTCCAGCCGGAGGAGTGGCAACTGATCGCGCGGCACTGCGGCGCGGGCGTCCGCATCGGCATCTTCGACACGTTCCGCCAGTTCGAGAACGACAAACCGACCAGTCAAAATACCCGCTTCTATACCGACTTCTTCGCGCACCCCGACCTGCCCACGCACCGCACCGAACAGTACCTGCTCGCGCTCAAGCCGCTCGGGATCGAGCCGACGACGCGCCGGATGACGATGGGTTTTACGCGCGAGGACGACCAGGCGGCGCGCGAGGTGCTTCAAGGCGAGGTATCGGGGCGGTCGCTCGTGATCCTTGCGCCGATGACCACGTGGGAGTCGCGTTGCTGGGATGGGGCGCGGTATGCCGAACTCGGCGACCGACTCTATGCGGAAGGCGCGACGATCGCGCTGATCGGCAGCGCGAAGGAGGCGGAGCCGATCAACGCGGTCGCGGCGCGGATGCAGACGAAGCCGCTCGTCGTTGCGGGGCGGCTGACGTTCCGCGAAATGGCGGCCTTTATCGCGCGGGCGTCGCTCCTGGTGAGCGGCGACACCGGGCCGATGCACGTCGCGGCGGCGGTTGGCACACCGTTCCTATCGCTCTTCGGGCCGACCCCCGCCGACGGCCGCAAGCCGCTCGCGGGGCGCGGCACGGTGCTTTTGCATCCGGTGCCGTGCGGGCCTTGCGACCAAAAGGTTTGCCCGAACGTTGGCGAGACGCACGTGCTCTGCATGAATCTACTCACCGTGGACGAAGTCGCGGCGGCGGCGCGGCAACTGCTCGCGAAAGCCGTCGCCGCGTGAAGCACCTCGCCATCGTGAAACTGTGGGCACTGGGCGACATCGTGATGGCGACCCCGATGCTACAGGCCGTTCACGCCGCGCATCCGGGTTGCCGCGTCACGTGGATCGCCAACAAAACGTGGGCACCCGCGCTCGAAGAACACCCGCTGATCGCCGAGGTGATCGCGCTCGACATTGACGCCTGGCGGGGGCTGTGGCGTGGGGGCCGGTTCGCGGCGTGGGGACGTGAGACCGCGCGAATCCGCCGGGATTTGCGGGCGCGCGGCTTCGACGCGCTGATCCATTGCCACCCGGAAAAATGGTGGATGGCGTTCCTGGCCGTCGCGCCGCGCCGGGTCGCGCTGTTCCACGGCGCGGTGCCGCGCTGGGCGCGGGCGGCGTACACCGACGTCGTGACTTATGCGCCGGGGGCGCACGAGACCGACTTCTACCTCGGCGCGACGCGGCACCTGGGCATCCCCGACGCCGGGCACGCGCTCTCGGTTGCCGAGCCGTCCGCAGGCAAGGCGTACGCCGACGCCTTTCTCGCGCGGCACGCGCCGGGACATTGTGGCCCGGTGGTGCTGCTCGCGCCGCTCGCGACGGCGGATAACCGGTGCTGGGAGCCGGAGCGTTACGCCGAGATTATACGCTGGCTGTGGCGCGAGCGCGGCGCGGTCGTGGTGCTCTCCTGCGCCGGAAAAGACGCGGAGAAAATCCGGCCCATCGTCGAGCTATCCGGGGTTTGTCCGATCCTCGCGGACGGCACTACTGTCCCCGAGTACGTCGCCCTGATCGCGCGTGCCGACCTCGTGGTTTGCGCCGACAGTAGCGCGATGCATCTCGCAGCCGCGACGGGCACGCCGTTTATCGCCCTGTTTGGCGCGACCCCCGTTGAGTGCCGCGCCCCGCGCAAATCCGGGGTGGGCGGCACCGCGCTGTTCCACCCGCTCCCGTGCGCCCCGTGTGATAGATCCACCTGCGCGAACCCGGAGTTCCGGGCGTGCATGAAGCAGATCACGGTCGCCGAAGTCAAATCCGCGATTGACGGTTATCTGACCGGGACGGGGGCGCGGGCATGAAGCACATCGCGATTCTGAAATTGCAGGCACTCGGCGATATCGTGATGTCAACGCCGCTCCTGACCGCGATCAAAACGAAATACCCGGACTGCCGGATCACGTGGATCGCCAACAAAACATGGGCACCCGCTCTCGAAGGCCACCCGCTGATCGCCGAGGTGATCGCGCTTCCGACGGAGCACCGGCGCAAACTCTGGCGGGGCCGGAATTATGCCCGGTGGTTCGCCGACACCTGGCGTTTGCAGGGCGAGCTGGGCGAGCGCCGCTTCGACGCGGTACTCAACTTTCACCCCGAGAGGTGGTGGACACACCCGCTCTGTGTCGCGCCCCGCCGCGTCGGCGTGTTCCCCGGCAAGGTGCCGTTCTGGGCGGGCGCGGTCTGCACGGACATATTGCGCAACGAACATACCGAGCACGACACGAAGCATTACCTCGCGGCGACGCGGCACCTCGGCATCCCCGACGCCGGGTACACGCTGACGATTGGCGCGGAGGAGGACCGGGTGCTGTTCTTTCGCGACTTTGTCGCGCGGCACGCGCCGGGGCACCGGGGTCCGGTGGTGGTCGTCGCGCCGTTCTCGACGGCGGATAACAAATGCTGGGATGGGTCGCGTGTCGCCGCCCTGTGCGACCGTTTGCGGACACAGTTCGGCGCGCTCGTGATCATGACGATGGGACCCGGCGACGGCGAAAAGGCGCGGGAAATCGCGGAACAAGCGGCGTATCCCCCGGTGCTCGCGGAGGGCACCAGTCTTCCCGAGTACATCGCGCTCCTGCGCCACGCGGACCTCGCGGTAACGATGGACTCCAGCGCGATGCACCTGTGCGCCGCGCTCGGTACGCCGTTCGTGACGCTGTGGGGGCCGACCGACGAGACGAAACTGCGCCCCCTCGTCGGCGAGGGGATGACACTGCGCTCCCCGCTCGCGTGCGCCCCGTGTCACCGCTCGACCTGCGCGAATCCGTACTTCCGGGAGTGCATGGACCGGATCACGGTGAGCGACGTCGAAGGCGCGGTCGCGTCGAGCGGGTTCCTACGCGCCCTGCCAGTCGTCCAGAGCCGCCGCTAGATCGTCCGGGAAGAACGCGTCGGTCTGCCGCGCGGCGGCGTCGCGCATCTCGTCCGCCGTCCAGAACCGGTACGCGGTGATCCCCAGCTTCTCGTACGGTAGCAGGTTGGCGTCCGACACCGCGTCTCTACCGACCCGGAGCGTCACGGGGAACCACTGCTCGACCGAGAGCATCCGCGTCGGGGCGTCCAGCGTGCCCCATGGCACGACGCGGCGACGCTCGAACAGCGGCTCGCCGATCAGCGCGTCGGCTCCCGCGACAAGCCCCGTCTCCTCCCACAACTCGCGCACGGCGGTCCGCGCGAACGACTCGCCGGGATCAACGCCGCCGCCCGGGGTCGTCCAGCAGACGCAACCGGCGGGCACGCGGGCGATCATAAACGGGTCGCGCACCGCCAGCCAGAGCATGGCGCGCGTGGGCAGGTGGACGAGTATTAGGCGGGCGGACGCGCGTTCGGGTAGGGGGTCGGTCATGGCGGGTGGATTGTACCAGACGTAAAGACACGCCGCCGTATTACGGGGCGGGGTTATCGTTTTCCAGGCCGCCCGGCGGGCAGGGCGAGCGCATCGGGCTCCGCGCCCCGCGCCACCCGCAAGTGCCCGGAACCGGTAGAGTTTGGCCTCGCACATCGGACTCCCACCTGCAAGTGCCCGGCCCGCCCTAGCCCCCGGTAAAGCCGCCCGCCGCCTGCGGCTCCCGGCGGGCAGGGCGAGCGCATCTGAATCGCCCCGCGCGTCGGACTCCCACCCCCCTAACCCCCTCCCTCAATCCTTGAGAGAGGGGGGAACC
>JAYUUO010000060.1:0-5286 GCA_043754515.1 Armatimonadota bacterium
AGCGTAAAGCAAGAGGCGAGAGGTGGTAAGAACGGGGGAGGGTATATTCATAGGTATCCGGCTTAACTACGCGTCCCCAATCGGTTGGGGTTCCCTTGCGGTGGCTCGAGCCTCCGTCACTGAATGCACGACTTCGGTGACGTGGAAGGTCACGTGGTGAACTGCGCGGCGCGTTTGCCCCCTGACCCGACCTCCTTCAGCCGCTCCACCCATCCACAGTTTGCGGTATAATGTGCCCTAAGTTCTCTCCGCGACCATGACTCTGCCGCCGCTACTGCGCTTTATTCTACTCCGCCTCGCGCTCGCCGTGCCTACGTTGCTGGCGATCTCGTTCCTCGTTTTCTTCGCCGCCTACCTTTCGCCCGCCGATCCGGTGGACATTTTACTGGGACAGAGGGCCGCGCCGGAAGCGAAAGCGCGTACCCGTCATGCCTGGGGGCTAGACCGCCCGCCGCTGGTGCGCTACGCCGATTACGTCGGGCAGATCGTGACACATGGCGACTTCGGACGCTCCTATCAGACCCGCGAGCCGATCACAGACATCATCAAGCGCGGCTTACCGAACACCGCCGCGCTGGCGGTGCCCGCGCTGATCGTGTCGCTCGTGGTCGGTGTCCCGCTCGGCGTACTCGCCGCCGTGAACGCCAACAAGTGGATTGACCGCGTCGCGATGAGCGCGGCAATGGTCGGGGTCGCGGTGCCGTCGTTCGTACTCGGGCCGGTGCTGGTGCTATGGCTCGCCGTTCAGCGCGGCTTGCTTCCTGTGATCGGGTTCTCCGTGGGCGAAGGTCGAATCGCACCGCAATATTTCCTGCTCCCAACGCTCGTGCTAGCGTCGCGCTCGTCCGCGCTGATCGCCCGCCTGACCCGCTCCGCGATGCTGGATGTGCTGGGTCAGGACTACATTCGTACTGCCCGCGCCAAGGGCCTGTCGCCCGCGACCGTGCTGTTCAAACATGCCTTGAAGAACGCGTTCCCGCCGATCCTGACGGCGGCGGGAACCACGTTCGGCTACCTTCTCTCTGGTTCGTTCATAGTGGAAACTTTCTTTACAATCCCCGGCATCGGTTACCAGAGCATCCGCTCGATTCTGGATCGGGATTACCCGGTCGTACAGGGGCTTGCCCTGTTACTCGCGACGATCTTCGTTCTGGTTAACCTTGTCGTGGACATCCTGTATGGCGTGCTCGACCCGCGCACGCGGGTCGCGAACGCTGTCACAAAGACGAAGGGGGGGGCATAAGCGAATGGCATTCCACGAACCGGCGGCGGGGACGGGCACCCCTTCGTCCCCGAACGACACCCCGGACGAGCCGCTAGCACCCCCGCCGCCCGGTATCTGGAGGCGGCTACTCTCAAACCCGCTCGCAGCCGGGAGTCTGGCCGTGCTGACGTTCATCGTCCTGTGCGCCCTCCTCGCGCCGGTGCTGGCACCTAAAGGGTTTGCCGCGCAGGAGCTGTCCACGCGGCTCGCGTCGCCGTCCGCCGCGCACCCGTTCGGCACCGACGATTTAGGGCGCGATATTCTGTCGCGCCTGATCTACGGAGCGCGGATCTCGCTCACGGTCGCGGCAAGCGTGGAACTGTTCGTCGTCTCCATCGGACTTACGGTCGGGCTGATCGCGGGCTACCGGGGGGGCTGGCTTGATACGCTCTTGATGCGCGTCACCGACGTCATGCTCGCTTTTCCTGACGTCTTGCTGGCGATTCTGCTCCTCGGGACGCTCGGCACCGCTGCCTCGTCGCCCGCCGCCTCCATCACGCTGGTAATCGTCGCGCTCGGTGTCACCGGCTGGCCCCCGCTCGCGCGGCTGGTGCGCGGGCAGGTGCTATCACTCCGAAAGCGCGAGTTCGTCGAGGCCGCGCGTTCGCTCGGCGCGACCGACGGGCGCATTATCCTGAAGCACATCCTGCCGAACCTGCTCTCGCCGATCCTGGTCGCGGTGACGGTGGACGCGGCGGGTGTCATTCTCGCGGAAGCAAGCCTGTCGTTTTTGGGTATCGGCGTACAGCGGCCGTTCCCATCGTGGGGGCGGATGATCAACGACGCGCTGGACTACTACCGCTCCAAACCGGAACAACTATTGTACCCATCGGTGCTATTGTCGGTCACGGTGCTGGCACTCAACTTCCTGGGGGACGGGTTGCGGGACGCGCTGGACCCGCGCTCGCGCAAGTGATAACGAGGGGGGCGGGGAACGTTGTTCCTCCTGCTACCACAAGAAGCGTCGCCTAGAAAGAAAGAACTACTTCACCCACGCCCTCGAAAAATCGTGGCGATCCACGTCGTCATAACTGATGGAAAAGTAAAGGGCACTGTCTGCCCTGGAGTACGCCCCGTCGGTGAACGGCTTAACCCGTCTCAAGCAATCATTTTGAAACAAAATTGACTGTCGCTTCAAAACTTGTTTGTCGTCAGTAGAAGACCGATACACACGATTCCCAGGAGAAATAAAAGACACGGCGGCATCATCGGCCTGATAAAGCCTCCCGGAGTACCGGGAGGAAAACGTAACAGACCGGTTCATGTAGAATCGCGACTAAAGCAAATCGGGCAACACGAGACCACCACTGGCAACCTGTATGTTGAGATCGGAGCCATCAAGCAAGAGCATTCCCAGCAGGGGAAGTCGCCCCGTCGCCAACACGGAAACCACTTTTCGCGCACCGTGCCAGAGTACCATTGCTTCATAAACCTCAACAAAAATCGTGCTATCATCGGCGAGATTCGCGGGCGTTCTGCGGACAAACGGTAACTCCAACGCCGCAATAGCGGCCATTGGCAATGTCAACTGGCTGCCAAATATTGAGTACTACACGGACAGTTCCTATAATGCTGATCCACCGGGACAACTACGCCGCAATATCAATGAGCCGAAGTTCGAGTTTCAGGCCATGTACAGCCGCTCTATCGCGGGGCCACTGGGATTTACCATCGGCGGGCTTCAACACGAGAACTTTCACTTTGCCGACCACTATTTCTGGGGAATTGGAGGCTTAAAATACACGAAATACGTTACGCGAACCGTTCATCTTTCGGGTTTGGCGTTGGCCGAAAAAAAGGTCGCGGGTGGGCGGCTTTTCTACGACCTGTCAGGCACGGCAGAGTGGGATTTCCTGCCCCTTTGGAACACTCAATTTAATATCCACCGCTACGAGAACCTGGGGCAGTTCGACCCGGCACCGACCCAGAAATTAGAGTTAAAGTTTGCCGTGAACCGCGCCATCGGACACAAGCAGACGCTCGGTGTCTCCTTCTTCTGCCATACGCGGTACGACGGTCCTAACGACCAATTCTCCTTTATCAAATTCAAATATGGAATAGCATTTTAAGCAGCACACGTTCTCATGCCTGGTAATTTTAGAAGCGTATGCGCTCGATCTCGTCCAGACTGACGGAATCTGCGCTTCGGTCGTAGAGCTTCGTCGTCCGTGGATCTGCGTGGTTGGCGAGCTTCTGCGCCTCGTTGATACTGCCGCCGTTTTCCATGTAGAGCGTGATGCCAGTTGCTCGGAACGAGTGACAACCGATGATTGCCTTGATGCCTATCTCCTGGCTGCGCTGCCGTATCATGTCGTACACTTTGCGCCGGTCCAGCCCGAGGCTTGTGAGCTTCTTCGTCCGTCCCGCTGTCGAGCGAAAGAGGGAAGTAGTTTTCGCCTCCCCGATTTTCGCCGCCTCGATGTAGGCGTGTAGGTACTCCTCAAGATTGTGGTGACACCAAACCTCGTGCAGCTTGCCGCCTTTTTCGTGCAGTCACACTTTCCATTTGCGCCCCTGGGGGTAAAAGTCTCGAACCTGCATCCCGACAACCGCGCCGACTCGGGCGACCGCGAAAACAAGGACGGAGAGAATCGCTCGATCTCGAAGTCCAACGGTGTGCGACGTGTCCAGGCTATTAAAAAGCTTGCGCGTCTCCTCGTCCGAGAGAATCGGCGTCACCCCTTGCTGGGCGGAAAACTTCGAGCCGCGCACGGTCGCGGCGGGGTTCAGTGGAATCACCTGGTCAACTACTAACTGGTCAAAAACTTTTCGGAGCGCGGCGAGGTGTTGCTTGACGTTGCGGACGTGATACCGCTTTCCCAAATCCTCGTGGTAGCCAGCAATCATTAAGGGATTTAACTCATCGAGCCGAACGTTCCGCCCGTCTGTCCATTTGTTGAACTCACGCCACGCCTGAAGGTATGCGGCGCAGGTGTTCGGGTTTTCTATCTCGGCGGTGAAGTAGTTGGCGAACGAGAAGATCGCCTTCTTTCCGGCAGTCGTAATAATGGCCGGTATCGCTTGGGGGGTACTCCCGGCTGTGACGACTTCCGCTTTTGGGGTGATGGCGAGAAGGTTCTCGCTATCACTCCAAAACGGGTATAACAGGCTATAATACCTTGATTTTATGGCGGTGACTGCACTCTCAGCAAAGTCCATAACACACTCTATGGGGCTGCGCTCCACTAACCAAGAAACGGAATGGCTGGCACATGACCAAGCATAGCATCTTGATTTCTCTGCGTCTGATCTTTGGCCTCCTCGTGTTGACGGCTATAGGAAAACAATTTTCTCTTCAGGTTCAACACGGCCTCAGCATCCTCAACTTTTTTAGTTATTTCACGAATCTGTCAAACCTTTTTGCCGCAGTTGTTTTGATTTTCGGCGCGTATCAGTTGTCTATTCGTCGCGAATCCTCCGTTTCGGGGGGCGCAGTTCGTGGTGCTGCGGCTGTGAACATGGTCGTGGTTGGCCTTCTGTTTGTTGTTTTGCTGCGAGATGCTAATTTGGAGGGTCTTCTTCCCTGGATCAACACCGTACTCCACTACGTCATGCCGGTTGCAGTCCTGCTCGACTGGCTTTACCAACCGCCTATGACAAAACTCGGTGTGCGGGATCTGTTGCTGTGGCAGGTGTTTCCCCTGCTTTACATGACCTATCTGCTGGTTCGCGGCGCACTAGTCGGCTGGTATCCGTATCCGTTTCTCAATGTTGCAAAAATGGGTGGCCCTACCGTCGCCGCGTATGTTTTCGGCATAGTAGTTGTCTTTATTTTTGTCAGTTGGTCGCTGTTGAAATTAGGAAACAGGCGCTCTTGACAGGAAAATCAAGCCGTTTTCGCTCCTTTCGGAGCAGAGTGTCAGCCCCTCAATAAACATTCGTTTTTCGAGAGTTTGAGATTGAGAACGAGCTTAGCGTACATTTCTGGGTTCTCCCGACCTTTTGGTGAACGGGGGACATTATGCCTGATTTGCTGGTATAGGGGGTATGTGTTCCTCCAAACTCTTGCCTTCTCTCAAAAC